>JAFTBJ010000158.1 GCA_017455295.1 Clostridia bacterium
ACGCGGCGGCTGTTTGATTGTTTTGGTTTGACGAGTTGCCCCATAGTGGCGCTGGCGCGATGTGAACATCGCAAGGGATACCGAAAAATCGTGATAGTCCGTCAAATTATGACAACGTGCTTTTACGGCTTCTCCTCGAGGAGAAGCTGTCGAGGCGGTAACGCCGAGACTGATGAGGTGTCAATCAAAATCAGCGCTAAAATCAGCGACGGGTATTCTGTTCCACCTCATCCGGGTTCGCTTACGCTCACCCACCTTCTCCTCAAGGAGAAGGCATGCGCTCGCCAAAAATTTGTGCGCCATCTTCCTTGTCGGCAACACTCCGGCACATCGCACGCTCCCGTGCCGATGCTTATGCCCGCTCAAACGTCGGACGCCACGCGGCGTACCGCGCGAGCGATTCGGCGGTGCGATGATGATAACGCACGCCTTTGTTAAGATTCGCGATCTGCGCCATCTCCTCCTCGGTCAGCTTAAAATCGAGAATCGCCAGATTATCCCGGATGTGCTCCACATTTTTGCTGCCGGGGATCACGACAAATCCCATCTGCGTGTGCCACCGCAAAATCACCTGAGCGCCGGTTTTGCCGTACTTTTTGCCGATCTGCACCACGATCGGCTCTTCCATCAGCGCCTTGTCGCCGTGCCCAAGCGGATACCACGACATCAGTTTTATGCCGTATTTATCAAGCGTCTTGCGCAGGTCCTCCTGCGGAAAATAGGGGTGCGCCTCCACCTGAATAAACTGCGGCACGATCTCCCATTTGGTTTTGAGCTCGGCGATATAGTCGCCCTCGAAGTTGGAGATGCCGATCGACTTTGCTTTGCCCTCGCGATACGCTTTTTCAATCAACCGGTATCCGGCAAGCCAGTTTCCGGCGGGCTGATGGACATAAAGCAGATCGACATACTCGACGCCGAGGCGTTCGAGCGTCTCCTCGACCGCGTGCGGGTTTTCATAATCGCACGGCCAGATCTTGGTCGAAAGAAACACCTCGTCGCGCGAAACACCGCTGTCCCGCATCCCGCGGCCGACCGCCCGCTCATTTTGGTACGCCGCCGCCGTATCGACGAGCCGATATCCCATCCTGAGTGCTTCGCGCACGCTGGTTTCGGCTTCAACGGGCGAGAGCAAAAACGTGCCGATCCCCACGACCGGGCAGGTGAGCCCATTATTTAGCCTGATGCTCTCCATCGTATTCCTCCTTATAGCGATTTATTTGTTTTCCGTCGGCATTTTGCGCGATGCCGGAGGGATTGTCAAAATCAATGAATGGACCGTTTCACGGTCATGAATTGCCGAAGCGGCGTGAATTGCGCGGCTTGCACCGCGCATGAATTGACCGCCTGACAACGGTCATAGGATCACAGGCTCGCTTTCAAAATCTGCACGACCTCGTCGCGGGTGAGTGCTTTATACCCCGCGTCCAGATTGAACGTGGCGTCGGCGATCCCCTCGATCATCTCCTCGGTCGCACCGAGCGAGCGCAGATCCATCGCAAGCCCCAGCGTCTTCATCCAATTCTCCATCGCCGCAAGCCCCGCCTCGGCGAGCTCCCCCTCGGTCTTGCCGTCGGGGCAAACATCCCACACGCGGGTGGCGAACCGGGCGAATTTCTTCACGCCATAAGGCAGGATATACCGATAGTACGGCAGCGACACGGCGGCCAGCGTCATGCCGTGGGTCGCGTCGGTATAAGCGCCCGCCGCCTGCCCGAGCATATGCACCCGCCAATCGCCCGCTTTGCCGCGGGAGATCAGCGTGTTGAGCGCCCACGTTGCCGCCCACATAATGTTGGAGCGCGCCTCATAGTTTTGCGGGTCTTCGTTCGCGACCAGCGAATTGCGCACCACCGACCGCATCAGCGCTTCGGCGAGATCGTCGCTGACGTTATCGTCCTCGCCGGAAAAATACTGCTCGCAGATGTGATTGAAAATATCGTAAATGCCGGCCACCATCTGCCGCTTGGGCAGCGACATCGTAAAGCGCGGATTCAAGATCGAGAATTTCGGCATCACGTCGTCGCCGAATACGTGCCCGATCTTCAGTTTTTCTTGGTGGTTGGTGATCACCGATCCGCCGTTCATCTCGGAGCCGGTGCCCGCCATCGTCAGCACGCAGCCGACCGGCACGACCTTGCAGGTCGGCTCTTCAAACCGAACGAAATATTTGTCCCACGGGTCTTCGTCACAATAAATCGAGACCGACACCGCTTTCGCATAGTCGCAGCACGATCCGCCGCCAACAGCGAGCAGCAGATCGACCTGATTGGCTCTGGCGATCGCGACCCCCTCGCGCAGCTTGTCCACCGTCGGGTTGGGCATGACCCCGCCGTCCTCCACGATGGTTTTGCCGTTTGCTTTCAGGATCGCCGTCACCGCGTCATACACGCCGTTTTTCTTGATCGACCCGCCGCCGTAGATGAGCTGCACCGTCTGGCCGTACTTTTGCAGCTCATCGTTCAGGTATTGCAGAGAATCCTCCCCAAAATAGAGCGTCGTCGCGTTGTGATATCGAAAATTGCCAAGCATATATATTCCTCCTGTTTAAGTGAAAAAACGCCCGGGAGAGGCGCTTTTTCAGGTTGTTCGTTAAAAAGAAATTTTTTGCGCGATGTAATCGGCGAGCTTGTCGATGGCGATGCGTTCTTGCTGCATCGTGTCGCGGTCGCGCACGGTGACGCAGCCGTCTTCCACCGACTCGAAGTCGTAGGTGATGCACAAGGGGGTGCCGATCTCGTCCTGGCGGCGATAGCGTTTGCCGATCGACCCGGCGTCGTCATAGTCCACCATAAAGAGCGGCGACAGGCGGTTTTGCACTTCTTTTGCCTGCTCCGAAAGCTTCTTGGACAGCGGCAGCACGGCGGCTTTGAACGGCGCCAGGGCCGGATGCAGCCGCAGCACGACGCGGGTGTCTTTTTCGTCGATCGTTTCCTCGTCATACGCGTCGCAGAGGAACGCGAGCAACACGCGGTCGGCGCCGAGCGACGGCTCGATGACATAGGGGATATAGTGCTCATTCGTCTCGGGATCGAAATATTCGAGCCGCTGGCCGGAATGGTTGCTGTGCTGCGTCAGGTCATAATCGGTGCGGTCGGCGATGCCCCACAGCTCGCCCCAGCCGAACGGGAACAGGAACTCGAAGTCGGTGGTCGCGTTGGAATAGTGCGACAACTCTTTTTGCTCATGGTCGCGCAGCTTCAAATTCTCGTCCTTGATGCCGAGGTTCAACAGCCATTTATGGCAATAGTCTTTCCAGAACGCGAACCACTCAAGATCGGTGCCGGGCTTGCAGAAGAATTCGAGCTCCATCTGCTCAAATTCGCGGATGCGGAAAA
>JAFTBJ010000159.1 GCA_017455295.1 Clostridia bacterium
GAAGACATTTCTGCCTTCAAGCAACCGGTCGGCGGCACCAAAACAAGCACGCCCGCATGGGCGTGCTTGTTTTGCTTTAACGCCCCGGAATCGAAAGGCGGATTAGGAAACGTGCCGGTGGCACGTTTCCCCGCCGTGGCGCTGAAGAAACTTCCGGTTTTGTCAGTACCAAAAGACGAGAAGACATTTCTGCCTTCAAGCAACCGGTCGGCGGCACCAAAACAAGCACGCCCGCATGGGCGTGCTTGTTTTGCTTTAACGCCCCGGAATACCGCAAAAATCCCTCTGGAAAATCGGTCGGCGATGTGATATAATAAAAAAAAGGCCGGACGCCCCGGCTTTACCGCTTGAAAGGAGCGCATCCTTATGCAAACCTGGCAAAAAGAAACGGTCATTTATCAAATCTATCCCAAGAGTTTTTGTGACTCAAACGGCGACGGCATCGGGGACATTCCCGGCATTCTTTCCAAAGTGCCATATCTCAAAGCCCTCGGCATCAACGCCGTGTGGCTGTCCCCCTGCTACCCATCCCCCAACGACGACAACGGCTATGATATTTCCGACTATCGCGGCATCGCGCCGGAATACGGCACGCTTGACGACTTCAAGACGCTGCTCGACACGCTGCATCAAAACGGCATCCGCCTGCTGCTCGATCTTGTGGTCAACCACACCTCGGACGAGCATGCGTGGTTTGAAGCGGCGCGGCAAAGCCGCGACAACCCTTATCGCGATTACTACATCTGGCGCGACCCGGTCGACGGCCACGAGCCGAATGGCTGGCGCGCGGCGTTCGGCGGGTCGGCGTGGGAATTCGACGAGAAAACGGGGCAATACTATCTGCATCTTTTCTCCCGCAAGCAGCCCGACCTCAACTGGGACAACCCGAAGGTGCGCCAGGAGATCGCCGACATGATCAACTACTGGCTGGATATGGGGGTGGACGGCTTCCGCTGCGACGTGATCAACTCCATCTCCAAGGATTTCACCGCCGACGCCCCCGGCATGGGGCCGCATCTGCACGAATATCTGCATGAGCTGCACGTCAAGGCGCTCGGCCCGCACGGGGCGCTCACTGTCGGCGAGACGTGGGGGATGACCCCGGCGCAGACGCTCCTCATGACAAGCGAAGCGCGCGGCGAGTTGACCATGACCTTCCAGTTCGAACATTTGATGCTCGGCCGGGTGGGCTGGGACAAATTCCGCCGCTGCGACGTCGATCGCAAGGCGTTTGTGGATATCCTCGCGAAATGGGAATACGGTCTCAAGGACGACGGCTACCCCGTGCTGGTGATGGAAAACCACGACCAGCCGCGGGCGCTGTCCCGCTTCGGCGACGACCGCTATCCCTTCGAGAGTGCGACCATGCTGGCGGCGCTGCTTTATGGCATGCGCGGCGTGGCGGTGGTGTATGAAGGGCAGGAGCTGGGACTTGCCAACCCCACCTTCCCGACGCTCGCCGACTATCGCGACATCGAGACGATCAACGCCTATCACGAGATGGAGAACGACTACGACGAGCAGACGTTGCTCGAGATGATGAACTTCGGCAGCCGCGACAACTCCCGCGTGCCGATGCCCTGGGACGGTTCCGCCCACGCCGGATTCACGACCGGCACGCCGTGGATCGTCGCGGATTTCGATCCTACCAAAACGGTGGCGGCGGAAGAAGCGGACGAAAACTCGGTGCTGTGGTTCTATCGCAAGCTGTTCCGCTTGCGGCAGAACGATCCCGTGTTGCTGCACGGCGATTTTGAGCTGCTGCAAAACGAAGATGGCACCGCCGTCTATCGCCGCGAAAAAGACGGCGACGTCCGCTTGGTGGTCGTCCGCTTTGCGGACACGCCCGCTCCGCTGCCGACCATCGTTCCGGCCAATACCGAGGCGCTGCTGGCGAACTACCCGAACGGCGGCGACACGCTGCGTCCCTATGAAGCGCGGATTTTGAAAATTTAAGTGTGTTGGTGTAAGGCCGCCGCGTTATATCGCATAACGCGGCGGTTTCTTTTTATAAATCTGCATACCCGCTCGCCGGAGCGCCCATACTCTTGTTAAAAAGCAACAAAGGGAGGCGGGTATATGGCGATCACCGCGCTGCGCACGATCATCATTTATGTGGTGCTGATCGCGGCGATGCGGATCATGGGGCGGCGGCAGCTCGGCGAACTGCAGCCGATCGAGCTGGTCGTCACGCTGCTCATCTCCGATCTCGCATCCATCCCCATCCAGGAAAACGGCATCCCGCTCCTGAACGGGCTGATCCCCATTTTCATTTTGGTCGCCGCCGAGATTCTGCTGTCGGCATGGATGCTCAAAAGTCCCGGCATCTCCCGGCTGATCAGCGGCAACCCAATGGTGCTCATCCACAAAGGGCATTTAGATCAAAAGGTACTCAAAAAGCTGCGGCTGTCGGTTGAGGATCTGACAGAAGGACTGCGACAGCAAAACGTTTTTGATCTGCGCGACGTGCAGACCGCGATTGCCGAGACAAACGGCAAGATCACCGTCTATCCCGTTATCGCAAAGCGGGCGCTTGTGCGCGAAGATCTTGGCGGCGATCTGCCGCCCGACCACGGGATGCCGCTGGTGGTATTTGCAGACGGCCAATGCTGCGACTGGGCGATGCAGGCGTGCGACATCACCGAACAGGACGTGCTGGATGCTTTACAGCGACAGCATCATCAAAAGGAGGCGGTGCTGATGGTAACCGCCGATGCGGCCGGGCATTACACGATCATCCCCAAGGAGGCGATCCAATGAAGCGCGTGATCACCGCTGCCGTGCTGCTCGTGTTGGTGGCCGCCGTCTCTGTTGGCAGTGTTGTGGTCGAATGCCATGTTGCTGACCGACTTTTGCAGGATTGCGACGCGCTCGAAGCCGCGTTTGACGACGGCGACCCGCAGTTGACACAAGCCGCGGCAGCATTTGCCGAAAGCGCCGAACAGGCGACCGGCTTTTTCCCCTATTTTGTTTATCACGGCGCGATGGACACGCTGCTCGAGGAAGCGCGGGCCCTGTCCGCTCTGGCCACCATCGGCGACAGGGCGGGCTTCGCCGAGGCGCTTGCCCGCGTCCGCGCGCGGCTGACGCTGTGGATCACCACCTCCCGCCCGCTGCCGGAAAATATTTTTTGAACGTCCCACAAAATATAAAAAAGCGGGTGCATGTGTCAGCGCGGAACAAAGCCGACACATGCACCCGTATTATATTTCGGGAATTATGAAAAAAATCGTCAACAGAATAAGGGCGGCCACACCGCTGATAATAATGGCCCACAAGGCGCTGAGGAGGATGACCCTTGTCGGGAACCGTGATTTCCCGCACACGGTACATGTTTTGGTTTTGCTGTCCATTCTGCCGCCGCAGCGGGGACAAAACCTGGCCTTTTCCCGACTGGGAGTGTTCATATCCGCGCGAACGGCATCCAATGCCTGCGCGAGCGCCGCATCAAACGATTCTTTTGTAAGGGGGCCCGCCGGATCCGGGGCGTTCGTACCCGAAGGGTATTCCTCTCTCGATTCGGCGTCGCCGTCCGCCCTGTCTTGTGCATTCGATTGCAACTGGACAAATTCTATTTTCCAACCGCAATACTGACAAAACGCACTGTCATCCGGCAGCGTGCGCCGACAATGGCTGCATTTCATACGAAAACTACTCCTTTATTTGCGTTCCGCATTTGTTGCAGAAGAGGCTGTCTTCATATAATTTGGCGCCGCATCTGCGGCAAAACAGCGGTCTATCCGGGATCGGCTCATCTTCCGCATCGTCCTGCTCAACCGGTTCCGGCTCGACCTCCGTCGTTTCTTCAACCGGTCCCGGCTCAATCTCCGGCGCTTCTTCCGGTATTTCTTCCGACGTTTCTTGAATAGCCATATGCTCGGCGATCCACTCGTTGACGATGGGAACAGGCTCCTCGGATAACTCCCCGGCAGAACCGGATAGCGTTTCTTCCGCTTCTTTCACCTTTGACGCGCGTTCGTCCCAAAGCCTGCAAAGCTTGCGGGCAGTAAAGATCATAATAACCGTAAACAAGCCGTATCCGAATC
>JAFTBJ010000160.1 GCA_017455295.1 Clostridia bacterium
ATTACAGAATCAACATTATCTTCAATTGAATGTGTGGCGTCGATCTTGATCACGGGTATGCTGAGTTTTGAAAGCCATTCTTCAACAAACGAAATGCTTTGCGGAGCAAAGCTACCGATTCTCTTCTCTTTTCTCTTTTCTCTCTTCACTGGAAAAAGTCGCGGAGGGGAACGGAGAGAAAAGTGAAGAACGAAGAGAGAAGAGTGAAGAGAACAAAAAGAAAAAGCCGCTGACGCGACTTTTTCTTTTTGGTGGGAGAGGACGGATTCGAACCATCGAAGTCACTGACAACAGATTTACAGTCTGCCCCCTTTGGCCACTCGGGAACTCTCCCATATTTAATTGCAAAAGATACTATACCATACTCCGAAAGGGTTGTCAAGCGTTTTCTTTGTTTTTAGGGGGATATTTGCAATCTTTGAAAATCGCGTTAGCCGTCTAGTTCAAAATATTCCTTGGCGATGGCGTCCAGCTGAGCCGATAACGCGGCAAAATCGCCGGTCAGATCCAGTGTTCGTACATAGATCGTATTACCGCTCATTTGATAAACGTTGTCGGGCTGCACCGCTTCATCGGTCCGGGCATACAGCAACATGCCGGAAACCTTGCGCGGGATATCGGCGGGTTGGGCTTCTTTGTTTTTTACATACGTAAAAATTTGATAGAGGTTCCCGGAGTGTAGGGTTCGTGCATGGTACTGCTCCTGAGTGGTATGCGCATAATATTTGGCGTCGATGATCAGGACCCGGTTGCCGCGGGAAAGCGTGATATCGGATTGCATGATGGGCAGCATATCGCCCTTGCCGTCATCCAGCGCCCACGGAATTTGCGATGCGTTGGCGGAAAGCTGCGGGAATTCCTTGCGGTAGTATTCCAGAATGAATTTTTCATATAACCGGCACATCCGTTGTTCATCCAGAAGATCCATGATGAGAGTAGCCCCGTCTGCGGTCGTTTGCAGCAGGCCGTTTATAACCAGATAACAGACGGAGATCAGCATGCGATAGGTCTGATTGTTGCGATGGAAGGACATGTTCCAGTTAATGGAATGCAGATCGTGGAGTACTTCCACGTCCCCGAAAAATATCAGCAGCTTTTGCAAGTCCTTTTTTCTCGCTTTTGCTATGTCGGCGCGCCACAAGATCATCATGGTTGTCTTGAGAATCCGATTCATATAGACATTTTCTGAAAAATTGTCATACGAGCAGACCAGCTGCGTTTTTAATAAACTGCAGGTCTTGATCGAATCGGTGACTTGTATTTTGCCGCGCGGAGAAGACAGCGGTTCTGTCTTTTCTATATACTCCCGCCAAAGTCCGCGCTTGAGCTGCAGCGCGACGCCTTTTGCCAGAATGGCGGCGCACAGCTCCGCGACGTTATCAAACGGTTCGGTTTCGATGTTTTTATAGTCCTGTTCGCGCAGCACGTGAAAGGCATAAGAGAGCATATAGTAAATATTTTGAATCGGTATCACTTGATAGCGCTCCTTAAACGGTCGATCCAGGTTTTGACTTTGTCGGGTTCGTCAAACCAATATTCTTTCAAAAGCGGAATCAGCTCAAATTCCACAATGCCGGAGAGTGCTTGATCGGTCGCTTCCTTCAAATTGCAGAAATAGCTGTGTCCGATGCAAAATCCCTCGCCAAGAGAATCAGCGATCACGTGGTTGAGATCGCTGACGCAGCGGATAAGACGATCCATTTTGTTGCTCGCCAAGCCCGCCTGATAGGCTTGAAATCCGGCGGTATCAAATCCGGGTTTCATTTCAAAGAATGCAAAACGTCGCCGAAGCGCATAATCCAGCATGCTGAGTCCACGGTCGGCGGTGTTCATCATGCCGATGATATACACGTTGCCGGGAACGGAGAACAGCTCATCCTCGTAGAGCAGCTGCAGCTTGACGCCGCGCTTATCGCTTTCAATCAACATGAGCAGCTCACCAAAAATTTTGCTCAGATTGCCGCGATTGATTTCATCAATGATAAAGAAGTATTCATTTTCGCTGTCGATTTCTGCTTCCTTGCAGAAATTATAGAACGCGCCGCGCTTGAGTTTGAACGAGGTTTCGGATGGACGGAAGCCCATGATAAAATCTTCATATGAATAGCTTTGATGGAACTGCACCATTTTGACGCGGTTCGGATCCTTGACCCCCATCATGGAATAGGCCAGGCGCTTGGCGGCAAAGGTTTTGCCGACGCCGGGCGCGCCTTGCAGAATGACGTTCTTTTTGTTTCGCACGAGCGATACCAGGTCTTGGTAGCGGCTTTCTTCCATAAATACGTCTTCAAGAAAATCGTCGGCATCGTAGGCGGGGTATTCCACGACCGCCTGCTCGACGTCGTCCGCCGTATCGCTTTCAAATAAAGCATTCAGCTGTTCGACGTAATCGGTGTAGGACGTGATATCGGTCAGCGTTTTCATAGCCGCTTGTCCGGGGTGCGGCCATTCGCCTTTATGTGTCCACGTGACACGGCGAAGATTGCGATAATGCGGCCGATTCGGGTCAAATTCATAGCCGGACTCCACAACGCCGCGACCAACAAGCAGGTGCATGCCCTTTTTGGCAAAGACAATGTCGCCGGGCTTCATCTCATGAACAAATTGCCACGTTGCGTGAGCCGCGTTTTTATACGGCATGGAAGAATCTATGTGGTCTTTCATGGCCTGCTTCATAGCATCCTTGCTGTCGTAGGTGGTAAGATTCCCGATCTCATCCCAGCCGATGGCCATAAAGCCGTTTTGATAGCACTCGTCCCAAATGGCGGCGCTGTCGCCCGGAGAATATAACCAGTAATGCGTCGTTTTTACATCGTCATCTGCGACGGCTGCCCGGTTATCCGGCGATAGGGTGGTGTCGAGTTGTTCGCCGACTGCGGCGCCGATGAAAATGATGGTCTGCGCCAGCAAATGAAATTGCGGATCGGTATAGCATGCGGGGTCGTTTTTCAGCTGCGTGTGCAGCATCTCTTGTAAACCCGCATCCTCTTTGATCTCTTTCAAAACCGCTTGACACAGACGCATGTAATTGTCATATTTTTGAAGATCCGGATCGGATTCCCGGCTGGTTTCTTCAAAGCCGACAAGATCGCGGAACCGGGTGTACATTCTCGATTTGAACAGGAAGTATGTGTCAGGATACCGGAATGCGAGATACGTGCAGATCGCCCGGAGATCCTGAAAATGATGTTTGGCTTTTTCGCGGTCGGGAGATGCTTCGCGGTAGGCTTTCAGAAGGTCGTCACAGCCTTTTCGAAATTTCGGCAGCCGCACAGACAGCGGCAGCTCCTCGTTGTATAACACGCGAAACAATTCCCGCATCGTTTCCGAATTCTGCTTGGAAAAATGACTGATCATTTTATAAGGATAATACATGGCGCCTTGCAAAAGATTGTCGGAAAGACGGAACGACTCTTCCAGCATGCCGCTGAAATCGGCGGCGTCGATATCCCAGTTTTTCTGAAATTGCTGTATAGCGACCCATTTATATTTTTCGTCTTTCCACAACGTTGCAAAATTCTCTTTGTAATAGGTGATGGCATCACGAATGGTCATGGGAATTCTCCTTACTCTCTAAATTCTAAATTGTCATATTAAAAACGGTGTAGAATTGCTAGGCGTCGTTATGCGTCAGAAAGATGCCCCTGTGTGCGAAGTTGCGGGAACCCCCACTGGCGCAGCACCTCATATACGCCGACGGCGACGGTGTTCGACAGATTCAGCGAGCGCGCCGCGTCGTCGTCGATCATCGGCAGCCGCACCGCATGATCCGGATCCTGCCGCAAGAGCCATTCGGGCAGGCCGCGCGTTTCCTTGCCGAACAGCAGATAGGCGCCGTCCGGATAGGAGACGTCGGAGTATACATGAGCGGCCTTGGTGGAAAAATAAAAAAACGGGCCGTCGTTCTTTTCAAAAAAATCGTCGAGGCTGTCGTAATAGGTGATATCGAGCAGGTGCCAGTAATCCAGCCCGGCGCGCTTGAGCTTGCGGTCGTCGATTGTGAAGCCGAGCGGCCCCACGAGATGCAGCCGCGCGCCGGTGGCGGCGCAGGTGCGGCTGATGTTGCCGGTGTTTTGCGGGATCTCCGGCTCGACCAGCACGATATTCAAAACAGGCATGATTTCCAATCCTTTCACAAAGCGTGACTATATTGTACCGCAACATCGGGCGATTTGGCAACCGTTTTCGCATATTTTTTGCACAAAAGCGGGATACTGTATAAGGGCGGCCGTCATGCCGCAAAAATCAAGCAGAGAAAGAAGAGAGCAACATGACAAAAAGCACGATGAAGATGATCAAAGGCCTCGGCGTCGGCATGGCGATCGGCGGCGCGGCGGGGATGGTGGGATATGCCTATCTGCATAGCAACAAAAAGAAGGTGCGCAAAAGCGTGAACAAGGCGCTTAAAAGCGTCAACGAATTGACCGACAACGTCAGCGCGATGCTGTGACAGATGCGCGATCCGTAAAATAACCGTTAACTTTTGAAAAAAACCTTTACGAACGCCCTTTTTTCGTGTATGATATTAAACGGCTGTATGGCCGCAGATCGTACCCGAAGGAGGGCACTTTTATTATGGCGGATCATCATTATATAGACGATTTTGAAGAGCTGGATCAGCAGCTTCCCGAACAGGAAGAGACCGTGTCTTTGCCGGACGATGCGGAGGAACAGGACAACCTGCAGGAAGAGATGCATGTGCGGACTGTCCGCGCACCCAAACCGGAGCCCAAAAAGGCGGCAAAGCCGCTCAGTCCGCACGCCGCACAAAAGGCGGCGGCCGAGCAGCGCAAGACGGTGCGGACGGTGCTGATCGTGGTCGGCTCTTTTTTGGCGTTGCTGCTCGTACTGCTCGCAATCGGCGTGGCGATGTCGCAGCGGGCGGGCACGCTTACCCCGAGCAGCAATACGCAGCAGGTCGAGGAAGATCGCTCGAGCAAAGCGGTCAAAGCAGAAGGGAAAACCTATTTTAAAAACGAGGGCAACAAGCCGGAGCTGTCCGACGAAGGGGTCAAGGCGCTGATCACCGAAGCGTATTACACTGTAGAAGGCGATCTGGCGGTGACCTTGTCGCTGTCGAACGGCACCGAGACGGACAAGACGCTCAATCGCCTGAAGATCCGCGTGTTCAACGACAAAAACGAGACGATCGCGGAGCAGGGATTTGACACATTCGACCCGCCTGTGCGGGTGCCGGCGGGGCAGTATACCAGCGCATATTTTGTGATCAATGCGGCGTATGTTGCCCTGCGGGACGATTCGCTCAAGAGCATCGGCAGTACGATCGAGATCGAAGCGGCGACGATCGAATAAGGGGGCATACGGTATGATAGACGTGCAGGGACTTGTCAAGCGGTACGGCACGCACACAGCGGTCGACGGGATCGACTTTCATGTGGAGAGCGGCGAGATCCTCGGGTTCCTCGGGCCGAACGGCGCGGGCAAATCCACCACGATGAATATTTTGACCGGCTACTTGTCAGCCACCGAGGGCACGGTCCGCATCGGCGGTTTTGACGTGCTGGAAGAGCCGGACAAAGCGAAAGCGCTTATCGGCTACCTGCCGGAGCAGCCGCCGCTTTATCAGGATATGACGGTCAAGGAATATCTCGAATTCATGTATCAGCTCAAGCGGTGCAAGCTCCCGCGGGAGAAGCATTTGACGGAGATCGCGCGGCTGATCAAGATCGATCATGTATACGGCCGCCTGATTCGCAATCTGTCCAAAGGGTATAAACAGCGTGTTGGACTGGCGCAGGCGCTGATCGGCGACCCGCCCATCCTGATTTTGGACGAGCCGACCGTTGGCCTCGACCCGACGCAGATCATCGAGATCCGCTCGCTCATCAAGAGCCTCGGCAAACGGCACACGGTCATTTTGAGCTCGCATATTTTGTCGGAGATCGAGTCGGTGTGCAACCGCATCGTGGTCATCAGCGAGGGACATATCGTTGCGGACGATACGGCGCAGGCACTGTCTGAGCGGTATGCCGGAGATCGGCGGCTGACGGTGACCATCGACGGCCCGAAAAGCGAAGTGGAAGCCCTGCTGCGGGCGCTGCCGCATGTGGAAAAAGTGGAGACGCTGCGCGAGCGCGGCGGAGCGGTCGACTATATGCTGACCGTGGAGGAAGGGCAGGACGTGCGGTATCTGCTGTTTGAGCGGCTGGCCGACCGGCATTGGCCGCTGCTTGCGTCCTATTCCAAGAAAAAATCACTCGAAGAAATCTTCCTGCTGCTCACGCAGCCGGGGGCGACCGGCAAAGGAGGGACGGCGGAATGAAAGCGATATTTTTGCGCGAGTTTCGCGCCTACTTCAAAACGCCGATCGGCTATGTGGCGCTGGCGATTCTGTTTTTTGTGTCCGGTTTTCTGTTCAGCGCCTACAACCTGTGGGGCGGCAGCTCGTCACTCAGCGGCGTGTACAGCTTTCTGCTGGTCGGCGCGGTGATGCTCGTCATTCTGCCGGTGCTGACCATGCGGTCGTTTAGCGAGGAAAAGCGGCAGCGCACCGAACAGGCGTTGCTCACAGCCCCGGTTCGGCTGACCTCCATTGTGCTGGGCAAATTTTTGGCGGCGCTGCTCTTCTTTGCGCTCGGGCTGTGCATCACGTTTGTGTATACGCTGGTGATCGCGACGCAGGTGACGCCGGACATCATGGTGATCCTCGGCAATTACGTCGGGATGCTGCTGCTGGCAGGTACCGTCATTGCGGCGGGTATCTTCTTCTCGTCGCTGACCGAAAGCCAGATCATCGCTTTTTTGACCACCTTCGCGTTTTCGCTGTTTTTGATGGTGATCGATATGTTTTCCTCGCTCTTTTCGTCGAGCGAGTGGATGCTCAAAGTGATCTCGTTCTTATCCGTATACGGCCGCTACACCTCCTTCACGCAGGGGTTGATCAACTACGACAACGTGTTTTTCTTCCTCAGCCTGCAGGCGCTGTTCCTTTTCCTGACCGTACACGTATTTGACCGCAAACGCTGGGCGTGAGAAAGGAGGAGTCAAAGATGAATAAAACCGAACAATCGACTCCTTCCGCCAAACGCCTGTCCCGCAAAATGCGGTACGGCACGACGGCGGCGATCACCATCGTGATTGTGATCGCGGCGATACTGCTGCTCAATGTGCTGGCGGATACGCTCGAAAATCGGTTCCCGCTGACCGTCGACCTGACGGCAGACGGCACCTACACCCTGTCGGAAGAAAGCATCAAACTGGCCGAGTCGCTCGACAAAGACGTGCAGATCGTGATCTTTGCAAAGGAAACGGCGTTTACGTCGCCGTCCACTTCGAGCGACGTGTTCAACACGATCCTGTCGCAGTTTTACAACACGCTGCAGCAATATCGCCTGCGCTCGGGCGGCCGGGTGAGCTTCTCGTTTGTCGATCTCGACAACAACCCGACGCTCGCCGCGTCGTATCAAACGTACGGGGTCGCGCAAAACGACATCCTGTTTTTGTGCGGCGATCGCTTTGAAAAAATGGCGATCAACGATCTCTATACCCAAAGCGCCGACTACACGACCTACACCTATACCTACACGTCGGAAGTGGAGCGGACGGTGGCGACCAAGATCAACCTCGTGAGTACCAATGACCTGAAAACGGCGGCGATGCTCAGCGGTCACGGCGAAGCGGAGGAATTCGTGTCGTCGGTGACGGCGGTGCTCTCCAGCAACGGCTGCCGGGTGGATACGCTGGACATCACCGCGTCGGAGGAGCCGACCGAGGACACCGACGTGTTTGTGATCGTCGCGCCGACCGCCGACTATTCCGACGAGGAGATCGCCCGTATCCGCTCGTGGCTTGACAACGGCGGCCACCGGGAAAAGGATCTCTTGGTATTCACGAGCTA
This sequence comes from Clostridia bacterium, assembly GCA_017455295.1. Taxonomy (GTDB): domain Bacteria; phylum Bacillota; class Clostridia; order Oscillospirales; family Acutalibacteraceae; genus RGIG1959. The sequence continues at coordinate 7,859 of JAFTBJ010000160.1, forward strand.
TCGCGCCGCCTGCCCCAACCTGTGCGCGTTTTTGAACGACGAATACGGCATCGAGGTGGGGGAGAGCATCGTCTGTGAAACGGACGGCGCGAATGTGTATAATCGCAATCCGTATTACACCTATGCCGATATCGCCTCAACCGACTACACGGCGGATCTCACCGAGTCTCGCGTGCTGTCGGTGTATACCCGCCCGCTGACGCTGCATTTGACCGACAGCGCGGAGGAGAGCAACTACAGCAAGCCGCTCGTTACCTTTGGCGAAACCGCCCGGCTGCAGAGCTTTGCGTCCGCCTATGGCGAGGATGGCGCGGCGACCGGCCAGGATTCGCTGGTTCCGGCCGACGAATACCCGATCGTGGGGGCGGCGTATACCGTGGCGCGTATATACGACAACAACGACAATCAATATTATACCACCAACGTGATGGTGTTCGGCAGCGAGGATTTCCTCTATTCGTCGCTGCTTGAGAGCCTGCCGTCCGCGCAGAATGAAGCGCTCTTCCTGAACGCGTTCCGCGGTTTGACCGGCATCAACAGCATTCTGCAAATTTCCAGCCGGTCGCTGACGCAGGACACGCTCGATTTCGGGGACAGCGTCACGTCGACCGTGCTGACCATCCTCTTTATCGGCGTGCTGCCGGTCTTGATGATCGTCCTCGCGATCGCGGTCTTTTTGCGGAGGCGGCGTCTATGAACAAACGACTTCGCACCTTGCTGATTGCGCTCGGCGTGCTGGTGATCATCGCCGCGGTGGCGGGCGTTCTTGTGTGGCTGCCGACCGGCGGAGCGAACGACGAGACCGAGACGACCACCACGACCGCCGGAGACGATACGATCCCCTTGCTCGACAAAGCCTCCATCGGCGACGCGCCGGTGCTGGCGCTGACCATCACGAATGCGACCGGCCATTTTGAGATCCGTCCGCGCGACGACGGCACGATGGCGGTGACCGATTATCCCGATCTCCCGCCCGACGGCACGGCGATCACAGCGCTTTGCAAGGACGCGGCGGGGCTTTCGGCGCTCGCGGTCGTCGAGAACGCCGAAGCGGCCGAAGCCTATGGCTTTTCTTCTCCGTCGGCGCAGTTCACCGCTTCCTATGTGGACGGGACAGAAGCGACGGTCGTCTTCGGCAGCAAGACGCCGTATGACACCGGTTATTATGCCCAAGTGGACGGGGATAGCCACATCTATATTGTGGATACCGAGACGGCCGAAGCGTTCCAGACAAGCGGCCTGTCGCTGATCGGCAAATCGCTGATCGTCGCGCCTGCTGTCGCGTCGGACGACACGGAAGGCACGGCGCAGCTTCTTGAACTGCGGCTGGCCGGAAGCGGTCGGAAACAGCGGGTGGATATCCGCCTCGATGTGAACGGCGACTATCCCGGCATGACCTATGTGTCGGCCTATGTGATGACCGCGCCGTATGTGCGGGCGATCGATTCCGATCTGTTCAGTTCACCGTCGACCGCCATGACCAGCCTGACGGCGAGCGGTGTTGCGGCGGTGCATCCCGATGAAGCGACGCTCGCGTCCTATGGCCTGACCGATCCGGCCTCCACCGCGGCGTTTACCTCGGCGGTCGTCCGCGTGTCGAAAGCGGACAGCAAAAAAATGGAGCACGAACAGGATCGTGAGCATATGATCCTGCTCGGCAACCAAGACGAAAACGGCAATTATTATGCGCTGGTCGACGGGATCGACGCGGTGTATTTGCTGGCGGCGTCGCAGGTGCCATGGGCTCAGTGGCAGTATATCGACCTAACGAGCAAGCTGCTCTTTTTGCGGGATATTGCGACCGTGTCGTCGGTGACTGTGAACGAAAACGGGCAGACGACCGTGATGGAGCTGACGCATTTCCCCGACAAGGAGAATGTGGACGAAAACCTGCAGGTGACCATCGGCGGCAAGCAGCATGACACGGCGGATTTCCGCAAGGTGTATCAGCAGTTGATCGGTATCCGCCGGTTGGGGGATGCCGACCCGGGCGCGGCCGCCTCGGGCACGCCGGTGCTTTCGGTGACGCTCGCATTCAACGACGGCAGCGATCCGATGACCGTCGAGCTGTACCCGATGACGGCGAGCCGCTATCTGCTTATGACAAACGACGGCGAGCAATCCGCCGTCAGCATCAGCAAGACGGAAGATTTCCTGAAGGTATACGCCGACTATTTGGCCGG
>JAFTBJ010000021.1 GCA_017455295.1 Clostridia bacterium
GGGAGTAGAAGTTGAAGGGGATGGCGCGGCAGAAAAGCTCAAGTCCGCTGTATTGCGTGCCTTCCGCGTATTCGGAAACGGCCGCCGCCCAGGAGGAGATCGGGGCGATCATGCAGATCGGGGCCGCAGTGGCGTCGATCAGATAGGCCAGCTTGGCGCGGGAGATCCTGTGGCTGTCCGTCACGGGAAGCATGACGCTGCCGACCGTCAGGCAGTTGAAATAGTCGTCGATGAAGATGAGCACGCCGAGCAGCACCGTCGCGAGCTGCGCGCCCACACGGGTCTTGATGTGCTGGGTCGTCCAGCGGCCAAAGGCGCGCGAACCGCCCGCGCGGTTCATCATCGCGACCAGCGCTCCGAGCATCACAAGGAAGATCAAAATACCGATGTTGTAGGAATCGGCGATGCTGGAGATAAAGCCGTCCTGCAGCGTATGGGTGAAGGTGGTCTCAAAATTGTAGCCCGCCGCGCTGAAGGAATAGATAAAGCCGCCGCACAAAATGCCGAGGAACAGCGACGAATACACTTCCTTCGTGATCAGCGCGAGCAGGATCGCCACCAGCGGCGGGATCAGCGCCCAAAACGTCGCATAGTTGCTCACATCCTGCCGCACCGTCCCGAGCGCGGTCTCGATGTTCGTTTGCACGTTCGGATCATATTGGATGTTGTCGGCGTAGCTGTCGACATACGCCTGCGCGCCCTCCGCGTCCGCGAGGTCGTATTCCACGTCCTCGCCGTCCACCGACACCACGACGACGGCCGACTCGGCGGCCGCATTGACCGCGACGTCGGTCGTTTCGCCTTCAGCACCCGCAAAAACGGTCGCGCAAAGGCACACGATCAGCGTGACGCCCAGCATCACGATCACGTTGCGGAGAATGGTTTTTCTCCTTTGTTGACTTCTCACGTTTGTCTCCTCCTTTTTTCAAAACAAGGGAACCTCTAATTATTCGACGCGTTCAAATTGCGAAGAGAATTTTTAGAGGTGACCAAAACAAAAACGGTCGGAACGCATGCTCCGACCGCTCAAAATGACCCTTTGAAATCCGTTGTCTGTGGCGAATGAAGCACTCCGCAAAAAATTTGCGACAGTCGCAGAGATGTTTTCCCTGCGCCCAACACCGGCCGCTCAAATCCGCCCGGCATTTCGGCAAACCCGCCTTTTTCGACCGCGCGATCGGGGGATTTGAGACCCCGCGCTGCAGCGATACTCTTCGGCTTTGCACCTCTATCATTGTTCCGACTATTCAGTTGCGCTTTATTATAAAACACCTGTGGCCGCTTGTCAACGGTTTTTTGCGTTTTTCCGCATTTTTCGACCGGTGTGTCAAAAGCACCGGCTTTTTCGATCCTTCCGGCATTGTTCCACGTTGCCGCAGCGATAGCAAAGCTCGTTGTCGCATATCCCATCGTTTTCAAAACAGGACAGGATGTTGCTCACCGTCGTGTCGGCGATGTTGGCGAGCGCCTCCTCAGTCAAAAAGGCCTGGTGGGACGTCACGATGACGTTGGGCATCGAAATGAGACGGGATAATACGTCGTCGCTCAAAATGTGCCCCGACCGGTCCTCGAAAAACACATCCGCTTCTTCCTCATACACATCGAGGCAAGCGGCGCCGACCTTGCGCGCTTTGATTGCTGTGACAAGCGCCTCCGCGTCGACCAGCGCACCGCGGGAGGTGTTGACAAGGATCACGCCTTTTTTCATGCTCTCCATTGCCGAGGCATCGATCATATGGTGCGTCTCTTCCGTCAGCGGACAATGCAGCGAGATCACGTCGCTTTCCTCAAACAGGCGGGACAGCGGGACATACTCCACCCCGGGAATATCGGCGGGAAACTTGTCGAATGCGAGCACCCGCATGCCGAACCCGCGGCAGATGTCGATGAAGATGCGACCGATCTTGCCGGTGCCGATCACCCCGACCGTCTTGCCGTGAAAATCAAACCCGGTGAGCCCGTTCAAGGAAAAATTGAATTCCCGCGTGCGGTTGTAAGCCTTGTGGATACGGCGCACCGACGTCAGCAGCATCGCCATCGCGTGCTCCGCCACCGCATAGGGGGAATAGGCCGGGACATGCACGACGTGCACCTTGCCGAATGCGTGGCGCACGTCCACATTGTTGTAGCCCGCCGAGCGCAGCGCAATCAGCTTGACCCCCAGCGCATACAGCTTGTCGATCACCGCCGCATTCACCGTGTCGTTGACAAAGACGCACACCGCGTCGCACCCTTCGGCGAGCGCGGCGGTGTCTTCGGTGAGCTTGGTGTCAAAATACGTGACCTGCAGCCCATGTGCCGCGGCGCATGGCTCAAACGCCGCCTTGTCATAGGGTTTGGTATCAAAAAACGCAACCCGGATCATACCCGTCTCCATCAGCCGCGAGCTTTCGCGATCGTGTCGTTGATCGCTTGGGTGACCTTTTCCGCGTCCACGCCGTGCACCATGCACGCTTCCTCGAGGGATTCCGCCTGCGACGCCGGGCAGCCGAGGCAATGCATGCCGATGCCAAAGAGCACCTCCGCCGCCTCCGGATATTCCCGCACGATCTCACCGATCAACGTTTTTGCGTTCACATATTCGTTTGCCATGATGATTCCTCCTTTTAGAAATTAGAGATTAGAGATTAGAAATTAGAAATTAGAAAAGACACGGTCTTTTAGTGGGTACGCCGCCGGAAATTCGCGGTAATCCCGCACCGTCTTATGTGCCGACGTAGGGCGCGGGCTTGCTCGCGCCGCGAGGGTTACCGCCAATTTGCGGTGTTTTCCTGACAATTCCTCCACCGCTAACGCGGTCCTCCTCCTTTTACACAAAGGAGGCGAAAACCCGCCGCCGGAAATTCGCGGTAATCCCGCACCGTCTTATGTGCCGACGTAGGGCGCGATGCCCACATCGCGCCGCGAGGGTTACCGCCAATTTGCGGTGTTTTCCTGACAATTCCTCCACCGCTAACGCGGTCCCCCTCCTTTTACAC
>JAFTBJ010000161.1 GCA_017455295.1 Clostridia bacterium
ATGCAGCCGGACTGCATTGTGCTCGACGAACCGACGGCGATGCTTGACCCGAAAGGGCGGGCGGAAGTGATGGAGACCGTGTGGACGCTCAACCGGGAAAAGGGGATCACGGTGGTGCTCATTACCCACGACATGGAAGAGGCGTCCCGCGCCGACCGTGTGGTGGTGATGGATGATGGCCGGGTGCTGCTCGACGGTACCCCGCGCGAGGTGTTTTTGCAGGCGGATACGCTGCGCCGGGTGGCGCTCGACGTGCCGCCGGCCGCCGATCTTTGCATCCGGTTGCGCCGATACGGCCTGCCGTTGCCGGTCGATGTGCTGACCGAGGAAGAATGTGTCGAGGCGCTGGCGGCGCTCTTGGAGGGATCCCATGCCCATACTTGAAGTGAGACAGCTCCGACACGTCTATTCCGCCGGGACGCCTTATGAAAAAACGGCGCTGCAGGACGTGTCGCTGACGGTGGAAAAAGGAGAGCTGATCGGGGTGATCGGCCACACCGGCTCCGGCAAATCGACGCTGGTGCAACATCTCAACGGATTGCTCAAGCCGACGAGCGGACAGGTGCTGCTCGACGGCGACGACATTTGGAAAAACCCCAAAGCCATCCGTGCGATCCGGTTTCGCGTGGGGATGGTGTTTCAATATCCCGAATATCAACTATTTGAAGAAACGGTGGAAAAGGACATCGCGTTCGGCCCGCACAACATGGGGCTGCCCGATGAGGAGATTGCGGCACGGGTGCGCCGGGCGGCAACGTTTGTCGGATTGTCCGAGGACATCCTCGCAGAATCGCCGTTTGAGCTGTCCGGCGGGCAAAAGCGCCGGGTGGCGATCGCCGGGGTGATGGCGATGGAGCCGGAGATCCTGGTGCTGGATGAACCGACGGCGGGGCTCGACCCCAAAGGGCGGGAAACCATTCTGTCGCAGATCGAAGCCTACCGCCGCGAAAACGGCACGACGGTGCTGCTTGTCTCCCACAATATGGAAGATGTGGCGCGGCTGGCGGATAAGGTGCTCGTGATGGATCACGGCGAGGTGCGGATGTTCGATGAGACGGCCGCCGTCTTCTCCCGCGCGGAGGAACTTGAAGCGCTCGGCTTATCGGTTCCGGCGGTGACCCGCATCTTTATGGCGCTGCGTGCGCGCGGTTTTGCGGTCGGCGACAACGCTTATACGACCGATCAGGCCGTGCGGCGGCTGCTTTCTCTTGTGAGAGGGGGTACGCCGCATGCTGAGTGACATCACCATCGGGCAGTATTTCCCCGGTGAATCGGTGCTCCATCGCATGGATCCCCGCGTCAAGATCGTGCTGACCATTGCCTATATCGCGGCGATTTTTATTCCGCAGAATTGGGCGGGGCTCGGCGTGGCCGTTGCGTTTTTGATCGTGTGTGTGGCGTGTTCCCGCCTGCCGCTGCGGCTGATCTGGAAAAGCCTCAAGCCGATCCTGCCAATCGTGCTGATCACAGCGGTGCTCAACGCCTTGTATGTCCATCAAGGCGTGGTATTGGTGGATTGGTGGATTCTGCACATCACGACCGGCGGGCTGATCCATGCGGCGTTTCTCGCGCTGCGCATCCTGTGTTTGATCGCGGGCAGCTCGCTGCTCACCTATACGACCGGTCCGACGGCGCTGACCGATGCGCTCGAGCGGCTGATGAAGCCGCTGAAAGTGATACGGGTGCCGGTGCATGAGCTTGCGATGATGATGACCATCGCGCTGCGGTTTATCCCGACGCTGATCGAAGAAACCGACAAGATCATGTCTGCGCAAAAGGCGCGCGGCGCCGACATGGAAAGCGGCGGGGTGCTCAAACGCATCCGGGCGCTTATCCCGGTGCTGATCCCGCTTTTTGTGTCGTCGTTTCGCCGGGCATATGACCTCGCGATGGCGATGGAGTGCCGTTGTTACCACGGCGGCAGCGGCCGCACGCGGATGATACAGCTTCATCTGCACCGGCGCGACGCGATCGCCATCGCGGCGACAGCCGCTTGCGTGGCGGCGGCAATCGTGTTCAATTTCCTGCTACCGGCAACGATCTGATTTTTTGATAAAAAGGAGGCTGCCCGACGTGGCACGCATCAAACTTTTGCTGCGCTATGACGGCGGCCGGTATCACGGCTGGCAGGTGCAGCCAAACGGCATCACGGTGCAAAGCACGCTGCAGGATGCGATCGAGCGCATCACCGGGGTGCGGTCCGGTGTGACCGGGTGCAGCCGTACCGACGCCGGGGTGCATGCGGAGATGTTTTGCTGTGCGTTTGACACGGACAGTCCGCTGCGCGGCGAGAAGCTGGCGACGGCGCTCAATGCGGTGCTGCCGCGGGATATCGCCGTATATGACGCCTGCGAGGTGTCGGACACGTTCCACCCGCGTTATGACGCGCGCGGCAAGCGGTATTGCTACCGCATCTGGAACGGGCGGCAGCGCCACCCGTTTTGGGAAGGTCGGGCGCTGCACATCAACCGGCCGCTCGACGAGCAGCGGCTGAACGGCGCGGCCAACGCGTTTTGCGGCACGCACGATTTTGCCGCCTTTTGCGCGGCGGGAAGCGATGTGGCCGATACTGTCCGCACAGTGACTGAAGCGGCGGTGACGCGGGACGGCGACCTCATCACCTTTACGGTGGCCGCCGATGGTTTTTTATACAACATGGTACGCATTATGACCGGTACGCTGCTCGATATCGCGTTCGGGCGGCTGCCGGAGACGGCGATCGACGAGGCGCTGCAAACGGGCGACCGCGCTGCGGCGGGCGCGACCGCGCCGGCGACCGGATTGTATTTGCAAACGGTATGGTATGAGAGGGAGGTGACGGCGTGAGTCGTCGAACGATCAAAGATTTTCGCCGATCGGCGGAAGAATATGAAGAAGAGGTCCGGGAGCGGCCGCGCCGCCGTAAAAAGACGCGGCACTGGCCGCGCATCTGGGGCCGTATTCTGCTGGTGGCGGTGCTGGTGACGGCGCTGGTGCTGGTGATCGTCAACTGGAAGACGATTGCGCCGAGCAGTCTCGTGTCGTGGGTGGACGATCTGATGAGCGGTACCGCGTCGGGCAGCTGGCCGGTGACGCTCACCGGCGGCAGTGTGACGGCGATCGAAGAAGTGAGCGGCGGCAATGTGGTTCTGCTCAGCGACAGCGCGACCATTTATTATAATGGCAGCGGCGGAGAATCGGTGCGCCGCGTCCATGCGTTTACGAACCCGATGATGCGTACCGCCGGGCGGTATGTCCTCATCGCGGAATCGGGCGGCAACCGTTTCCGCCTGGAGACCCGTTCGGATATCGAACTGGAGCAGGCGGTATCCAATAAAATCTGCACGGTGGCGGTCAGCGAAAACGGCGATGTGGCGGTGGTGACCGATTCGTCGCAAAGTCACATTTCCGAAGTGACGGTGTATTCCCGCAAGGGCAATCAGCGGTATCAATGGCTCAGCGCCGAATGGCTGGTGCTGGACGCCGCGTTCTCCTCGAACGGGCAGTCGCTGGCGGTTGTGGGGTGTCGCTCGGCAAACGGCGCGATGCAGTCGGCGGTCATCACGTTTGATCTGCGGGCCGGTGAGGACAAATCGACGCAGTATGATGTGACGGACACCTTGTATACACGGGTCAAATATGTCGGAAACGGGACGGTAGCGGCGGTCGGCGACAACGGCGCCCGGGTCGTGCGTCCCGGCGGATCGCTTGACCAGACGGTGGATTATGAAAAAGAAGAATTGATCGGCATGGCCTTTTTAGATGGGATAGCGCTGGTGACCCGGCCTTATGGCAGTCAGTTGGGCGGGACGTTGCGGCTGATCTCGTCGGCTGGCGATGTGACGCTGACCCAGCCGTTTGAGGGAGCATTCCGGGATATCTCGATCTATAGCGGCCGCTATCTGCTGTTGACTGACCGGACGGCTTATGTTATCGGCCGCGGCGGCATAGAGCGGGAAGCCGAAGTACCTTCGGACAGTTATATGGTGTCGGCGATCGGGGATAAAGCGTTGATTCTCGGGCTGACGTCTCTGTCGGAGGCCGTTTGGAAATAAGCGAACAGCGAGGAGGCAGAACCGTATGATAAATTGGATCGCGGATGGTATTGTACTGGCGATCTTGATCGTGTGTGTGGTGATCGGCGTGAAGCGCGGATTCATTCGATCCGCCGTTCGACTGATCGGAACGCTGGTGGCGATCGTACTGGCGTTTTATATCAGTTCGCCGCTTGCTGAGTGGGTGTTTGACGCGACTCTCAAAGATAACATCGTGCAGTCGATCGGCGCACAGATCGATGCGTCGACCGGTGCGTCGGTGGAAGAACAGGTGGCCAACGCGCTCGGCGGATTGCCGGAATGGCTGCAAAACGCGGTGGAAGCGTATGTCGGTACACCGCAGGAAATCGGCGCGATTGTGGCGAAGCAAGGGGCCGAGACCGCCCAGTCGGCGACCGATGCGCTGGTGACGTTTGTTGTGCGGCCGCTGTGCGTATTTTTGCTGCAGATCCTGTGTTTTATCGTGCTGTTTATCCTGCTGTTCCTGCTTGTGCTGCTGCTCAGTCGGTTGATGGATAAACTGTTCAAGCTGCCGGTTATGCGGCAGATCAATGGGCTGTTTGGCGGCATAACGGGTTTGTTCATCGGGATCGTGATCGTGCTGGCTGTGGTCGCCGCCCTGCAGGCGTGGATCGCGGTGGGCGGCTCCGGCGCCATCCCCAAGACGGTGCTGACCGATACCTACCTGGTATCGTTTGTGGCGGACCATGACCCGATATTGTATCCGAAGGTCATCACCGAGGCTCTATCTTATTGGAAAGTATAACGTGACAGACAAGAAACTGGTCAAAAAAAGGGAAGGATCAACATGAAGGTCAAATGGGTATGGACGATCCCCAATGTGTTATCGTTGCTGCGCATCGCGCTGGTGCCGGTATTTGCGGTGCTGTATTTGAAAAGCGCCGAACAGCCGCCGCTGCTGTATTATGCGGTCGGGGTGCTGGTGCTGTCCGGCGTGACGGATTTTCTTGACGGCCAAATCGCCAGGCGGTTTCATCAGGTCAGCGAGATCGGCAAACTGCTCGATCCGCTGGCGGATAAGCTGACGCAGGTGACGGTGGTGTTGTGTCTGGCGATCCATATTCCGCGGCTGATGGCGCTGCTTGTGATCTGCCTGATCAAGGAAGTGCTGCAGCTGATCGGCGGCTGGCTGCTGCTGCGCCGCGGAGCCAAGGTACAGGGCGCCCGGTGGTACGGCAAGATTAGCACGTTTGTGTTCTATTTGGCGATGGCGCTGTTTGTTGTTTTCCCGCTGTATCCCGAGCAGCCGCTGCTGTTTGGCTGGAACATGCCGCTGTGGTTGTTCGGCGTGCTGATATTCATTGTGACCGCGAGTATGCTGTTTGCGTTTTATCGATATATTCTATTGTATTTTCGCGTGTCTGCCCAATATAAGAACAAGCCGGAGCAGACGGCGAGCGACGAGTCATCGGATCTGTCCGATGACCAAGGGAGGTCGAGTTGAACATGGTATGTTCTCGTTGTAAAAAGCGTCCCGCCGTGATCTTTATGACGCGGCAGGAAGGCGATCAAACGATCAACGACGGGCTTTGCCTGTCTTGTGCGAAGGAGCTGGACATCGGGCCGGTCAACCAGATGCTCGAAAAATTCGGCATCTCGGATGACGATCTCGAGACGATGGATGAACAGCTCGGCGAGGTTATGGAAGAATTGGAAGGGATGTCGGAAAGCGAAGACGGCTCGTTTGATCCGGGCGGCGCCGCCACCTTCCCGTTTTTCAAGAATCTGTTTGGCGGCGGACAGCCGACAGGGGACAAGGAGCCTTCCGAGGCCGAGGCCGCAACGCCGCCGAAAAAGAAGAAGGAGAAACCGGCGGATAAAAAACGGCGGTTCTTGTCACAGTATTGCACCGATTTGACCGGGCGTGCCAAACGCGGGGAGATCGATCCGGTGATCGGACGGGATCGGGAGATCTATCGCGTGGTGCAGATCCTGTCCCGCCGCACCAAGAATAATCCCTGCCTGATCGGCGAGCCGGGCGTCGGCAAAACGGCGATTGCGGAAGGGCTTGCGCTGCGCATTGCGGCGGGCGAAGTGCCGGCACGGCTCCAGAACAAAGAGATCCAGCTGCTGGATCTAACGGCTTTGGTGGCGGGCACCCAGTTCCGCGGGCAGTTTGAGAGCCGCATCAAAGGATTGGTCGACGAAGTCAAAGCCGAAGGCAATATCATCCTGTTCATCGACGAGGTGCACAATCTGGTTGGCACCGGCGACGCGGAGGGCAGCATGTCCGCCGCGAACATCCTGAAGCCGGCGCTGTCCCGCGGGGAACTGCAGGTGATCGGCGCGACCACCTTCAACGAATATCGCAAGCATATTGAAAAAGACGCGGCGCTCGAACGCCGCTTTCAGCCGGTGACGGTGGAAGAACCGTCCATCGACGACACAATCGCGATCCTCAAGGGGATCAAGGGCCGCTACGAGAGTTTCCACGGCGTTACCGTGTCGGACGCGATCATTCGGCAGGCGGTGCGGCTGTCCGAGCGGTATATCACCGATCGGTTTTTGCCGGATAAAGCGATCGACCTGCTCGATGAAGCATGCGCGGCGACCGCACTCAAGAATAAGATGGCGGACAAATATGCCGCGCTGATGCAGGAGGTCGTCCGGCTGCAAACCGAAGAAAAAGAACGCATGGAAGCGGAAACCACCGATTATGAGCAAATGGCGATGCTTCATTCCCAGCTGCTCAAGGCGGAGGAAGCGGCGGAAGCGATCCGGGACGCCGCGCAAAACGCGCCGGTGACAACGGAAGAACTTGCCGCCGTGATCGAATTGTGGACGGGGATCCCGGCCGCCAAGGTGCAGGAAAATGAGCTGGCAAAGCTTGCGCATCTGGAGGATGTGCTCAAAGAGCATATCATCGGGCAGGACGAAGCGATCACGCTGGTGGCGGCGGCGGTGCGCCGCAGCCGCGTGCAGATCAGCGACCGGCGTCGTCCGGCGTCCTTCATCTTTGTCGGCCCGACCGGCGTCGGCAAAACCGAGCTTGTGAAGGTGCTGTCCAAAGAGCTGTTCGATACGCCGGACACGCTGATCCGGCTGGATATGTCCGAATTCATGGAGAAACACGCGGTATCCCGCATCATCGGGTCGCCGCCCGGCTACGTCGGCTATGACGAGGCGGGGCAGCTCACCGAGAAGGTGCGCCGCAAGCCCTATTCGGTGCTGCTGTTTGATGAGATCGAAAAGGCGCATCCCGACGTGCTGAACATCCTGCTGCAGATCCTCGACGAGGGACGTGTGACCGATGCGCACGGGCGCGTGGTGAACTTCGAAAACACGGTGATCGTGATGACGTCCAACGCGGGCAGTCAGGTGCGGGAAAGCTTGATGGGCTTCGGCAAGACCGATGCGCAGGCGTCGCGGGACAAAGCCGAAAAAGCGCTGCGCGATTTTCTGCGCCCCGAATTCATCAGCCGTGTCGATGAGGTGGTCTATTTCGCGCCGCTGTCCAAGGAAAGCTTTGTGACGATCGCGGCGCTGATGCTCGGCGAACTTCAGTCGCCGCTTGCCGAACGCGGCATCGCGTTTTCCTGGTCGGACGACGCGGCGGCGGCACTCGCCGCCATGTCGGCGGACGGTACGCGCGGCGCTCGCGACCTGCGCAACGCGGTGCGGCGGCAGGTGGAGGACAAGATCGCGATGCTGCTCGTCGAGCGCGGCGAGAAGATGCCGACCGCCATTCGGGTGGAAAAAGAAAACGACGCGATCGTGCTGCGAGTAGAGGGATGATTATATAAATAGAAAAACAGCGCGCGGTTTTTGTGGGTTTGGCGGCTTGTCTCCGAAACCGTCCTCAATTCGTAAAGCCCAAAGCTGCCGGCTGGGAACGGTTTCTTGCTTTCATAGGCAAGGCATGGTATAATCATTCCGACGGATTGGCATTAATAGGAGAATAGGAATGGATAGTATAAAGAAACGGGGATTGAACTCCAATCAAATAAAGGGGATTGCCATTCTTGCGATGACCATTGATCATGTGACATGGCTGCTGTTCCCCGGATATCAGAGAATATGGTGGGTCATGCTTTTCCATGTGATCGGAAGACTGACAGCACCTATTATGTGGTTTTTTATTGCGGAGGGCTTTCATTATACCCGAAACGTGAAAAAGTATATTGCCAGATTGTTCGTCTTTGCTTTTATATCGCATTTTGCATACAACTTTGCCAGTGGGATACCGTTTATTCCAAACGGAATCTTTAATATGACAAGCGTAATGTGGTCGCTTGCCTGGTCAGTGGTTTTGATGGTCATATTTACTACGGAGCGCTTGCCTCAATGGAGCAAAATTCTGTTGACCATTCTGATCTGTTTGATATCATTTCCGTCGGATTGGTCAACAATAGCGGCTATCTGTCCGGTATATTTATACTTGAACCGAGGTGATTTTAAGAAACAATCTATTACTATGTTTCTATGGACTGCCGTGTATGCGATCGTATATTTTTTCTTTTTGGATAAAGTATATGGTATTCTCCAACTATGTACCCTGTTATCATTGCCGATTTTGAAGCAGTATAATGGCGAAAGAGGGGAATGGAAAGGCATGAAATGGTTTTTCTATATCTACTATCCGGCGCATTTGTTTATTATCGGAATCATTCGAGTGCTTATAGGAAACGGGAGTATTTTCCCCGGATAAGTATAGACAAATTTCGGCTTACGCCGAAACCGCCCTGTTCGAGCCTCAAGCCGAATGCCAAAAGAAAACTACCGTCCTTTATGGACGGTAGTTTTCTTTTGGAGCGGCTTACGAGGCTCGAACTCGCTACCTCCACCTTGGCAAGGTGGCGCTCTACCAGATGAGCTAAAGCCGCAGATATGGGGAATGCTCATACAGTATAGCAAAGAGCGGACGATCTGTCAAGGACGATCGCCCGATTTTTTATGCTTTTTACGGTTTTTTTGCGGCGCGGGCGGTTTGGAGCGAAAAATGCGGTGCGTTTTGCCGATCGGAGGCGGCGTCCTGCTTATCAAACGGCGGCAGCGCACAAAGAAGCAGCAGCGAAAGGCTGATCGCCGCACACAGTCCCGTGACGCCGCCATCCACCGAGGACAGGGCGGCGGGAGCCTGCACCGCGACCGCCGACACAGCGGGCGGGAACCAATAGAACAGCAGGCGGGACAGCAGGCCGCCGAGCAAGGCGTGTGCGATGCGAGCGCGCAAGAATGAGGAACCCATCACGCCAAAATTCTGGAGGCGCACGGCGATCTGCCCATGCACCGATAAGCCGCCAAACCCGAGCGCGGCGCCCAGCCAGAACGGTGCGGCCGCCCCGCTTGTTGCGGCTTCCAGACAGCCGCAGCTCACTTCCACGATGGAGGGGAGCAACGGCGCGACCGACGGCGCGGTCAGTCCGAATAGATGAAACAGGGCGTCGGCGGCGCGGGTGGGCAGGGCGGCGACGCCGGTCGCATCCGCCAGCGCGAGCGCGACCGAGGCGAATACGACGAACCCGCTCATGGACAGCAGCGACATGCCGGCGCTTTGCACGCTGTCGACCAAGGCGACGGCGGCAGGAGGATGAGGCGAGGCGGCACGGCGAGCGGGCGGATCGTCTGAGGATGCCGCATCCAACCGCCCGAGCAGCAAGAGCAGCAGCGACGCGGCGATATGGGCCGCATACAGCCGCCACCCGGCGTCGAGGCTGCCGAGCATGGCGGCGCCGACGCCGGAGAGGATGAACGCCGGGCCGGCGTTGACCACGCTGTGCAGCAGGCGGCGAGCGTCGGACTTGGTGATTTGATCGCCTTCAAGCAGTTCGGCGACCGCGTTCGCGCCCGCCGGATAGCCGCCAAACAGCCCGATTAGCACGGCGACCGCCGCGCTGCCGGGCAGGCGGAACACCGTCTTCATCGGCCGCGAAATCCGCCGCCCGATGGTATGCGCCAGGCCGCTTTTGACCACGAAGGAGGACAGCACCAAAAAAGGAAACAACGCCGGGATCAGCACGCGCACGACGGTGGATAAGCCGCGGCTGACGCCGCCTGCCGTCGCGTCCGGATATTGCAAAAACAGGGCGGCGCTCAGCAAGCAGCCGAGCAGCCAGCCCACTTGTTTACATCGTGCCGCCGATACAATCATGCCGTACACCTCGCTTGGCTGTCTTTCCTTTTGATTGGTATTCAGCGGCGGCTCTGGATATGCGGGGAGGCATTTTTGCGAGAGGGTGCACATACATATACCGTGGAACGCCATTTTGACGCGAAATGAGGTGAGGTGTGCCGTGATCCATCCGTTTTCCCGGCGCATCGAAGAAGCGCTGGAGATCCCCGACGGCCTGCTTACAGGGGATGTGCATTTGGACATGGCCGGGAACCGCCGCGTGATCGTGGAGGGCTGCTGCGACGTGCTGCAGTATGACGAAGACGTCATCCGGCTGCGCACGCGATCGGGCGAGCTGCGGTTTCGCGGCAGCGAACTGTGTATGGGATCGCTGAATAAAGAAGGCGCGCTGATTAGCGGGCGGCTGCTTTCGGTGGAATTTCTCGATTGACGCCGCATGAAAAAAGGAGGAGACGCGTGTGTTCCTTTGGATATGCTGGCGCTGGCTGTTCGGCTGGGTGCGCTTTGAAGCGGAAGGCGGCCTTTGCGAGCGGTTTTTGACGCTGCTCGCCCCCGAACCGATCGAGATTTGGGATATCCGCCGCGAAGGCGGGCGGCTGATCGCCTGCTGCAAAGCGCGGCAATATCGGCGGCTGCGTCCGTTTGCAAGACGCACCGGCACGCGGCTGCGGGTGTGTAAAAAAAGCGGGTTCCCGTTTTGGAACCGGCGGATTCTGCGGCGGCCGGGACTGCCGGTCGGCATGGCAATATGCGTGGCGCTGTATATACTCGCGATGGGGCGCATCTGGGTGATCGACACGACGCTGGACAGCGATCCGGCGCTGGCGGCGACCATCCGCGAAAAGCTCGCGCCGCAGGGGGTGCGCATCGGCGCCGCTATCGAGGATGTGGACGTGGCGGCGCTGCGCATGAACGCGATCGCCGCCATTGAGGACGTCAACTGGCTGTCGGTGCATTTCGACGGCTGTGTCGCGCATGTGGAGGCCAGACGGCAAAAATCCGGCGTGATGCCGCCGGAAGGGGACGAGGCGTCCGATCTGGTCGCCGCGCAGGACGGGGTGATCCGATCGATGCGCGTGACCGGCGGGCAGCCGATGGTGCAGGTGGGAGAAGCCGTTGTCAAAGGCGACCTGCTGGTGTCCGGCGTGGTGGAAACCACCGCCGATCCGCTGATCCATCGCGCCACGGGAGATATCGTCGCGCAAACCGAGCGGCAGGTGCAGGTCACCGTGTCGCTGACCGAAACGGAAAGCCGGGCGACCGGCGCCGTTTGGCGGCAGCCGACGCTTTGCTTTTTCGGCATCGCGCTGCCGCTTTATACCAACGTGGCGATCCCAAAAACGTGTGAGCGACAGGTGCGGGAATCGTTTTGGACGCTGCGCGGCGTCACCCTGCCGGTCGGCGTGCGGGAGACGGTGTATACCGAATATGTTCCCGGTCAGGTGACCCACACGAAAGCGGAGGCGGAGATTCTGGCCGAAACACGGCTGCAGGAAACCGCCGACCGTGTGCTCGGCGACGCACAGCGTCTGTCCTGCCGCACGCAGGGTATATGGACAGAGGATCGGTACGTCTTGACCGGCACTTATGAATGTCTTGAAAATATTGCCCGGGAAGTCCCGCACACGGAAGACCGGACAGAAGAAGGAAAGGATGACACAGAATGAACTTGTTTGTTCCGGAGGGCGATCGGATTCACACCGCCGAAAATATGGCCGCCATCCGCAGTGAAGACGCGCTGCGCACCGCCGCCGCGGTCGGCGACGTGCTGGAGGCGCAAGCCTTCCTTTGCGACAGCCAGCACGCGCTGCACGTCGATTTGCCGTGCATGGAAGGCATCATCCCGCATGAAGAGGGGGCGATCGGGATCGCGGAAGGCACAACGCGGGACATCGCCCTCATCTCCCGCGTCGGCAAGCCGGTCTGTTTTACGGTGGAAGATATCGTGTGCGATGGGGATCGACCGATCGCGATGCTGTCCCGCAAAAACGCGCAGCTTCGCTGTTTGGAGCAGTATATGGCCGAAGTCCGGCCCGGCGACGTGCTGGATGCGCGCGTCACCCGGCTCGAAGGATTCGGCGTGTTTTGCGACGTCGGCTGCGGATTGCCGGCGCTGCTGCCGATCGCCTGTCTGTCGGTCAGCCGCATCTCGCATCCGTCCGAACGGCTGGCGGTGGGGGATCGCATCCGGGCGGTGGTTACCTCCATCGAAAACGGACGCATCTGCCTGTCGCTGCGGGAGCTGCTCGGCACATGGGAGCAAAACGCGGCGCTGTTTTCGCCCGGTGAAACGGTGATGGGCGTCGTGCGATCGGTGGAGAGTTACGGCATTTTCGTGGAGCTCGCACCCAATCTCGCGGGGCTCGCCGAAAGCAAAGAGGGGATCGTGCCGGGGATGAGCGTCGGGGTGTACATCAAGAGCATCCTGCCGGAGAAGATGAAGATCAAGTTGGTCGTCATCGACGCGTCGCCCGCGCCGTCGACCCCTGTGCCGCTGCGGTATTTTGAAGAGCGGGAGCATATCGACGAGTGGGATTATGCCCCGCCGGCGAGCGGACGGGAGATCCGCTCGGTGTTTGATCAGGGGGTATGATCCCGCGGCAGGGGTGCTTGGGCGGGACCGTCCAGCACCCGGCCGTCCACGTCGAAACGGGAGCCGTGGCACGGGCAGTCCCAGCTTTGTTCGTCGCCGTTCCAGGACAGTCCGCACCCGAGATGGGTGCAGCGCGCGGACACGGTGTGCGGGTGACCGTTTTGGTCGCGATAAACGCCCAGCGTGCGGCCGTCAAGCGTCACGATCCCGGCTTCGCCGGGGGAGAGCGCATTCGCCGCGCCCTGCGGCATCGACACCGCGCCGTCTACATAACCGCAGACGGCGTGGACGCTTTGCGAAAGCAGATCGGGCAGATCGCCGGGCAGATGAAACCGGTGCGGGTCGAACACCGGGTAAGGGTGCGCCTCGCCGGTGAGCAGCGCCTGCAGGCATAAAGCGGCGGTCATGCTGCCGGTCAGCCCCCATTTGCCGAATCCGGTCGCGACATACACGCCCGGCAGCGATGGGGAATAGGCGCCGATGTACGGCGCGCCGTCCAGCGTGACGCAGTCCTCCGCCGCCCAGGCCGCGACCTCGCGGGCTTGCGGGAACAAGCGAGCGGCGGCCGCCCGCAGCGCGCCGAAGGGATCGCCCTCGGTCTCGCCCGGGCGGTGGGAGCTGCCGCCGAAGAGCAGAAGATCGCCGCACGGCCGCAGCGTCCATTCGCCGTCCTCGATGCCATAATACATGCCGCCGAGCGTCCCGGCGTTTTGCAGCGCGAGCAGGCAGCTTCGCTCCTGATGCATGCGGGCAAAATAGTAGCCGGGCGCGTCGATGAAGGGAAACCGCGTGGCGACGACCACGCGGTCGGCGGTGACGCAGCCGCCGTCGGTGCGCACGATCTTGCCGTCGATCGCGAGCACGGGTGTGTACTCATACACGGTTAGGTCGTCGGCGATCGCCTCGACAAACCGCAGCGGGTCGATCTGCGCCTGCTGAAGCAGCCGCAGCGCACCCGCCGTCGGAAACGGCAGGTCGTCTGCTGTGGTCATCTCCATCGGGATGCGCAGGGCGTTTGCCGCTTCCCGTTCGGCTTCCAGCCGGTCGATGCTGTCGCGGGAATAGAGAAGAGCGGGCAGCCGGTCATAGCCGCAGTCGATGTGCCCTTGCCGGATGAGGCGGTCATATTCCCCGATCGCCCGCATCGCCGCATCGGCATATTGTCCGGCGCGATCTTCGCCGAAGCAATCGATCAGCGCCCGGTATTTCCAGCCGTGCTGCGCCGTGATCTTGCCGGTCGCTTTGCCGGAAGAGCCGCTGCCCACGCGGTCGCGCTCAAGCACCACACACGCGACCCCGCGTTCTTTGAGCAGCCGCGCTGTGAGGATGCCCGCAAGCCCGCCGCCGATCACGACGACGTCGGTATTGATGTTGGTTTCCAGCCGTTCGCGCGGCCGTCCGGTGCGTTTCCAAAGGGCTTCCATGAAGGATCCCGCCTTTCTTTGAGGATGTCCTTTTCATTATGGAATAGAAGCCGCTTCAAAAACGGTCGCAGTTTGTCGTGTTACAAAACTGTTATTTGACGCAAGAAATGAAAGGATGAATGGTATGGCGGTCGTGTTATGGGTTGTCGGCGGCGTGGTGCTGCTGGCGGTGCTGATCGGGGCGTTCAAAACGGGAAAACCGCTGCGCTCGCTGTTTTTCAG
>JAFTBJ010000162.1 GCA_017455295.1 Clostridia bacterium
CCCGCTCGGCTACAAGTACTTCATGTACTGCACGGTCGAGAAATAAGCGAAGAGTCTGCTGACACAATAACGACCGAAAGAACCGCCGCAAAGCAAACTGCTTTGCGGCGGTTTTGCGTGTCAAATTCTTTTGACACGCAACCGGACTGCCGAAAAAGAGCGCAGAATCCGTTCTTTTGCCTTCGTTAGCGTATGCGGAAAAAGGACGGATAGCCGCAGGCCTTGAAAACCCTTACGTTTTCAAGGCCTGGATCTTATGTGGCTTATGTCAATGCATCACACTTGAACATTTGAAATGCTTTTCTTTTTATAAATTTCGGCGGTCTGTGCCTTTTTTGGTAGTCAGTCGCCGCAAAGCAAACCGCTTTGCGGCGGCTTTCTGCATTTCTTGTCATTGCTTTGAAGGCAAAAGGAAATGTGTCGAAATTCTGCAAACGATGTCAAATTTTTGCCGGAGATTTTATGCTCAAAAACGCCAAAAAGCCAGACTTTCCGCTCGAAAAAGATTGCTTTTTCTTATAATATATGATAAAATAAGCTATAAGAGTGTAATTGTGGCGTAGTGTGCCCATCGGCATTTATACAGCCAAAAGGAAAAGAGGAAAAAGACATGTCGTATTTGATCGTTGTAGCGCATCCCGATGATGAGGTGCTCGGCGCCGGCGCCGCTATGTATACGCTGTCCAAACGCGGAGAAGATATTGCGGTTTGTGTGATGTCCTCCAATGCAGAGGCACGGGCGTTCCGCCCCGAAACGCAGGAACTGCACGATGACGCGGATACCGCTATGGCGATGCTGGGCGTCAAGAAAATCTATAACGGCACCTTCCCAAATATTCAGCTCAACACAGTGCCGCATCTGCATCTGGTGCAGTTCATCGAAAAAGCCATTGCGGATTGTCAGCCGGATGTGGTCATCACTCACCATCCGAGCGATCTCAATAATGACCATCTGCATACATCGCTCGCCTGTCAGGCGGCCTGCCGCTTTTTTCAGCGTCGCTCCGATATTCCGCCACTGCAGGAATTGTGGTATATGGAAGTTCCTTCCGCTACCGACTGGGGACTCAACAAAGCGGCCAACAATTTTGATCCCTCGATTTTTATCGAGGTCGGTCAAGAGGGGATCAAGAAAAAGCTGGAAGCGCTCAGTATGTATCGTGGCGTGATGCGGGATTATCCGCATCCGCGCTCCGACGAGGCAATCGAGGGCCTTGCGGCCTATCGCGGATCGCAGGCGGGCGTTTGCTACGCCGAAGCGTTCCAATGCGCAATGCGGCGGATCGTGTGAGATCCGGCCACAAAAAAGGGGAGGGATCCGGCGATGAACGATAAAAAAATACAGCGGGCGATCAAACGTGTGTTTGATGTGCTGTTTTCGCTGATCCTGTTCGTTTGCGCTTCGCCGTTTCTGCTGATCGGCATGCTGATCGTCAAGATCTGTTCGCCTGAGTCACCGGTATTCTTTAAGCAGGTGCGAAGCGGCTATAAATGCCAAAACTTCACAATCTATAAACTGCGGTCCATGACCAACGAGCGGGACGAAAACGGCGAGCTGCTTCCAGATGAACAGCGGCTCAAAACGTGGGGCAAGATCATCCGCAAAACCAATATCGACGAGATCCCGCAAACACTCAACATCCTGAAAGGTGAGATGTCGCTGATCGGCCCGCGCCCGGTGCTGCCGTCCGATGTGGAAAAATTCAACGAGTATCAGCGGCATCGCCAGGATGCGCTCCCCGGCATTTCCGGCTGGGAAGCGGTGAACGAATGGGAGACCCCGACGTGGGAGAAAAAGTTTGAATACGACATTTATTATGTCGACAATTTCTCGCTGTGGCTCGATATCAAGATCTTTTTCAAGACGATTTATGTGATCTTGTTTGCCAAGCGCCCCGATGAAAACTATCGCCCGGCCCGGTTTGAAGGGAACGAACCGGTCGAGGCGGCAGTGGAAACAAAGAAAGAGGTGTGATCGTATGATCGTATCCATCCATCAACCGGATTACATCCCGTATCTCGGCTATTTTTATAAGATCGCGCAGTCCGATCGGTTCGTCTATTTGGACGATGCGCAGTTTTCCAATGACAACATGCATCACTGGAACCGCATCAAGACGCCGCAAGGCGAAACGCGGCTGAAAATACCGACCGATCATCATTTCGGCGATCCCATCAACGCGGTGCGTACAAAGGATGAACTCGGATGGAAAAAGAAACATCTCAGAACCATCGAGATGAACTATGCGCGGGCGCCTTTTTATAAAGAGATTTTCCCGCAGTTTGAAGAGCTGCTGAATGCCGAATATGCCAACCTTGCGGATATGAACGTGGCGATCAATACCTGGATTGCTAAATCCTTCGGCTTCAAAGCGGAATTTTACCGCACCTCCGAAATGACAATCAATACCGTCCGCGAAGAACGCGTGATCGATATCTGCGTGATGATGGAAGGCGATACCTACATCTCCGGCAACGGCGCGAGAGTCTACCAGTCGGAGGAACACTTTGAAGCGCGCGGCGTCAAGCTGCAGTATACCGACTATCATCCGTTCCCATATCCACAGCTTTGGAAAGAGTTTTTGCCGAACATGTCGGTGCTCGACTATATCTTCAATTGCGGCTTTGACTGGGAGCGTGCTGCGGCAGGATTGCGGGGCGAAGCCTGATGGAGATCGGAAGCTTTCTCGAACTGCAGCTGCCGAAAGGTCGCGAGTGGCATCATGAACCGCATACCGCCCGCCTCAATACGGGGCGCGCCGCCATCTGGCACGCGTTCCGGCTGACCGGGTGTGAAGCGATCTGGCTGCCTGCTTATCAATGCGATACCGTGCGGGACTTTTTGCAAAAGAAACACGTCCCGATCAAATATTATGAGATCAACGACCGCTTTGACCCGCAGCTTGATGCGGTGGAGGAGGCGGAAGCGGTGCTGCTTGTCAACTATTACGGTGTGATGAGCGAAAGCCGCATGGCGGCACTCGCCGGGCAATATCGCCACCCGATCATCGACGATTCGCAAGGCTTCTTTGCCCCGCCGATCGATGGCGCCTATACCGTTTATTCCGCCCGCAAATTTGTGGGTGTGCCGGACGGAGCGTATGTGGTCGGGGACAATGCCGATCGCTTTACGGATGAATATGAGCAGGATTATTCGTCCGACACCGCCGCTTTTTTGCTCAGTCGTATCGAATATGGCTGCGAGGGCAAAGTGTATGAGCTGCGGTCGATCAATGAGCACCGCATCGACGAAGCGGATATCCGCCGGATGTCGAAGCTGACAAGGACGCTGCTCGATGCAGAGAATAATGAATTCAATCGCCGCAAACGGCGGGAGAATTTTGAAGCGGCGCGGGAACTGTTCGATCCGTTCAACAAAATGGATCCCGCGATGTACTACGATGAGACCTGCACGCCGATGGTGTATCCGCTAGTGGTCGAAGACGACGGGTTGCTGCCGTTTTTGCAGAAGAACAAGCTGTTTCAAGGACATTGGTGGAGCTACCTGTGCGATGAATTGCCGGAAGATCGGTTTGAGTATTGGCTGTCCCGCTATGTGATCCCGATCACGATCGATCAGCGGTACGGACGTGAGGAACTGCTGTATACGCAAAAGCTGATAAAGGAGTATGTGGAAGCATGAAAGTGGTGATCGCGGCCAGCAACGGCGAGTCGCTTGTCAATTTCCGCGGCAACCTGATCCGGGATATCGCTGCTCGCGGGCATGAGGTGATCTGCATCTCCTGCGAACCGCCGGATGAGATGACCGAGCGGATCGCAGCACTCGGTGCCGCCTATGTTCAAGTGCCGATGTCGCGTACCGGCACGGCGTTTTTGGAGGATCTGAAAACCATCAAGGCATTCAAGAAAACGCTGAAAGAGCTTGCGCCCGATGTGTTTTTTGCCTATATGTCCAAGCCGATCGCCTATGGCGGCATGGCGGCGCGGAAGCTGAAAATCCCGAATATGTATGTGCTGGTGTCGGGGCTGGAGATCGCGTTTTACAGCGGCGGCTTCAAAAATGCGGTGGTGCGGTTCGTGCTCAAAACGCTGTTCCACCACACACATAAAGCCTGCCGCCGTGTGATCTTCCAAAACCCGGACGATCAGAAAACCTTTGAAAACATGGGGATCGTCACCAAAGAACAGTCGGTGGTGGTCGGCGGTTCGGGCGTCGATATGGCGCATTTCAAGCAGGAACCGCTTCCCAAAGATCCCGTGGTGCTGATGGTGGCGCGCCTGGTTTGGAGCAAAGGCATCCGCGAATATTTGAAGGCCGCCGAGATCGTCAAGAAAAAGCGCCCGAACGTACGATTCCTTCTGGTCGGAGGGCTCGATACCAACGACGAATCGCTCACAAAAGAAGAGCTGGATCAATATGTGCAAAACAGCACGATCGAATATCTCGGGCATTCCGGCGACGTGCGGGAACACCTGAAAACCTGTTCCATCTTCGTGCTGCCGTCCTATCATGAAGGTACGCCGCGCAGTGTGCTGGAAGCGATGGCAACGGGACGCCCGATCATCACAAGCGATGCGCCCGGTTGCCGTGAAACGGTGAAGGAAGGCGTGAACGGGTATCTCGTCCCGGTGGGGGATAGCGAAACGCTGGCAGAGCGGATCCTGACGCTTTGCGACGATCCCGCGCTGCGGGAGCAAATGGGTACTCACTCGCATGAATACTGCGATGAGAAATATAATGTGATCTGTGTCAATTCACAGATGATAAAAGAAATGGGGTTATGAACAATGTCTCTCTATGAAAAACTGGTTGCCCGTGAAGAAAAGCTCGCGCTCGTCGGTCTCGGTTACGTCGGTATGCCGATCGCGGTCGCCTTCTCCAAGAAGGTCGACGTCATCGGCTTTGATGTGAATGCCCACAAGATCGATCTGTATAAATCCGGCATCGATCCCACCAAAGAAGTCGGCGATGAAGCGATCGCCGCGTGCAAAGTGGATTTCACCAGCGATGAAACCCGTATCAAAGAGGCAAAATTCATCATCGTCGCTGTGCCGACGCCGGTTAACGCCGATCATACGCCGGATCTAACTCCTGTCGAGGGCGCGTCCCATGTGGTCGGCCGCAATCTCACAAAAGGCGCGATCGTCGTGTATGAGTCGACCGTCTATCCCGGCGTGACCGAGGATGTGTGCATCCCGATCCTCGAAGCGGAGAGCGGCCTCAAATGCGGCGTTGATTTCAAGATCGGCTATTCGCCGGAGCGCATCAACCCCGGCGATAAGGTGCATCGCCTCGAAACCATTACGAAGATCGTGTCCGGCATGGACGCCGAAACGCTTGACGAAGTGGCCAAGACCTATGAGCTGGTCGTGGCGGCGGGCGTGCATCGTGCCGCGACCATCAAAGTGGCGGAAGCGGCGAAGGTCATTGAGAACAGCCAGCGCGATATCAACATCGCGTTTATGAACGAGCTGTCCATCATTTTCAATAAAATGGGCATCGACACCAAGTCCGTCCTCGAAGCGGCGGGCACCAAATGGAACTTCCTGAAGTTCTATCCGGGTCTGGTCGGCGGCCACTGCATCGGCGTCGATCCGTACTATCTGACCTATAAAGCGGAAGAGCTCGGCTATCACAGCCAGATCATCCTGTCCGGTCGCCGCATCAACGACGATATGGGCAAATATGTGGCGGAGAGTCTGGTCAAGAATCTGATCAAAGCGGATCTGTCCATCAAGAACGCGAAGGTTGCGATGCTCGGCTTTACCTTCAAAGAGAACTGCCCCGACACCCGCAACACCCGCATCATCGACATCGTCAACGAACTTAAAGAGTACGGCATCACGCCGGTGATCGCCGATCCGGCGGCGGACGCCGATGAGGCAAAGCGCGAATACGGCATCGAGTTTGTGGACATCAGCACCATCCGTGATATGGACGCGGTGATCCTCGCCGTGGCGCATGATGAGTTCAAAGATCTTTCGATGGCGGATCTCGACAAACTCTATAAAGATGTCCCGAACGATAAGAAAGTGTTGCTCGATATCAAGGGTCTGCTTGACCGCAGCGCCTATGAAGCGGCCGGTTATCAATACTGGAGACTGTAAGAGTCAAAAAACGTGAAGGGAATGACGGCACATGGGCAAATCGATTTTGGCACGAGCGGAGCATAAGCTGTATATTACGCTCAAACGTCGGCGGCTGAAAAACAAAACCCCGTCGATCATTGCCAATACTTGCATCGGCGGCATCATTTGTCATGACATGGGGATCCCCTTCAACAGTCCCTGCATCAACAGTGGGATGATCGCCAAAGATTATATTAAGTTTTTGCAAAACATGGATCATTATCTGGCGGTGACCCCGACCCCGCTCGATACCTATTACGGCGAAAAGCAGTTCATGATGACCCAAATGGATGATTTGATCGGGCTGTTTGCCCATGAGGAGAGCGTCGATGTGGCGATTGCCAAATGGGAAAAGCGCAAAAGCCGGATCAACAAGGATAACCTGTTCATCATCATGACCGAAACGCTCGAATGCACCTATGACGACATCAAGGCGTTTGACGAACTGCCCTATCCCAATAAAGTGATCCTGGTGCATAAGCCGTATGAGGAGATCAAAAGCGCGTTTTATCTCAAAGGCTTTGAGGATATGGACGAGGTCGGCGTGACGGTGGATTGGAAACCGACTTTCCTCAAGCGCCGGTATATCGACGATTTCGATTACGTTTCCTTTTTCAACGGCGACGGGATCAAAAAAGGCTAATTCTTTATGAAAGAAGATGTGATAAATGGGCTATCGTGATTTGAAATTTCCGGAAGGATCGGTCTTTCTCGTGACCGGCGGCGCCGGGTTCATTGGATCCAATCTTTGCGAAGCGATCCTGAATTTGGGCTATAAAGTTCGGTGCCTGGACGATCTGTCGACCGGCAAACAGGCCAATGTCGATTTGTTTATCAACCACCCGAATTATGAATTCATCAAGGGCGATATCAAAGATCTCGACACCTGCATGGCGGCGTGCGAGGGCGTGGATTATGTCCTCAACCAGGCGGCGTGGGGGAGTGTCCCGCGCAGCATTGAAATGCCGCTGTTTTACTGCGCCAACAATATTCAGGGTACCTTGAATATGTTGGAGGCTGCCCGCCAAAACGGCGTGAAGAAGTTTGTGTATGCGTCGTCCTCTTCGGTTTACGGCGATGAGCCGAACCTCCCGAAAACGGAAGGCCGAGAGGGCAATCTGCTGTCTCCCTATGCCGTCAGCAAACGCGCCGACGAGGAGTGGGCGAAGCAATATACGAAGCACTATGGCCTCGACACTTACGGACTTCGCTATTTCAACGTGTTCGGACGCCGTCAGGATCCGAACGGCGCGTATGCCGCCGTCATTCCGAAATTTTTAAAGCAGCTCATCAACGACGAACAGCCCACCATCAACGGCGACGGCAAGCAGTCGCGCGACTTCACATATATCGAAAACGTGATCGAAGCGAACCTGAAAGCCTGTCTCGCACCGCATGAAGCGGCGGGTGAAGCGTTCAACGTCGCATACGGCGGCAGAGAGTACTTGATCGACATCTATTATATGCTGACAAAAGCGCTCGGCAAGGATATCGA
>JAFTBJ010000163.1 GCA_017455295.1 Clostridia bacterium
CTTTTTTCGGCATTCACGGCGTCTTGCGCCCATTTTTCGGCGGCGTCGCCGTCTACCATAAAAGCTTTTAGAGTGAGCTGATAATCCTGCTCTTTCCGTGCGGCGGCGTCTGACTTTTCTTTGGCCTCGGAAGCACGCCGTATCTGCTCATTTTCGTACAGCGCAATCTGTTCGCTGAGTTCCGCTGCTCTTTTCTTCTTTTCGTTTTCCGCCGGATCGTTGATTTGATAGCCTCCCAGCGGATAGGAAATCCCGGTTGTGGTTTGAACACCGCCAAACTCATCATTTTTTTGCGCATTCAAAGAATCAATTTTTGATTGAATTTCCTCGTCCGACAACTCTCTTGCGGCCAGCGCCTCCTGAATTCTCGGCCATCTCTCTTTGAAATCCGCCTCATCTTTGAAACCGTATTGCTGATACACACTTTGGATCGCTTTGATATTGGATTCCGCCTGCTGCAAGGCCTTTTTCAACTGTCGCAGTTTCGCGGCATATTGAATACGATCGGCGTTCTCTATTGTGCCGAGGGCATACCGTTCAATATCCCTCGCCGCCTGCTCCACGACCGTAATGGCGTCTTGTATGCGATCAGCGGCAGAAGCGGCACTGCCGCCGCTGACGTATCGGTCGCCGGTATACGCGTCGTACACATCGCCGTATTTTGCGGCGGCGGTATCATAGGCTTCCCTCGCCATATCGATTACCCCTTGCAAGTGTGCGGCGCGTTCCTGCGGATGGCGGATGTCCGAAAGCTGCAAAAGCTGTTCCGGCGTCTTGCCCAGTATGTTTTTATCGAATGCTTTTGTCTCTTTATCGGTTTCGATATAGGTCGGCGTTGCCACATATCCCGTGGTATCATATTGCCCGCCGTTTGCATAGGTTCTATATGGATCCAGCGTATGCACCGCGATGGGGCTTTTTCCTGTTTTCGCCACAGCGCCGGATTCATATGATCCCGTTGTACTTCGCGTGAGATGCTTCATTTTCATCAACCGATCGGTCACATAGTCCGGCAGCTGTTCGGCAGGCGGTGTTACCGCCTGCCGATCGCTTTGATACCATTCACCGGAGAGAGCTCTTTTTTCTACTTCCGCATCGACGGCCCTCGAAAATTCCTCATAATTCATGCTCATATTTCCTTTCATGCATGATAGCCGATCTTCAAAAGCACATCTGCCGTTTCGGAGGGGGTGTAGCCGAATTTGTTCATCGTCACATTGACAAGCGTTTTGGCGCTCTCCATATCCAATCCGCGCTCGATCAACTTCGAAACGCGGCTGATAATATCGTCCTTGGACAAGATATCGGTCGTTTTGCTGATGGCTTGGCCGTTGTAATACCGATCGCCGAATTTAGCGCCGTACACCGTATTGCGCTCCATAGGGAGATAGGCCGCGTCGTCAAATTTGCGGTATGTGATACCGCCCTCCCCATCATCGACCGGCGTGTAGCCCTGCTTGCGCATCGCCACATCATAATCCTGTGCCTGTTTTGTGGCGGCAAGCTGCTGCTCATATAGCCACTGCTTGTATTTCTGCTGCGCTTCGGCGGCTGCCCGCTCGTTTTCGACGTCCGCCTGATAGAGCGCGGCGGCAGTTTGCCGCGCCTGCGCATCGAGCGTTTGCCAATTCTTCGCCACGCTGTCTTCCAGCGCGGCGTACACGTCCTGCTTTTGTGCGGCGGCTTTGGCGTTATACTGCGACCGCAGTTCATCCAGCGCCGCCATAATGCTGTTCACCGCGTCCTGCTTTTGCCGCGTCACCGCCGCGTCCGCGTTGCCGCGCATCAGCGAGATCGCCGTCTGCTGCGATGCGTTCAAACCGCTTTGCCGCAGTCCCGCGTCCGCCATCGCGGCCTGTGCGTTGCGCCGCGCCACCAATTCGTTGACCGCGTTGGCGTCATACAGCCCGCGATAGGACGCCGCCGTGTCGCCGGCACGCTGCCGGTACTGCCGGTCGGCGTCGGCGATCAGGCCGTCGTAGAGACTCTGGATCTCTCCCGCCCGCGCTCCAGCCTGCGCTCTTGCGGTTTGTTCATAGTCCTGCTGTTGCTTTTTTGCCTTGGCAAGCTGATCTACTTCGTATTCGTCATAGCTTTTCGCCATGGTTCTTTTTCCTCCTTATTACCTCACGACGCCGTATCGCTGATATTCAATCGATATCGGCCCGACGGTGATCGCATCATCACTTTCCAGTCGTACCCCGAAATCGCGGCAACGTGCCAAAAACACCGGGATCATGCCGCCGTGTTCATTCAAGCAGATTTCCATCGGGTCGGCCGCACTCCCGTCTGCGACGGGAAACAGGCGCACGCCGGTCCCGGAGCCGGATAAAAACAACGCTTTGATCCGCTTGAAATCCCGGATGCCGCCAAACGAAAAATGTTTGGTTTCCAGACACGAGGAAACGAGCGAATCGGTCTGCATAACGCCTGTTCCGACAAGTTCTTTCGGAACGCGGTCGCGTTGCCTTTCTTGCGGGGTACTGCCAAGTCGTGCCGTCGCGATCGCCCCTTTCGTCGACGACGGGTGTAAATCAAACAATTTGATAAGGACGAGCGCTTCCGCGCCTATCATCTGTGTTCGAACAGATTGATCGCCCGGCAATTGCCATTCGTACCATGCAATATGCTGATCGATTTTTTCCGGCTTGGTTATATAGGACAGATTGGTAAATCCGTAATCGCGAATATCAAACAGGAATATATGTCGCCCGACGGCCAGAAAATACCGGCCGTCATACACGCAGGCGGCAGCTTTGCGCCGTTCCCCTTTTTCGGACGTTTCCCTTATGCGCGTACAGATCTCCCGTCCGACTTCGACCACGTTATGATCGTTGTAAGCGTTTGCCGTCATAAACGCAAAGATACGGCCGTCCTCCGTCATCCATGTCAATCGATTCAAACAACGCACAATCGTGCCGGGGCAGTTGCAGCCGACCGTATCCGATAACAGGCGCACCTCCATCGATATGCTTTGCGTCGCAATATCGGCACTGGTTCCGGCTATCACCTTGTCCGCATCGATTTCTTTGTTTTTGTAGCTAAGTAAATAAATCGATCGCTCTTTGAAAATCGTCAGATACTCCGCCTGCACGCCGAGCGCCGTTCCGCGCTCGCCGCCGTTCCCGATATAGGCATAGCTGTTTTCCGAAATATACAGCGGCATCCCAGGTTCGCTCCACATCACTTTGCAGTTGTTGTTGCTTCTCTCTTCCAGCAAAAGGAACAACCGGCTGCCGTTGCTTCCGCCAAACAAGCACCCGTCTTTGACCGTTACGTTGCTAAAGGGCCGCGTTTCGCCTTCCACGATCTTCCTATATGCCACCACTTCCAGATTATTGGAGAAGGTGGACGTCGGAAGATAACTGGCGTATCCGCTGTTATAAACAACACGGATGGCCTGATGATTGTAATCCACTCGCAATACCGCAAAAACGGAGCCGTTGGCGTCGCTTAGATTAAACTCTTCCACGCCGCCGGTCACGTTAGTTCCGTTCGCTTTTCCAGTATACACGGTCCCGTTATTATCCGTGTACGTTACCTGCACATGCCCGGTACCAGCCGAAATCGGGGCTGGAAGCTTCAACCATTGATACACATTGCCAGTCGGGTTTACGGTCGTGTAATAACACCGGAAATATCGTGTAAACACGCTATAACCCTCTATCATGGTTCCGCCCGGTGTTATCGAATTGGGATCGCTTCCTCCCAGTGTTTTGCCATTCATAAAGATCGTGGGAATGTACAGTCGATCCTCCGGCAGCGGCAACAATTTATAAACGCCGGAACCGGAGGCGGTTTCTTCTTCGCTTGGATAATACACAGCCCCCGTTCTTGCATACACCAAAAATACATATTCATCCGAACCGCTTGGCAGCAGCCGGGCATAATTACCGGTTGGGTCGGCTGTGGTGATCTCCATCTTCCACTTTTTTCGAATCGAACCGGACGCCGAAAACGCATACACCAATAATTGTTGCCGGGAGGTGGATATGATTTTTTCGACTAGAACCGCATACGCTTCTTCCCCGGACAAGGTTATGGAAACCGGCTTTCTCCCCAGAATGTCCGCATTTGTAAGGGAAGCGGGTGCTTCCTCGAGGATTTGTCCCACTGTTTGAAAAGCCGGTCGTGTTTGCAACTGCCCGTCTTGCCACCACACGTTTTGTGCATAACAAAGAGCAGTATCCGCAATCCTCTCCGGCGGCTTTTCGTAATCGATTCCGCCGGATAAAGACGGAATGGCCAGCGTTTGATTCCCCGTCCGGCCGATTTGCGGATATCTCATATTACCCGTTCACCCCTAACAGAACCTTCCATGTGTCAAGGCCGATCACACCATCGACAGCGATGCCCGCACGGGATTGCAGCTTTTTGACGGCACCCTGTGTCTCGACGCCGAAATGGCCGTCCACGCCGTATTTCGGCAGCGTAATACCCGACCAGCCGAGCAGGAGCTGCTGCGCCAATTTGACGCGGTTGCCGGTGCTGCCGATCTGCAGGGTGTTCCCGGCGGCCGCGGCCGTCTCCGGGCCCCACAGGCCGTCCGC
>JAFTBJ010000164.1 GCA_017455295.1 Clostridia bacterium
CGGTGAAGTAGGCGCACAGATTGTCCTGTCCGCTCAACTTGCGGATCACGACGGCGACTTTCTTTATGCCGGGTTGCGCGGCAATCAAGCCTTCGATCTCGCCCAGTTCGATACGCAATCCGCGGAGCTTGACCTGATTGTCAAGTCGTCCGAGGATGATGACGTTATAATCGCGGTCAAACTTGGCATAGTCGCCGGAGCGGTACATCCGCTGCCCGCGATAGTCCACAAAGGCCTGCGCCGTCTTTTCGGGCAGGTTGCGATACCCGAGCGCCACGCCGACGCCGCCGATATACAGCTCGCCGATCACGCCATAAGGCGCGATGTCGCCGAATTTATCCACAATGTACTCGGTGTAGTTGGTCAGCGGGCGGCCGATGTTGACCGCTTTTACGTCGTTGAGGATCGCCGCGTTGGAGGAAACGGTGATCTCGGTCGGACCGTAGGTGTTCAGAATCACCGCATCGGGCGCACATTCCTTGAGACTGTCGCGCAGGGCGAGCGGATATGCCTCGCCGCCCGACATAATAAGACGGCAGTTTTTCAAGCCCTCCCGGAACGGCGCGTACTCCATATATTGCAGCAGGCGCGATGGGGTTGCGTTGATGCAATCGACGTGGTGCTTCGCCATCAGGTCGGCCAGCGCCCGCGGATCGTTCATCTCGTCTTCGGCGGTGAAGATCAGCGTCTTGCCGTTGCAAAGCGCGGCGGTATGTTCTTTGAACGACATATCAAAGGAAACGGTCGTCACGGACAGATAGTTCGACACCCGTTCTTTGACGTTGTACATAATGGTGTTGTGCGGATACGGCGTAAGGTAGTTGCAGATGCCTTTATGCCGCAGCATCACGCCTTTCGGCTTTCCGGTGGAGCCGGAGGTGTAGATCATATAGCTCAGCTCATCGCCGGTCATAGGAAGGTCGGGGTTGCCGGCCGTGACGCCCGCGAGGATCTCCTCGACGTCGATCGTTTTCTCAGCGGGATAATCGGCAAGCTTGTCGGCGGTCGTAATGATGTAGCTTGCCTCGGAATCGGTGATGATATGGTTGATGCGATCGGCGGGATACTGCGGATCGCAGGGAATGAAGGCCGCACCCGCTTTGTTGACGCCGAAAAGGCAGGCAAAATAGGCGGAGCGACGCGGCAGCAGCAGTGCTATGCTGTCGCCGACCTTGACGCCGCGCTTCATCAAATTGTGCGCGACGATATTCGCTTGGTCGTTGAGTTCTTTATAGGTCAACGTCGCGTCCTGCGCAATCAGCGCGGTCTTGTCGCCGTATTCGGCCGCGCGGGTCTCAAACAGCTTATGAAGCAGCAAAGCGGGAAGCTCCGCCGTTTCGACGGCGCTCTTTTCTTCCATCGCCGCCAGCTGTTTGTCGGGCAACGCCAGCGCGTCGCGCACGGTTTTGACCCCGCCGGACAGCAGCTCGAGCGTATGCCGGATCTGGTCGATGAGATTTTCAACGACCTGATCCTCGAACAGCTCGGACGAATACTGCACCATAAACCGCAGGCCGTTTTCGCTCTTGCGGATCACGATACCGATGTCGCGGCTCATTTTTTGGAGCGGCACATACATCTCGACCGAGAGGCCGTCCCGATCATAAGCAGACGGCATCCACATAAAGTTGACGCTGACGTCGAACATCGGGTTGCGGCTTTCATCGCGTTGTTTGACAAATTCCTTGACGACGTCCTCAAACGGCAGGAACGCGCCGTACGTCACCCCGCGAACCGCTTCGCTGACCGACGCGATATAGTCGGCGATCGCCGCGCCGCGCTGCGGTTTGATACGAACAGGCGCGGTGTTGACGAACATACCGATCACATTGTCCGCACCATTCGGGCGGGTGTTGGTCGGGATGCCGAGTACGACGTCCTCGGACGTCGTGTATTTGCCGATCGCCATCGCGACCGCCGAGAAGATCAATTCAAACTCGGTGATCGTGTACAACCGCGCCGCGTCGTCAACGGCTTTCAGTTTTTCGTTGTCATAATCAAAGACGATCTCTTTGTCAGAGAGCGGATGCACCTTCGGGCGTTTGCCTTTGAGCGGCATCTCGTTGACCGGAACGCCATCCTCAAACAGCTTGCGATAGAACGCAAGGCCGCTTTCGTAGGTTTCGGTCAAGCTATCGCCATAGAGATCGGACAGGTCGATCTCGGGCGCTTCGATCCCCTCGCCTTTCAGTCCGGCGAGCAGTTCTTTGAAGAACGTGCCGGCCGAACCGCCGTCAAACGCAATGTGATGGATCGCCATATGCAGCACGATGCTGCCGTCGGCCACCGTGTACAGCGTCGGGATCACCGGAATGTCCGCGTTGAGGTCAAACGGCGTCGCATAGGCGTCCACCTTGGCGATGGCCTCCTCCCGCGTCGCGACCGACTCCACCTTGATCGTCGGCAGTTTATCGGTCAAGACGCGCACCGGCAGGCCGTTTTCCTCGCTATAGAAAGAGTGGAACGCTTCGTGCGCCTGAAAAACGGCGCTCAGCGATTCCGTGACGCGCTCCGGCGTTGCTCCTTTGATGATCATTGCGACGTTGAGGTTGTAAACCGTCGAGTCGGGATCCATCTTTTGTTCGAGATACATCCCGCGCTCAAAGGGCGTCAGCGGATATACCTTGACAGGAATCTTCTTTTTGCTGACCGCTGTTTTGGACGCCTTTTGGATCAGCGACCGCTCGATCATACGCGGCGTCTTGCCCGCAAACACGTCCGCTGTGGAAATCTTGTAAACCGCACATTCCGCCGCGATCATCGCGCACTTGATCGAGTCGCC
>JAFTBJ010000165.1 GCA_017455295.1 Clostridia bacterium
ACTGAGCCACGGTAGCATAGGTGCGGTCGTTTTCGACTGCTTAACTATTATAGCAAAGGCGATGGCCGCCGTCAAGGCTTTTTTACAAAAAGGCGGTAAATTTTTATTTCCAGAGGATCTCGGCGATCAGCGTGTTGGACAGCAAAAATCCGTCCCGCGTCAGTGCGATGTCGGCGGGGGAGACGGTGACAAGCGACGAGGGCAGCGCGGCGGCATTTTCTCGCCATTCCGGCGGCAGCGGCTTGCCGAATCGCTGCTCAAACAAATCCGCTTGCAGTCCGTCGGTCAGCCGCAGCCGCAGCATCGCGTATTCCGCCGGACTGCCGGTCGGGATCTCATCGTCCCGGTCGATCTCCGGCTTACATCCGGCGAGGAATGCGTCGAGCGAGCGAGGGTAGTGATATCGCTGTCCGCTGACCGCGCTGTGCGCCGCGGGGCCGATGCCGATGTAATCGTCGCTGTTCCAGTATTTGAGATTGTGGCGGCTTTCGCACCCGGGCTTGGCAAAGTTGGAGATCTCATATTGCCGGTATCCGGCAGCCTCTGCTTCCCGGCAGGCGAGCAGATAATACGCCGCGACGGCATCCTCGTCTGGGAGGGCAAGCGTGTCCGCGGCGGCGTAAAACGGGGTGCCCGGCTCAAGCTTCAGCAGATAGGCGGACAGGTGCGAAGCACCCGCCGCGGCGGCAAAGGAGACGGCGTTTTCAATATCCGTCGGCGTCTGCCCCGGGGTCGCAAGCATCAGGTCAAGCGAAAAATTGCGGATATCCGCGCGAGAAAGATCGCGGATCGCTACTTCAAGCTGCGCCGGTGTGTGCCGCCGCCCGAGACGGCGCAGTCCGTCGGCGGAGACGCTTTGCATCCCGAGCGACACGCGATTGCCGCCCGCTGCTCGAAACGCGGCAAAGGTCTCATACAACTCGTCGGCGGGATTG
Organism: Clostridia bacterium; assembly: GCA_017455295.1. GTDB lineage: Bacteria > Bacillota > Clostridia > Oscillospirales > Acutalibacteraceae > RGIG1959. Next base: position 936 of record JAFTBJ010000165.1, read on the forward strand.
GCTTCCATTGTGATCTCTGCTTCCTGCAACCTAAAAAGTCGCTGCGCTTCAGCTAAAATGCGGGTTAATCGCTTGCCGCCGAGCAGCGACGGCGTGCCGCCGCCGAAATACAGTGTATCGGCATCCTCATCGGTGCGGGCGCGTTCTTGCCGCAGTGTGCGGCAGACCGCATCAACATAGTGATCCAGCATCGCGTCGTCCGGCAGTGGAATCGAATAAAAGTCGCAATAGGGGCATTTGGACAAGCAAAACGGCACATGGATATACAAACCGAGCATCCGTCGTCACCTCCCGCGTCGTTGCTTTTATTATACCGCATCCGGGCAAATTTGTAAACTTTTCGCAAACGATGCTAAAAAAATCGCTTTTTTGTGATTTGGCAGTTTACAAACGGCAAATTTTCATATATAATAGGATCTTGTATGATCTTTATTCAGTTTTTGCTATTCAGTTTTTGCTGAAGGAGGAACCAAAAATTATGAAAACGATTTCCAAAGTGCTGGCGGCTGTTCTCGCCGTCGTGCTGGCGGTATCCACGCTGCTGATGAGCGGCTGCTCGACGCCTGCCGTGGCGATGACGGTCGACGGAAAAGACTATTCCACCGGCGAGTATCTCGCAAACCTGTACAGCAGCTATTACAACGCCTACTATAACGGCGGCCTGTATCAGTATGCGCAATACGGTACGGATCCGTGGGAGCAGACGATGCCCTATGGCGAAGGCGACGACGCGATCGACATGAAGCTTGCCGACTATCTTGTGCAGGTGACGAAGGACAACATCGTGCGCCAGAAGGCCGTGGAAAACCTGATGGAGAAATATAAGATCGTCCTCACCGAAGAGAAACTCCAGGAAGTGGAAGACAGCCTCGCCGACGTCAAAGAGAGCGATTTGCTGCAATTCGGCTTCAGCAAGGAGAACTATAAAAAAGCCTATATCGCGGGTAGCCTCGAAGAGCAGACACTGTTCTACGGCCTTTATGACAAGGACGGCGAGCGCGCGCTGACGGATGAAGAGATTCGCGCGTTCTACGACGAAAACTATGTGGCCTATAAAGCGATTTCCATCGCGATGGTGGACAACGAGGGCAACGAGTTCTCCGATGCTTACAAGCAGGCGACGAAGGATAAGCTGAACGGCTACCTCAAGCAATATGAGCAAAGCGGCGACTTTGACGCTGTGATCGCGCAATATAACGCCGACGTTGAAGCAGAGCAGGCGGCAGCGGAAGCGGCCGAGAGTGAGGAGACAACTGCAGGCGAAGAAACTGCCGAATTGACCGACGAAGAGCTGGACGCGGCGTTGGAAACCGGCAGCACGACTGCACCTGAAACGGACGCGACCGCCGATGCCGGCGAGCCGACTGTCTACCAAGCCGGCGAGGAAGAGTTGGAAGCGACGGCTACGAGTGAAGCGGGCGAAGATGTCGTGCCGTCGGACGCGGATGCGGACGAAGTCAAAGACGAAGCAGAAGCCGAAGAAGGTGAGGATGCGGCGTTGCTGGCGACGGCGACCGGAACCGAAGAGGAAGAGGACAGCAACCTGCAGTTGATCAACAGCGTCAGCGGCGACAAAGCCATTGTGGAAGCCGTGCAGAAAGTGGCGGAGAACAAGGCGCAGATCATCGAATACACCGATTCTTCCAATCAACTGACGGCGGCGCTGGTGCTGCGTCTCAATGTGGACGAGCAGGGCGGCGAGACCTATTTTGACGATCAGCGTCAGACCTGCATCTACGGCATGAAGTTTGACGAATTTGACGAGGAAGTCAAGAAAGAGATCGAAGGGCTGGAAGTGACGTATAACGATACTGCCATTTCGATGTGCGACCCGAAACTGTTTGATACGTCGGATGCCGCATAACTGAAGCAGACAAAAGACAGCCGAAGCCGACGCGCCCGAAAGGGAGCGCGTCGGCTTTTAAAATTTCATAAAAAGCCCTTGTAATTTTTTACTTTTTATGGTAAAATTGTGTAGATACCATGTAGTGATCGCTGAAATTGACGGCCTTTCTAATTTGAGCGACGCTTCTTTAAAAAACGGAAACGTAAGGAATGGATGTGTATGAACTCAAAAACGCTGGGCTATATCATCAAACGCGTTTTGCTTGCGATCTTTACCGTCTGGATCGTCATCACGATCACTTTTTTTGTGATGCATGCGATCCCCGGCGGCCCATTCGTGGGCGAAAAAGCCACCACTCCGGCGGTGCAGGCGGCGATGGAGGCAAAATACGGCTTGGACAAGCCGCTTCTGGAACAATACGGCACCTATCTCGCCGACATTGTGACCAAGTTTGATTTCGGCCCGTCGCTCAAACAGCGCGGCCGGATGGTCATTGACATCATCGGCGACGGCATGAAAACCTCGCTGATGCTCGGCTTGATCGCCGCCGCGGTGTCAACACTGTTCGGCGTCGTGCTCGGTGCGCTCGCCGCGCTCAAGCGCAACAAGCTCATCGACCGCATCATCATGGTCATCACGACGGCGTTTGTGTCTATGCCATCCTTCATCATGGGATCTTTGCTGCTGGCGTTATTTGCCGTCGAATGGGCGATCCTGCCGGCCAATGGCTCCACACCCGCCGGTTTGGTGCTGCCGGTCGTGACGCTGGCTCTGTATCCGATGGCGTACATCACGCGTTTGACGCGCTCGTCCATGCTGGATGTGCTCGGACAGGATTACATCCGCACCGCAAAAGCTAAAGGCGTGTCCGGCCGTCGCATCATTTTCGGCCATGCGCTCAAAAATTCGCTGATCCCGGTGCTGACCTACTTAGGCCCGATGCTCGCGTACATCGTGACCGGTTCGCTTGTCGTGGAAAAGATCTTCGCTGTTCCCGGCATCGGCCGTGCATTTGTCAACAGCATCATCAGTCGTGATTATCCGATGATCATGGGCACCACCATCATTTTGGCGGCGCTGATTGTTGTGATGAACCTTGTCACAGATATCCTCTACAAAGTAGTGGATCCGCGCATCACGTTGGAATAAGGAGGGAGCAGCAATGAAAAAGAATCCTTTCTCGTTCCAAGTGGATCTCGATATGTTCACTCCTGCATCTGCTGAGGACAAAGCCTATATGGTGCAGATGCGTCCGTCTTCAACCTTCTTCAAAGACGGCATCAAACGGCTCTATAAAAACAAGATTGCGTTCATCAGCTTCATCGTGATCGTCCTGATCGCACTGACCAGTATTTTCCTGCCGTCTTTCTGGCCGTATTCCTATGAAAACCAACTCGGCGTGCAGCCGGGCAAGCCGGTCGACGCGTCCTATAACAACTTAGCGCCGTTTGAATACGGCAAGACCGA
>JAFTBJ010000166.1 GCA_017455295.1 Clostridia bacterium
TATCAAGATCGACATAAGAGCATCCGGCTGCAGAAAGCAGCAAAACCAGTGAAACGGCCAGCAAAACGATCCGTTTGAACATGGCTTTTCGCCCCTTTCCATCGAACTCGTTTGCTTGATCGTGCAAAAATTCGCACAAAAATCCCATAGTATAGGATTATAACTCAGTATATACCTTTTTTAGATATGTGTCAAGGCTCTGCCGCTTTGAAACCCTACCCTTTTGAAAAAGAAAAAACCGAGTTTTGAAAAAAGTTTTCAGAATATTTGCACTCATTTTGAAAAAAAGCTTGCTTTTTTGAAAAACATCTGCTAAAATAGTACCGTTGCTTTTCTGTAAAGAGTTTGAAGGAGGTGCAGTTTCAATGGCAAAATGTGATTTTTGCGGCAAAAGCGTTACGTTCGGCATCCGCGTGTCCCACTCTCATAGACGGTCCAACCGTGCATGGAAGCCCAATATCAAACGCGTGAAGGCTGTGGTGAACGGTTCTCCGAAAAGAGTGTACGCCTGCACCCGCTGCCTGCGTTCCGGTAACGTCACCCGCGCGGTGTAATGCTGCTCACGGGAGTTCAGCATAGCACGTCATCTGCAGCCCGATCGTGTTTACGCATGATCGGGCTTTTCTGCTATTCCGATCGGACATCTTAATTCTTATGTTTCAAAAGGAGTGCATTTGTATGAACATCTGGCATGACATTCCCAAAAGCTGTGTTACCCCACAAGATTTTACCGCGGTCATCGAAATCCCGAAGGGTGGAAAAAACAAATACGAGATGGACAAAGAGACCGGCCTTCTGCGTCTGGATCGCGTCTTGTACACCGCCACCCACTACCCCGCCAACTATGGCTTCATCCCGCGCACATACGCCGACGACGGCGATCCGCTGGATGTGCTGGTGCTTTGCCAGGAATCCATCGTTCCCATGACGCTGGTGCAATGCCATCCCATCGGCGTGATCAAGATGGTGGACAGCGAAGCGGTGGACGAAAAGATCGTTGCCGTGCCGACTCGCGATCCTTCCTTCTCCTGCTTCCGGGATATTTCCGAACTTCCGGTCCACACGATGGAAGAAATGGAACACTTTTTCTCGGTATATAAAAATTTGGAGCATAACAAAGAAACGCGCGTCGAAAAAGCAGAAGGCCGCGAGGAAGCGGTGCGGATCATCATCCACTGCATGGAAGAATACCGCCGTCATTTTTGCGGCGAGCGTGATTGATATTCAAAACCGGAGGAATGGGCTATGGATCGCAATCATCTGACGTTGCTCACGGATTTTTATGAACTCACCATGATGAATGGGTATCTGGAAAACGGAGCACAAGATACGATCGTATATTTTGATATGTTTTTTCGCCGTGTTCCAGACGGCGGCGGCTTTGCCATTATGGCCGGCGTCGAGCAGATGCTCGACTATCTCTCCTCTCTTTCGTTTTCGGAAGACGACATTGCTTATTTGCGTCAGCGCGGGATCTTCAGCGAGGCATTTCTCGATTACCTGCGGCATTTTGAATTTTCCTGCGATGTATGGGCGATTCCGGAAGGCACGCCGATTTTTCCCTATGAGCCGATCGTAACGGTTCGCGGACCCGCTATCCAGGCGCAATTTGTCGAGACGATGATCCTTCTCTCCATCAACCATCAATCGCTGATCGCCACCAAAGCCAACCGGATTGTACGGGCAGCGGAAGGCCGCGCGGTCATGGAGTTCGGTTCCCGCCGCGCGCAAGGCTATGACGGTGCAATCTACGGAGCCCGCGCCGCCTATATCGGCGGCTGCATCGGCACCGCCTGCACCGTTTGTGACAGCGAATTCGGCGTGCCCGCGCTCGGCACAATGGCGCATAGCTGGGTACAGCTTTTTGACAACGAGTTGGAAGCGTTCAAGGCCTATGCCCGCGTTTATCCCAACGACTGCACACTACTGGTTGATACCTATGACGTATTGCATTCGGGCATCCCGAATGCAATCAAAACCTTTGACGACGTGCTGGCCCCGCTCGGCTGCCGTCCGAAAGGCATTCGCATCGACTCCGGCGACATCACCTATCTCTCTAAAAAAGCCCGCAAGATGCTTGACGACGCCGGATATCCCGACTGCCGCATCACCGCTTCCAATTCGCTGGATGAAATCATCATCCGCGATATGATCCTGCAGGGTGCATGCGTTGACAACTTCGGCGTCGGTGAACGGCTCATTACAGCCGCAAGCGACCCGGTATTCGGCGGTGTGTATAAGCTGACGGCGGTCGAGCAAGACGGCCGGATCATTCCCCGCATCAAGATCAGTGAAAACGTCACCAAGATCACCAACCCCTGCTTCAAGAAAGTCTGGCGGCTGTTTGATCGGGACAGCGGCAAAGCGATTGCCGATGTGATCACGATGCACGATGAGATCATTGACGATGCACAGCCTTATCAGCTTTTCAATCCCGATCATGTCTGGAAGCGCAAGACTGTCACGAATTTCCGTGCGGTACCGCTGCAGCAGGAGATGATGAAGTGTGGAAAGCAGGTGTACGCCTGCCCACCGATCGACGCCGTGCGTGCCTATTGCCGCGAGCAGCTAGAGACGATCTGGGACGAAGTCAAGCGCTTTGAGAATCCGCATCAATACTATGTGGATCTTTCCCAGGCACTTTGGGATGAAAAGCAGCGGCTGCTCTCCGAAGCATATCCCCTTTAATCTATAAAATTTCATATTTTTTGTATTTTTCACACAGCCTTCACATATCTTCTGTAGAATACCATTAGATTTTATGATTGGAGGCGCAGATCATGTCCAAACTCATATATGTAAACAGCGACGACCCCCGCATCACAGACGTGATTATTCGCGCTCTCCATTCAGAAGGGTTTCAATTGGAATATGGCGATCTATCCGACGCGGTCAATGCGCCGATCCATACCGATATTGCCCTCGTTTTGAGTGAAGACGTCCAGCGGCAAAAACTGTCGTTCGGCGGCGTTACCATCGATCGGAATACGATGACCGTTTATGACGATCAGCATCGCTTGATCCATTTCACTCCGATCGAACTGTCGATGCTGGCTCTATTGATGGAGCAGCCCAATCGAGCGGTCTCCCGTGCCGAGCTGCTCAAACGCGTCTGGGGGATTGACTATAACCCGGTCACGCGTGTCTCGGATGATACCGCCAAACGTCTGCGGCAGAAACTGAAAGATACCCCGATCATGCTTGAAACCATTTGGGGTTACGGCTTCAGAATAACGGAACGTCCGCAGTAATCTATATAATCATAGAAGCGCTTTGATCCTATCCGAATCGCCGTGATACGATCAAAGCGGTTTTTTTGTGTCGATATTTCTAAAAAATACGGATTTTCTCTTTTCTAATGCGGCGGCGTATGCTATACTGGAACCATCTTGCAAGCGCAAAGGAGGAAGGACAGCATGGCCGCATCCGCAGCATCACCCGGCAGTGATGCATCCGGCGCATTTTTCTGCGTCCTCTGTCCTCGCTCCTGCGGCGCACATCGCACGCCGAACAGCGGAAACGGTCGCTGCCGTATGCCGTCGTCGCCTCGCCTCGCCCGCGCCGCGCTGCATTTCGGCGAAGAACCCTGCATTGGCGGGCAACACGGATCCGGCGCGATTTTCTTTTCCGGATGCTCCCTCACCTGCGCTTTCTGTCAGAATCGACCGATCAGCCACAACGATTTCGGCAGGACGATCTCAATACCGGCACTGGCCGATGTGATGCGCGCCCTTGTTGGCGAAGGCGCTCATACCATCAACTTTGTCAATCCAACCCACTACGCGCATGCCGTTCGGCAAGCGCTTTTGCTCTATCGTCCGCCCGTTCCCGTAGTGTATAACAGCAGCGGTTATGACAGTGTGCAAACACTGCATACACTGGAAGGACTGATCGATGTGTATCTCCCCGACTTCAAATATGCCGACGATGCGTTGGCCATTTCCTTCTCGGATGCGCCACGTTATGCGGATACGGCGCTGGCCGCCATTGAAGAAATGCGGCGGCAAACCGGCGATATAGTCTTGGACGACCACGGGATCGCCCGGCGCGGCACACTTGTGCGGCATCTTGTGCTGCCGGGACATACGCAAAACAGCATCAACGCACTGACGATGCTGCAAAATCGCTTTTCCGCCTCGTTGTGGGTCAGCTTAATGTTTCAATACACGCCGATCCTGGCGCTGCCGCATCCGGAACTGAATCGCCGCCTCACCGCGCGTGAGTGCCAAAAAGTGTATGATGCACTGGAATCGCTCGGCTTTTCAAACGGATATGTACAAGACCGCGAATCTGGCGGTACCGACGCCATTCCCCCATTTGATCTGACGGGGATCCCAAATCCATGTGAGGAGTGAGAACGATGACCTTAAAAGACTTGCCGGTGGATTCTTCCGCTTTGATCCGCTCTGTTGGCGGTGAAGGAGCGCTGCGCCAGCATTTTTTGGATATGGGGCTTCTTCCCGGCGTACCGGTCACCGTTGTAAAATATGCGCCGATGGGCGACCCGATGGAATTGATGCTGCACGGCTATAAATTGACGCTTCGCATGGCGGATGCCGAAAAAGTCGAGATCGTTGCGTTGGACGAACAGCCGGATGAAATGGATGATTCGCCGACCGTTTATGATGAACCGCATCATCCGGGCTTCGGTGAAGGCGGCCGATTCCATGCCAAAGGCAGCGGCACCCCTTTGCCGGACGGTACCCTATTGACCTTTGCGTTGGTCGGCAATCAGAACTCCGGCA
>JAFTBJ010000167.1 GCA_017455295.1 Clostridia bacterium
CAATTCGCGGAACTGATCGTCGCACTCGCCGCGCAAAATATCGAACATCGGCGTCGTGCCGGACAACTCGGTGTTGTTGGTGCGGGTGAATTGATAGGACAGCTGCAGCACCGGTTTACCGTTGAAGCCGTTGCCGCCCCCAAATTCTTTGACAAGATCCAGCGCAAAATGGCTGTCGTTGTTATACCACCCGAGGTGCTGATAGGTCGGCAGGATCGTCAGGTTTGTGTTCAAGCCGCTCTCACTTTGCAGCCATTTCATATCGTTTTTGAGGTTCAGCTCCGTGCTGCGATAATTGCCCTCACCTTTTGACGGAAGCGAATAGCGAAAAACGCCCCACTCCACCCGCGTAGACTGCATATTCTGCAGCAGCAGGTTATAATACGCTTTGGTTTCCTCCGACCAATATTCCGGTATCTTCACTTCATATTGATCGATCATATCCCGTCCCTGACCCTGCGGATCGACCGGATCAAAAGACCGGACGATCGCGTCAAAGAAGTCGGTGCCCGGCTCTTTGGACTTCATGTGCAGCATATGGAAGGCATTGTAGGTCGCGCGGCGACGAACCACCGCAATATGATAATAGGGATATTCAATTCCTTCGGGATCTTTGAACTCAATATCGTAAATCTGCACGCTGTAGCCTTTGATCAAATCGGTGGAATCGACGATCGCCCGCGAGCGAACCAGCCCGTTTTTGGTCAGGAACATCTTATCGGCGATGTAGAGCTTGAACCATTCGTCGTTATAGGTGTTCCAGCCGCTGAGCGTGTTGCCATACGGGCTTTGATCCTCATAGGTGATCGACAGACGGTAGTTGTCGCCCTGCAGCACGGTTTTGAGAGAGCCGAGCGTATCATCCACCTCAAACGTTGTATCGGGAATGGTGATCGCGTAGCCGTCCGCCAGATCCACAAAGCGGGTCGCATCCTCCGAGCGGAACATATACTGCACATCGTTATCGCCGATGTCGGCGGTATAGTTGGCCTTTTCGACGCCGTTTTCCAGCTTGATTACGCTTTTAACCGCCGACTGGTCGGCAAAGCCGCTGTCCGCATCGATATAATCCACGCTCCACAGCGCCTCCACGCCGTTGACAAACCAGTCGCAACCGGAAAAGACGGATGCGACCATGATCGTCACCAGCGCCAGGGCCAGGGCCGCTCGAACAGGATGTTTCATAATCGTGCCTCCTTATTTGGTCATGAACAGGATCCCCAACGTATTGGGGCCGCAATGCGCCGAGATGGTACAGCTGGCGGTGGTATCGTAAATCTTTTCAAACGGCTGATATTTTAAAATGAGCTCCCGCACCTTGTCCACCCGCTCCTGGGAGATGGTGGTATGGGTGATGAAGATCTTATCAAGCCGCAGGTCGTCACGACCTTCCAGCTCATCTCGAACATATTCTTCCAGCACTTTATCCAGCGATCCGCGATATTTTTTGCCCACGTCCATGTGCCCGTCCGTTGTGCTCACGCGGATACTCGGCTTGAGTTTCAGAAGATTGGCGCCGAACATTTCAAGCGCCGAACAACGTCCGCCTTTATACAGAAACTCCAGCGTATCGATCACAAAGCTGGCGCTGACCTTATTGACGAGCGTTTTTAATTCGGCGGCAATCTCCTCGGCCGAGCGCCCCTCCCGAATCAAGCGGGCAGCTTCCAGTACCAAATGTCCCGAACCGCTCGAAAGATTGCAGCTGTCCACCACCTGCACGCGTCCTTCAAATTCTTCCGCCGCAATGCGGCAATTCTGGTGGGCGGACGACAATCCAGATCCGAGCGTGATGTGCACCACGTCGTTGCCCGCCTCAACAAACGGTGCAAAAAAGTCCACATATTCCTGTACATTGATCGCCGCCGTGCGAGGTAGGATTTTCTTTTCATTGTAAATGCGGAACACGTCCTCTGGCGTCAGATCGATGCCGTCGCGATAGGAATCATCGCCGAGCAGCACATGAGACGGATACAGCTGTACGCCCAGTTCTTGTGTAAGTTCCGGGCCGATGTCACAGGTGATATCCGCGCACAAAACGACAGGATTTGCCATAAGTCATCCTCTCTCTTCTCAAAATGATAAAATCAGTATAGCATTTCTTTCACGACTTTGCAATCGTTTTACATGAAGAAAAACAAAAATGTAACAGCGGGGATCGCTAGACAAACGCGCCTAAATATGATATAAATAAAATGAGATAGTTTATTTTGAAATGAGAGGGGGAAGTCGGTTTGCCACACATTGTTTGCCGGTCCTATACGGTGATGCTCAGCATCGTTTTGATGGCCGTCCTTCTCCTCTCGCCCATTTTGGTACATGCTGCAGAATCGCGTATGCTCGGCGACGTAAACGGCAACGGCATGGTGGACACCATGGACTCTCTTATTCTATACCAACACACCTGCGGATCTTCCTTTTTGACTCCCTCTCAGGCCGCGCGGGCGGATATAGATCAAAATGGCATGGTGGATCTGCGGGACACGCTGGCGTTGTATCTGCTGACATCCGGCCGCCATATCCCCACGGATCCGCGTCCGACCTTCACCACCTCCGCGACGATCCTTCCTACAGCTGTCACGACCGTCTCCACCCTCGTTACAACCACCGAACCGATCCCGCCCACGACCGCCATTCCCGACAGTACAGAGACTTTTGCAGCCTCTACGACTGCTGATGCTTCTTCCATCCCATATAATACTTTCACCACCGCCGTCAACAGCGGTGCAATCCTTAAAGGCATCGATGTATCCTATTCGCAGGGCAAGATCGATTGGGAAAAAGCCAAACAAGACGGTGTCCAGTTTGCGATCCTCCGCTGCGGCTATGGGCAGGATGAAGACGATCAGGATGACGACGAGTGGGAGCGCAACGTCGCCGAATGCGAGCGGCTCGGCATTCCCTGGGGCGCATACTTCTTCTGCTATGCCCGCACAGAAGTGGAAGCGCTCGGCGAGGCGCGCCACGCGCTGCGGCTTCTCAAAGGCAAGCATCCGACGCTACCGGTATTTTATGATTTGGAATACAGCAGCTGGCAGGGCAATCTATGCCCGGCATTATACGCCAAAATCGCCACGATTTTCTGCGTCACGCTGACACAGAACGGCTATAAAGCAGGCGTGTATGCCAACCTGTCCTGGTGGGAAGACAAGCTCACCGCACCGGTATTTGACAGCTGGTACCGCTGGATAGCACAATACCATGACGAATGTCAATACGACGGGATCTATCAGCTGTGGCAATATACCGAAGACGGTCATGTCAAAGGGATCGAAGGGCTCGTCGACATGAACGAATGCTATGTAGATTTTTCGTCGATTTCATAAATCTTTACAAGGAGTTTCTTTGTTATGGCTTTGCCCTATTTATTTCATTCGCAGCGCACCGAACACCGCGCGCCTCTGGGTGCGGTGACGCCGCACACGCCTGTTCGCTTTCGTGTTCGCGTCCCGCGGGAGTGGGGGTGCAGCGCCTGTCGTCTGCTAATCAGCGTCGATCATCGCCCTGACACATGCGACGGGATGTTTTGGGCCGGGATGGACGGCGATACGCACGAATGGTGGGATTGTCATTTCACTCCCTCTGAAGAAGGCCTCTATTTCTATTCGTTTTCGCTCGAAACCAATCGCGGCACCCTGACGCTGACGAGACTGTTTGACGGATCGGCCGGCATCGCCGATCCTTACACGCCGCTCTTATTCTGGCAATTGACCTGCTACGAAGCCGCATTCCAAACGCCCGACTGGCTGGCCGGCGGCGTGATGTATCAAATTTTTCCCGACCGTTTTGCTCGCTCCGGCGAACCGAAATCCAACGTGCCGGACGATCGGCGGATGCATGAAAGCTGGGATGAGCCGGTTGACTGGCGTCCCGGCCCGCAGGGCATTTATCACAACAACGATTATTTTGGGGGCGACCTGAAAGGCATCGAGCAGCGGTTGGATTACCTCAAAAATCTGGGTGTGACCTGTCTCTATCTCAATCCGATCTTCGAAGCGCATTCCAACCATCGGTACAACACCGCCTGTTACGAACGGATCGATCCGCTGCTTGGCAGTGAAGACGACCTGCGCTCGCTAGTCAAAGCAGCCGGACAGCTTGGGATCCGCGTCATTTTAGACGGCGTATTCAGTCACACCGGTTCGGACAGCGTCTATTTCAACCGCGAGCGCCGCTACCCGTCGGAAGGCGCCTATCAATCCCCCGGTTCGCCCTATTATAGCTGGTATCATTTTCGGAATTGGCCGAACGACTACGCGTCGTGGTGGGGGTTTGATACGCTGCCGGAGGTGGACGAACTCAACCCGGCATTCCTTTCGTATATCACCGGCGAAGACGGCGTCCTCCGCCACTGGCTGAAAACCGGGATCGCCGGCTGGCGGCTGGATGTGGCGGACGAACTGCCGGACGGATTTCTCGATGCCCTGCGTGCCGCCGTCAAAGCGGAAGCGCCCGACGCCGTGATTCTCGGCGAAGTATGGGAAGACGCCAGCAACAAGCAAAGCTACGGTCATCGCCGCCGCTATCTGCTCGGGCAACAGCTGGACAGCGTGATGAACTATCCGTTTGCCGACGCGGTTTTGCAATTCCTTTGCGGCGGCGACAGCGCTCATTTTTGCGCCGCCATTGCCACCATTGCCGAACATTATCCGCCGCAGGTGCTGCGGCTGCTGATGAATCACATCGGCACCCATGACACCGAGCGCGCGATCACCGTGCTGTGCGGCGAAGCGACCAACGGGCGCGGCCGTTCCTGGCAGGCGGCACAGCGTCTTTCCGACGAACAGCGTATGCACGGTGTCCGACTTTTGAAACTCGCCGCCACCCTGCAGTATTGTCTGCCCGGCGTCCCCTGCATTTATTATGGTGACGAAGCGGGGCTTGAAGGCTACCGCGACCCATTCAACCGCGCGCCTTTCCCCTGGGGACGGGAAAACACAGAATTGCAGCAATGGTACCGCTGTCTCGGCAAGCTGCGCCGTGTGGCGCCGGTGCTGCGGGAAGGAGCGTTCTGCCCGCTGCCTGCGCCGTCGGACGTGGTTTGTTTTGAACGGTCGGATGAGACCGGCTGCCTGCTTTGCGCGGTCAACCGCAGCGACGATGACCGCTCCGCCCTTTTGCCGGAACGCTGGCATGGACGCACAGTCAATGCCGGAAGCGGCGTGATCCAGCCGGACGGACGGCTGTCGCTGCCCCCGCTTTCCTGCGCGATCCTGCTGGATAACCGGGACGACTGATCG
>JAFTBJ010000168.1 GCA_017455295.1 Clostridia bacterium
CCGCAAGGTCAAGATGATCTACATTGACCCGCCCTACAATACCGGCAACGATTTCGTCTACGCCGACGACTTTGCCGACCCGATGGCACGGTACAAGGAGATCACGCAACAGACCACCAAGAGCAATCCGGAGACGATGGGTCGATTCCATACGAATTGGCTGAATATGATGTATCCCCGGCTGCGTCTTGCGGCAAATCTGTTGCGGGATGACGGTGTGATTTTTATTTCGATTGACGATGCTGAGCTCTACAATCTCAAAAAGATATGCGATGAGGTTTTCGGAGAAGAAAACTATGTTGCAACACTTGTCTATGACAAGAATCGCAAAAACGATGCAAAATACTTATCCGTCGGCCATGAGTATATGCTTGTCTATTTCAAGAGCGCCGCAACAATTTATGAGATGGGCGTTATTCTGCGAGCCACAAAAGAAGGCATCGACGAAGTAAAAACCGAATTTGACCGTTTGAGAAAAGAATACAACGACGACTGGGTAAAAGTCAACGAGGGGCTAAAGGCGCTCTATGCTTCATGGCCCGACGGCGATGAGCGGAAATCACTTGCTCGTTTTACCCGTGTAGACGAAAAGGGGCCATTTCGTGACGATGGAAATATAAACTGGCCCGGCGGTGGCGGCCCAATGTACGACGTTATCCACCCGATTACCGGGAAGGTATGCAAAAAGCCTGTTAGTGGGTGGAGATATCCAACCCCGCAAAGATTACAAGAAGAAATTGATAAGGGTCACGTTGTTTTTGGAAAGGATGAGACTACTGTCCCGCGGGTTCGCATGAATCTTTTTGAATCCGATAAAGAGGTCATGCGCTCTGTATTTTTTAGCTATGCTCAAACGGCCACAAATGAGTTTACGCAGATATTTGATGGCAAGCGTGTATTCGACAACCCAAAGCCTCTAAGTGATATCAAAAAGTTGATCGAGTATATCACAGCAAGAGACGACAATGACATCATCCTCGATTTTTTCTCCGGCAGCGCCACCACCGCCCACGCGGTGATGCAGCTCAACGCCGAGGATGGCGGCAATCGGCGGTTCATCCTTGTCCAGCTTCCCGAGGTCTGCGACGAAAAGAGCGAAGCATACAAGGCGGGCTATAAAAACATTTGCGAGATCGGCGAAGAGCGCATCCGCCGCGCCGGAACAAAAATCCTCACGGATGCAGAGGAACAGCGACGGCAGCTCAAACTCGGCGAGGAGGAAAAGCCACTGCCAGACGTTGGTTTTCGCGTGTTCAAGCTGGACACCACCAACCTCAAGACATGGGACGCCACGCCCATCGAGGACGGTCAGGTGGATATTCTCTACGACCGTATGAATCAGATGGTGCAGCAGGTCAAGCCGGAACGCACCGACATGGATATGGTCTGCGAGGTCATGCTCAAGCTGGGCGTCCCGTTGACCTACCCAATCACGCAGATCGAGCTGAACGGCAAGACCGCCTACAACGTGGGCGACGACGCCCTGCTGCTCGTCTGCCTTGCGCCCGACATCACCCCGGAGGATGTGGAGGCGATGGCAGGCTATGCGCCGGGGCGGATCGTGATCGCGCGCGAGTCCTTCGCCGACGATACCGCGATGGCAAACGCCTACTATATTCTGCGGGATCGGAAGATCGAGTTGAAGCTGGTGTAAATTGATGTTTGAACTAAAAGACATTCAAGACAATAACGACCAATTCCTTTTCTTTCGAATTGTCGAGAAACGTTATGCGGACAAGTTGGTGAAAGAGGGTCAAATTCGTTTTGGTTTGCTTGAAAAATACCGCGAACAAGGACGAAAGGACATGGAGGAAATTGGAGACCGTTATGAGGCTTGTCTAACAACACAGGTTGCAGAGTACATCAAGATTGACGGCGAATATCATGAGATTCATGGACCGAAAGCAGGGTACAATATGCGAATCAACGCGAATCAATGCGTGTTCTGTTGTTATTACGCCGGATTAAAAGATTTTTAGAAGATTAAAGAAAATGATTATCAGTATTTACTAAGTTCATCTGATATTGAAAAGCTATGCAAGGATAAAGGCGGCGTAGAGAATTGTTCCGTTGTTGTTTTTGATGCTAACGTCATATACAAAATATATCGCGCTCTGAGAGACAGAAAAATACAATACGCCGGCAGACGAGTGTTATATGATGACTTTGATTATATACCACAATGTGATATCAATTCCTTGCAGTATGCGCTAGAAAGTACATTTCACAAGCAAAAAAGATATGGTTACCAGGAAGAATTTAGAATCACAGTTATAAATAACCGGAAAGAAGCGATTGAAGACCTTTTTATTCCGGTGAGTGAACAGGATTTCAGTGTCGTAGAACCTCAAAAGGGTTATGGTCTAAAAATCGAGATTCATGTAGTTCCTGATCTTATTGAAGAAAATATAGTGAAAGCATGTATTGAGATTAAATTCAGTCTCGAAAAGGAAACAAAGCATGAAGCTTCAATTTAAAAATCAGGATTTTCAGGCTGATGCCGTCAGTGCCGTGGTCGATCTGTTCGCTGGGCAGAAGCATACCCACAGCACCTTTTCCGTGGAGGTCGGCGGGCAGGACAACCTGTTCGGCGCTCTTGGCTTTGGGAACGTACTGCGGATCAGCGACGATACGATCACGGCGAATATGCGCGCTGTCCAGAAGCGGAACCACCTGCCGCTGACCGACGATGCCGCGCCCCGGCAGTTCTGCATCGAAATGGAAACCGGAACGGGCAAGACCTACGTCTACACCAAGACCATCTTTGAGCTGCACAAGCGGTACGGTTTCACCAAGTTTATCATCGTCGTGCCGTCCGTGGCCATCCGCGAGGGCGTCTACAAATCCCTGCAAATGACGCAGGAGCATTTCGGCGCGCAGTATGATAACGTACCCTGCCGGTATTTCATCTACAACTCGGCAAAGCTCTCCGACGTGCGGCAGTTCGCTTCCGGCGCCAATATTGAGATTATGATCATCAACATCGACGCCTTTAAAAAGGCCGAGAACGTGATCAATCAGGCGCAGGACCGGCTGGGCGGCGACACCGCCATGAGGTTTATACATGATACAAATCCTATCGTCATTATCTACGAGCCGCATAGCGTGGATAACACGCCAAAGGCAAAGGAAGCCATCGCGTCGCTGCATCCGCTGTGTGTCCTGCGCTACTCCGCCACGCATCGGGAAAAGCTCAATCTGCTCTACCGCCTGACGCCGGTGGACGCCTATCAGATGGGGCTGGTGAAACAGATTTCCGTGTCCTCGAATCAGGTCACGGGCGGATACAATCAGCCCTATGTGAAGCTGCTGTCCGTTTCCAACGAAAAAGGCTTTCGCGCGAAGATCGAGCTGGATATGAAGAAAAAAGACGGTTCGGTGAACCGCAAGAGCGTGACTGTGAAACCCGGCGACGATCTCTTTCTTCTGTCCGGCCAGCGCGAGCTGTATGAGGGCTACACCGTCGCGGGCATCGACTGCACACCGGGCTATGAGCACATTGAGTTTGGCAACACCGAGGAGGTCGCGCTCGGCAAGGCCATCGGCGACGTAGATGAGAATGTCGTCAAGCGGGCGCAGATCCGCCGCACCATTGAGGCGCATCTGGACAAGGAGCTACGCTACAGCGATTTGGGCATTAAGGTTTTGTCGCTGTTCTTCATTGACAAGGTGGAGCGTTACCGTCACGAGGACGGGACGCCCGGCGTCTATGCCAGAATGTTCGAGGAGTGCTATGCAGAACTGATTGCGAAGCCGAAGTATGACCGCATCCGGGAGCGGTTTTCCGCTGACGTGTCCAAAATCCATAACGGTTACTTCTCGCAGGACAAAAAGGGGCGGCTGAAAGACACCAAAGGCGATACGGTCGCGGACGACGATACTTATAATACCATCATGCGGGACAAGGAATGGCTGCTCAGCTTTGACTGCCCGCTTCGCTTCATCTTCTCGCACTCCGCGCTGAAAGAGGGATGGGACAATCCAAACGTGTTTCAGGTCTGCACGCTGATCGAGCAGAAGTCCGTGTTCACC
>JAFTBJ010000022.1 GCA_017455295.1 Clostridia bacterium
GGACCTCGACGAGCGCGGCATCGTCCGCATCGGCGCGGAGGTCCACGCCGGCGATATTCTGGTCGGCAAAGTCACCCCGAAGGGCGAGACCGAGCTGACGCCGGAAGAGTATCTGCTGCGCGCCATCTTCGGCGAAAAAGCGCGCGAGGTGCGGGATACATCCCTGAAAGTGCCGCACGGCGAGTACGGCATCGTGGTGGACGTCAAAGTCTTTACCCGTGAAAACTGCGAAGAACTCAGCCCCGGCGTCAACATGGTCGTCCGCTGCTACATCGCGCAAAAGCGCAAGATCAGTGTCGGCGATAAAATGGCGGGCCGCCACGGCAACAAGGGCGTCGTGTCTCGCATTCTGCCGAGCGAAGATATGCCCTTCCTGCCGGATGGCCGTCCGCTCGACATCGTGCTCAATCCGCTTGGTGTGCCGTCTCGTATGAACATCGGCCAGGTGCTGGAAGTGCATCTCGGCTATGCGGCGGCGGCTCTCGGCTTCAAAGTGATGACGCCGGTCTTTGACGGCGCACACGAACAGGACATTCAGGAATTGCTCGAACAGGCCGGCAAGAGCCGCGACGGCAAGGTGCAGCTGTATGACGGCCGCACGGGCGAACCGTTCGATAACCCTGTCACGGTCGGGTATATGTACTTCCTGAAACTGCATCATCTGGTCGACGATAAGATTCACGCCCGTTCGACCGGCCCGTACTCGATGGTCACGCAGCAGCCGCTCGGCGGTAAAGCGCAGTTCGGCGGTCAGCGTTTCGGCGAGATGGAAGTGTGGGCGCTGGAAGCTTATGGCGCCGCCTACACGCTGCAGGAGATCCTCACCGTCAAGTCGGACGATATGGTCGGCCGCGTCAAGACCTACGAAGCGATCGTCAAAGGCCAGAACGTGCCGCAGTCGGGCGTGCCCGAGTCGTTCAAGGTGCTGGTCAAAGAACTGCAGTCTCTCGGTCTGGACATCAAGGTGCTGGATCGTGACCAGCAGGAGATCGATTTGAAACAGTCGTTTGACGATGACGATGCAACGCCGATGGATGCGGAGACGTTCCGCGCCGTCACGGACGAGCAGGAGCTCGAAAACAGCGGATACAGTCTGGAAGACTCCGACGATGAGTTCGGCGAAGAAGAAGACACGGATGCGCTGCTTTACGAAGACGACGAAGAATAAGAAAGGGAGGAGAACCGCTATGCAATTCAACGTATTTGATTCCATTAAGATCGGCCTCGCCTCCCCCGACCAGATCCGAAGCTGGTCCTACGGCGAAGTCAAAAAGCCGGAAACCATCAACTATCGTACCTTGAAGCCGGAACGCGACGGCCTTTACTGCGAACGCATTTTCGGGCCGAACAAGGACTGGGAATGCCATTGCGGCAAATATAAGCGCATCCGCTTTAAGGGCAAAGTCTGCGAACGTTGCGGCGTCGAAGTGACCCGCGCCAAAGTGCGCCGTGAGCGTATGGGTCATATCGAACTGGCCGCACCCGTGTCGCACATCTGGTATTTCAAAGGCATCCCGTCCCGGATGGGATTGCTGCTGGCGCTCACCCCGCGCGATCTGGAGCAGGTGCTGTATTTCGCGTCGTATATCGTGACCGATCCCGGCAGCACACCGCTGATGAAAAACCAGATCCTCAGCGATAAAGACTATCGCGATATGCGCGAGAAATATGAAGACGATTTCGAAGCGGGCATGGGCGCGGAATATATCCAAAAACTGCTCGCCGAGATCGATCTTGATAAATTGTCCGCCGAGCTGAAAGAGGAGCTCGAAGACGCGACCGGCCAAAAACGGGCGCGATTGCTCAAGCGTCTCGAAGTGGTGGAATCCTTCCGCCTGTCCGGCAACCGTCCCGAGTGGATGGTGCTGGATGTGATCCCGGTCATCCCGCCGGATCTGCGCCCGATGGTGCAGCTCGACGGCGGTCGGTTCGCGACGTCAGATCTCAACGATCTGTATCGCCGTGTGATCAACCGCAACAACCGCCTGAAGAGACTGCTCGAACTCGGCGCGCCGGACATCATCATCCGCAACGAAAAGCGGATGCTGCAGGAAGCGGTGGACGCGCTGATCGACAACGGCCGCCGCGGCCGTCCGGTCACCGGCCCGAACAACCGCCCGCTGAAATCCTTGTCGGATATGCTCAAGGGCAAACAGGGCCGCTTCCGTCAAAACCTGCTCGGCAAGCGTGTCGACTATTCCGGCCGTTCGGTTATTGTCGTCGGCCCGGAACTGAAAATGTATCAATGCGGTCTCCCGAAGGAGATGGCCCTCGAGCTCTTCAAGCCGTTCGTAATGAAACGGCTGGTGGAGACCGGCGTGGGCAACATCAAAGCGGCCCGCAAGATGGTGGAGCGGGCGCATCCCGACGTGTGGGACGCGCTGGAGATCGTCATCAAGGATCATCCGGTCATGCTCAACCGCGCCCCGACGCTGCACCGCCTCGGCATTCAGGCGTTTGAGCCGGTGCTGGTGGAAGGCCGCGCGATCAAGCTGCATCCGCTCGTGTGTACGGCGTTCAACGCCGACTTCGACGGCGACCAAATGGCGGTGCACGTACCGCTGTCTGCCGAAGCGCAGGCGGAAGCCCGCTTCCTGATGCTTGCCGCCGGCAACCTGCTCAAACCGTCCGACGGCAAACCGGTGGCGGTGCCGACGCAGGATATGGTGCTCGGTTCTTACTATCTGACCATCGAGAAACCCGGCGAGCCGGGCGAAGGCAAAATCTTCCGCGACGAAGACGAAGCCATCATGGCCTATAGCGAGCATGTCATTGGCCTGCACGCGAAGATTAAAGTGCGCCGCACGATGGAAATCGACGGCCAGAAACAGAGCCGCCTGGTGGAGACCACCATCGGCCGCGTTATCTTCAACCACGCGATCCCGCAGGATCTCGGTTTTGTGGATCGCACCGATCCCGAAAACCGGTTCCTGTATGAGATCGATTTCAAGGTCGGCAAAAAGCAACTCTCCAAGATCATTGAAAAATGCATTCAGGTGCACGGGGCGGCAGCCACCTCCGAGGTGCTCGATGCCATCAAGAGTCAGGGTTATAAATATTCGACCCGCGGCGCTCTTACTGTCGCGGTGGTCGACGCGGCGATTCCGCCCGAGAAGAAAGACTTGATTGCCGAAGCGGAAGCAAAAGTCGAGCAAATCACGGGGCTGTATAACATGGGCCTCATGAGCGACGAGGAACGCTATCGCGCGGTGATTCAGACCTGGAACAGCACCACCGAAAAGGTGACAGAAGCCCTGAGCGACAACATGGATCCCTACAATCCGATTTTCATGATGTCCGATTCCGGCGCGCGCGGCAGCATCAGCCAGATTCGCCAGCTCGCCGGTATGCGCGGTCTGATTGCGAATACGTCGGGACGCACAATCGAGGTTCCGATCCGCGCGAACTACCGCGAAGGCCTGAACATCCTCGAATACTTCATCTCCTCCCGCGGCGCTCGGAAAGGTCTTGCCGATACTGCGCTCCGCACCGCCGACTCGGGATATTTGACCCGCCGGTTGGTGGATGTGTCGCAGGATGTGATCATTCGGGAAGATAACTGCGGCACGCATGCGGGCATTGAAGTCTATGACATCAAAGACGACAAAGAAATGATTGAGCCGCTCACCGAGCGCCTCATCGGCCGGTATTTGACCGACGACTTTGTCGATCCCGACACCGGAGCGGTGGTCGTGTCCCGCAACGTGATGATGAACGAAAAGCACGCCGATTTGATCGTCAATCGCTACGGCGCGACGAAGGTGCGGATCCGTTCGGTGCTGACCTGCCAGGCCAAACACGGCGTGTGCGCCTGCTGCTATGGCGCGAACCTCGCCACGGTCGAGCCGGTTTCCATCGGCGAAGCGGTCGGCATCATCGCCGCCCAGTCCATCGGCGAACCCGGCACGCAGCTGACGATGCGTACCTTCCACACCGGCGGCGTCGCCAGCGCAGAGGATATCACGCAAGGTCTGCCGCGCGTGGAAGAATTGTTCGAAGGCCGCAAGCCGAAGCATCTCGCGATCATCAGTGAGATCGACGGTGTGGTCAGCTTCGGCGAAGAGAAGAAGAATCAGGTTGTGATCGTCACCAACAAAACCGACGACGGCGTGGAAGAGCGCAGCTATGTGATTCCGTTCGGATCGCACCGCCGCGTCAAAGAAGGCGACGTCATCAAAAAGGGCGACCGCATCACAGAAGGTTCCATCAACCCGAACGATATCCTGGCCATCAGCGGCCCGCTGGCGGTGCAGAACTACTTGATCGAAGAAGTGCAGCGCACCTATCGGCTGCAGGGCGTTGACATCAACGATAAGCACGTGGAAGTCATCGTGCGGCAAATGATGCGCAAGGTCCGCGTCGAAGAAGCGGGCGATACCTATCTGCTCAGCGGCGCGCTGATCGACCGCACTGAGTTGGACGCGGAGAACGCGCGTGTGCGCGAGCGCATCGAAAACGGTGAGGTTCATCTCAAGGAAGCGACCTGCGTTCCGGTGCTGCTCGGCATCACCAAAGCGGCGCTCGCGACCGACAGTTTCCTGTCGGCGGCCTCCTTCCAGGAGACGACGCGTGTGCTGACCGAAGCGGCGATCAAAGGCAAAGTCGATCCGCTGCTTGGCCTCAAGGAAAACGTCATCATCGGCAAGCTGATCCCGGCGGGAACCGGCATGCAGATATACTCCGACGTCGAGGTGGTCAACACGCATGTGACCGAGGATACGCCATACATCGTGGCGCTTCGCAGCATGCTGAGCGGTGATGTGAGCGACAGCCCGTCCGAAGACGCCGATCCGGTTTGATATAAGGTCACCTCTAAACATTCTCGTGCATGCATCTCGCTTGATCTTAGGTCACAAACATGTTCGTCCATACACGAAAGTATGAACTCACATATTTGTTTCCTCTGCCGAAAAAATCTCTTCGCGATCTGAACGCGTCGAATATTTAGGGGTTCCCACAAGAAATACTTGACAAATCGAGTATGGACGTGGTAAAATGCTGTTTTGGTAGCCCAAAAACCGACCAAAACGCTGAAAAACGGCGGTTTGGTGCGGTTCTTCGGGCATACTGTTGACAGATATATTTTGATCGAGGAGGTGAAATGAATTGCCAACCTTTAACCAACTGGTCCGCAAAGGACGCGAGGAGATCGGGAAGAAAGCGAAGGCGCCGGCACTGCTCAAAGGCTGGAACTCCAAGAAGCGCATTCCGATCGATCAGAATTCCCCGCAAAAGCGCGGTGTGTGCACAGCGGTTAAAACGTCGACCCCGAAAAAGCCGAACTCGGCTCTTCGTAAAGTCGCGCGTGTCCGTTTGTCCAACGGGATTGAGGTCACGTCCTACATCCCCGGCGAAGGTCACAACCTGCAGGAGCACAGCGTCGTGCTGATTCGCGGCGGCCGTGTGAAGGATCTGCCTGGTGTGCGTTACCACATCATCCGCGGTACCCTTGATACGCAGGGCGTCGCCAAGAGAATGCAGGCTCGTTCGAAGTACGGTGCGAAGCGCCCGAAGAAGTCTGCGAAGTAAGAAAGAACATCTGGAAGCAGCTGAGATTCAGCGGCATTTGTATATATAGATTCCAATTCTGTATAAGCGGATGCCTCGGCTCAGCACAGCGAAAGGTTGTCACTTTCGAGTACCTATGATATCATTTTTATGAAGGAGGGAAGTAAAGTGCCGAGAAGAGGTTCAATCGCAAAACGCGATGTTTTGCCCGATCCGCTTTACAATTCCAAGTTGGTGACGAGACTCATCAACAACATTATGCTTGATGGTAAGCGCGGGGTTGCCCAGAAAATCGTGTATGGGGCCTTCGACATCATCCGTGAAAAAACGGGAAAAGATCCGCTGGAAGTTTTCGAGCAGGCGATGGAAAACATCATGCCGCTGCTCGAAGTCAAGGCTCGCCGCGTCGGCGGCGCGACCTACCAGGTCCCGATCGACGTGCGGCCCGACCGTCGTCAGACGCTCGGTCTGCGCTGGCTGACCACCTACTCCCGTGCTCGTTCGGAGCGCACGATGAAGGAACGTCTTGCCAACGAGATCCTGGACGCGATCGCCGGCAACGGCGGCGCGGCCAAAAAACGCGACGACACACACAAAATGGCGGAAGCCAACCGTGCATTTGCACATTTCAGATGGTAAGCGAGGTAGTATAACATGGGAAGACAAGTACCCCTTGAACTTACCAGAAACATCGGTATCATGGCGCATATCGACGCGGGTAAAACCACGACGACCGAACGGATTTTGTTCTACACCGGCATCAATTATAAGCTCGGTGAGACGCATGACGGCGGCGCGACCATGGACTGGATGGCACAGGAGCAGGAGAGAGGCATTACCATCACCTCGGCTGCGACGACGTGTTTCTGGAAAGATAAAAACGGAAAGAACAACCGCATCAACATCATCGACACCCCGGGCCACGTCGACTTTACAGTCGAGGTGCAGCGTTCGCTGCGCGTGCTCGACGGTTCGGTGACGGTGCTTTGCGCCAAGGGCGGCGTCGAACCGCAGTCCGAAACGGTGTGGCGTCAGGCGGACAACTATCATGTTCCGCGCATGGCGTATGTGAACAAGATGGACATCATGGGCGCCGATTTCTATCGCGTTGTCAACATGATGAGAGAGCGTCTGAAATGCAACGCCGTGCCGATCCAACTCCCCATCGGCGCCGAGGATACGTTCCGCGGCATCATCGATCTGGTGGAGATGAAAGCCGACGTCTATTATGACGATCTTGGCAAGGATATGCGCGTGGAAGAGATCCCCGCGGATATGCTGGAACAAGCACAGGAATACCGGGAAGCGCTCCTTGAAGCGGTTGCCGACCAGGATGATGCGGTTGCCGAAAAGTATCTCGCCGGTGAGGAGATCACCGTGGACGAGATCCAGATGGTCATCCGCAAAGCGACCATTGCCAATAAAATGGTGCCGGTCACCTGCGGCACATCCTATCGCAACAAGGGCGTCCAAAAACTGCTCGACGCGATCGTGGCGTATATGCCGTCTCCGCTCGATGTTCCCGCCATCAAAGGCGTGAATCCTGATACGGAAGAGGAAGAGGTGCGTCATTCATCCGACGAAGAGCCGTTTGCGGCACTCGCATTCAAAATTGCCACCGATCCGTTTGTCGGAAAGCTCTGCTTCTTCCGCGTATATTCGGGCGTTGTGAATGCCGGTACGATGGTGTATAATGCCAATAAAGATCAAAACGAGCGGCTTGGCCGTATCGTGCAGATGCACTCGAATGAGCGCAAAGATCTGGAAACCGTGTATGCGGGCGATATCGCGGCGGCGATCGGCTTGAAGAATACGACCACCGGCGATACGCTGTGCGATGAAAAGCACCCCGTGATCTTGGAATCCATGGAATTCCCGGAGCCGGTTATCCGTGTCGCCATCGAGCCGAAAACGAAGGCCGGTCAAGAAAAGATGGGCATCGCGCTTGCGAAGCTTGCCGAAGAAGACCCGACCTTCAAAACCTATACCGACGACGAGACCGGTCAAACGATCATCGCCGGCATGGGCGAGCTGCACCTCGAGATCATCGTCGACAGACTCCTCCGCGAGTTCAAAGTGGAAGCGAACGTCGGCGCCCCGCAGGTGGCATATAAAGAAACCGTGCGCGGCCATGCGGACGTTGACCACAAATATGCGCGTCAGTCCGGCGGTAAAGGTCAGTACGGTCACGTCAAGATCCGCCTCGATCCGAACGAGTCCGGCAAGGGCTATGAGTTTATCAACGAAGTGGTCGGCGGCGCGATCCCGAAGGAGTATATCCCGGCGGTCGATCAAGGCATTCAGGGCGCCATGCAGGCCGGTGTGTTGGCCGGTTACAACGTGGTCGACGTGAAAGTCACCCTGTATGACGGTTCGTATCACGAGGTCGACTCCTCCGAAATGGCATTTAAGATCGCCGGTTCGATGGCCTTCAAAGAGGCCATGCGCAAGGCACAGCCGGTTCTTCTCGAGCCGATCATGAAAGTGGTCGTGATCGTGCCGGAAGAATATATGGGCGACGTCATCGGCGACCTCAACTCCCGCCGTGGTTTGATCCAGGGCATGGAGGCGACCAGCGGCGCGCAGCAGATCAACGCGATGGTGCCGCTCTCCGAAATGTTCGGTTATGCGACCGATCTGCGCTCCCGCACGCAGGGACGCGGCCAGTACAGCATGGAACCGAGCCATTATGCGGAGCTTCCGAAGAGCGTGTCCGAGGCGATCATCGCCAAACGCGCGAAGAAGGAAGATTGATTGTTTTTCGCAAAAAGGAAGGCTGTCGGGCGTTGTTTTCAGCCGCTGCGGCGTAAAACGAGCGGTTTCGGCGGAAAATGCCGCCGCCCGGATGCACTTTTTTTGCAAAACCCCTTGCAATTCCCGGCCGGAATTGGTAGAATAGGGATAGTTTAGGCCAAAATCACTAAACTGGATATACTTGACAGTTTATCAAAGGAGGAAATCCCAATGGCAAAGGAAAAATTTGAACGTTCCAAACCGCACGTAAACATTGGTACCATCGGCCACGTTGACCATGGCAAGACCACCTTGACGGCGGCGATCACCAAGGTTCTCAACATGAAGGGCGAAGCGGAATTCGTCGATTATGCGAACATCGATAAAGCCCCCGAAGAGAGAGCCCGTGGTATCACAATCAACACCCGTCACGTTGAGTATGAAACCGCCAAACGTCACTACGCTCACGTCGACTGCCCCGGACACGCCGACTACATTAAGAACATGATCACCGGTGCCGCTCAGATGGACGGCGCGATCCTGGTCGTGTCCGCGGCGGACGGCCCGATGCCGCAGACCCGCGAGCACATCCTGCTTTCCCGTCAGGTCGGCGTGCCTTACATCGTCGTGTTCATGAACAAGTGCGATCAGGTCGACGACGACGAGCTGCTTGAGCTGGTTGAGATGGAAATCCGCGAACTGCTCGATGAGTACGAATTCCCGGGCGACGACACCCCGATCATCAAGGGCTCTGCTCTGCAGGTTCTGGAGAGCAGCTCCACCGATCCGGACGCGCCGGAGTACAAGTGCATCTGGGAACTGATGGACGCTGTCGACAGCTACATCCCGACCCCGGAGCGTACCACCGATCTTCCCTTCCTGATGCCTGTTGAGCAGGTCATGACCATCTCCGGCCGTGGTACGGTTGCCACCGGTCGTGTGGAGCGTGGCCAGCTGAAGCTTTCGGAAGAAGTCGAGATCATCGGCTTGACCGAAGAGCGCCGCAAGACGGTTGTTACCGGTATCGA
>JAFTBJ010000169.1 GCA_017455295.1 Clostridia bacterium
CTTGTTTGCTCCACACCGCCGCAGGCGCAAAGGCAGAGCATCAGTGTCGCGATCAATAAAGCCGCGATAATTCTCAAGGTGCTTTTCATATTTATTTTCCGCCTTTCTGGCGAAAGGCACCGATGGGGTTATGAAAACCACGGCGCTTTCGCTCTTTCTACTATTCTGAATTCCTGAAAGCAAATACTGTTTTATTCTATAAAAGAGCCGTTTTATTGGACAGTTACCGTGCTAACATCATAATCGCAGCCGGGACACGGCGCCGAAACGGATTTTGAAACGGGAGGAATTATCATGGATGAGTTTTCCGACATTGCCGACTTCAACTTCGACGGGGAAGTTGACGCCTTCGAGTCCGCCTTGTTTTTCGAGATGATGGAGGAGGAAGATCAGGAGATCGAACGATCGCTGAAGGGCAGATATGACGACGACGAGGACGAGGACGACGATCCGGACGCCTTCGACGCCGACGATCCGGACGACTTCGCCGATGACGACGGCTGGGACGACTGACGCAGGCAGTCGCAAGGACAAAGCGATACCGCAGCCGGAGGATCCTTCGATCGGTTATTCTTAAAATCTATCGTTGATTTTACGGTAAAACACATAGATAAGAATAACTCTCCTAGAAAGTAATGTCATACTTCGATCCCAAAGTATTGAAGCGCAGCCTTGAAGTCGTCCTGCATGAGCAGGCAGGTATCCCGCAAATAGCCCGGTGTCTTTGGCCATTCTTTCAACCCGCGGTAATAGAACGCCTTGTGCCGGTCGTCAATGATAAAGGGAACGATGCCGCAGCGCAGGCACTCCTTGAACAATATTAACCGCCCGATGCGCCCGTTGCCGTCCTGAAAGGGGTGAATGCGCTCAAAGGCAACATGAAAGTCCAGCAGCTCGTCCAGCGTCTTGTCCGGGGTCTTGTTGTAGTCCGCGATCAGCTTTCCCATAGCGGCGGCGACCTTCTTCGGCGCGGTGGTCTCCTGTCCGCCCACCTCATTCGCCAGCTTCTTATAGGCCCCCACCGCAAACCAGCCCAAGCGGCTGTCGCTGGTGCCGTTTTTCAGTGTCTTGTGCAACACCTTGATGAAGGCTTCGCTGAGCGGCCTTGCTGCGTTCTCAATGACGAGGTCGATGCAGCGGAAATGGTTGGCGGTTTCCACCACGTCGTCCACATTGACAGCTTCGCCCTCCATGCCGATGGTGTTTGTCTCGAAGATCAGTCGCGTCTGCTCATGGGTCAGGCGGCTGCCCTCTATGTGGTTGGAGTTATAGGTCATATCGACCTGTACCTTGTGGTAAATACCACCGCGCATCCGTTGCTGTTTCTCTACCCGCAGGCGCTCTAACAGCGTCCTCGGCAGTGCATCACGCGCATTTGCGCGTGCCGGGCGCTCCGCGTCCTCCGGTATCCACCAGGTCTTGCCCTTCAAAACCGCGCCGGGGATTTTATCTTTGGCACAGTAGTTCCGCACCGTCCGTTCGGCAACGCCCCAGCGGGCCGCGCATTCGGCAACAGAGATCATTTCCATCCACTTCTCACCCCATAATGATTATACGCCATTATCGGCAATAAGTAAACATTTCTAGCTTATTATTTGAAAAATCTTGCCGATAATTACGTGTACCCGAGTTGCCGATTTCTATATTTTCTTTTCCCGTTCCACACATATTCCACACGCGGCATTGCGGGATTCTTCTGCATAAGCGATTTTGTTTGAAGATTGGTTCACACATTTTTCGGCGCAGTTTTGGAGTGCTTTCACATTGAAATGAATTCGGAGTAGCCGTATAATAACATTAAGTCGATTGAGTTTTTACAGGAGCGATGGTAATCAAGCTGGGCGGAATTGAGACCGACGCCGTAGTGACGCGTGTCAGGGAAAATGAATCGACAGACGAAGACGGGTTTTCGACTGCGCTTTCCAATACCTATCGCATCAAGCATCTTCCCGATAAGCCCAATTATGTGATCCGTATTTGATGATTCTTATACAGTATTTCTGTCAGACGACAGGTACGGAGACGTTGAAATAACCGGCCAATGGCCGAATCAAGGAGAAAAACATGTTTAACCATCACGATATCACAAGGGACGCCTGCATGCTTCGCGGTCCTCTGGCTCACCAGGGCTACGACTGGTGGTGGCACTCTTTCACTGCC
>JAFTBJ010000170.1 GCA_017455295.1 Clostridia bacterium
ATCGGTAGCAGAGGCCACCGACAGCGCCAGGCGGCATGGGATGTTGGATTTGATTGTGCCGGTGATGATATCCACCGACGGACGCTGTGTCGCAATCACCAAGTGCATACCGGCTGCGCGTGCCATCTGCGCCAAACGGCAGATGCATTCTTCCACATCTTTTCCCGCCACCATCATCAAGTCGGCCAATTCGTCAATCACAATCAGGATCAGCGGCAACGGTTTCAGCGTATCGTCCGCCGCTGCCCGTTCATTATATGCATCAATATCGCGCAAACCGTTTGAAGCAAATATGGCATAACGGTTTTCCATCTCGGTCAGCGCCCATGCGAGCGTACCGACCGCTTTACGCGGATTGGTCACAACCGGAACCAGCAAATGCGGGATGCCGTTATACACGTTAAATTCAACCTGTTTCGGGTCAATCAGGATCAGCCGCACTTCTTCCGGCGAGCTGCGGAACAGGATGCTCTGAATCATGGAATTGGTGCAAACGGATTTACCGGAACCGGTCGTACCCGCAATCAGCAGGTGCGGCATTTTGGCCAAATCCGCCGTGATGATTTGCCCGGTGATATCCCGGCCGAGCACTACGGCCAAGCGACCCGGCTGCTGCGCCAGTTCTTCCGACTCGATCAATTCGCGCAGGCCGACCGTGGCGCGGGTTTGATTCGGTAATTCGATGCCGATGGCCGCCTTGCCGGGAATCGGCGCTTCGATGCGCACGCTCGTTGCGGCCAGCCGCAGCGCGATATCATCGGCAAGTCCCGTGATCTTACTGATCTTCACGCCGGCTTTCGGCTGCAATTCATACCGCGTCACACTGGGGCCGCGGGAAATATGCACCACGCTCGCGCTGATATTAAACTCGTTGAGGGTTTGTACAAGGAGTTCCGCATTCGTTTGCATTTCATCGCGCGCTCGGACGTCATTGACCGTCGACGTCGGATCCAAAAGCGAAACCGGCGGATAGGAATACGTTTCGGGAGGCGTCTCCGCTTCATCGATCTCTCTTTCGACCGCCTGCTCCTCCTCGTGTAATTCCTCTCTTGTCATGCCGCTCGGCGACTCATCGCTTATGGCCTGATCGACCAGATCCTCCACACGGACGGGCGGTTGATCGCCCTCTTCGTTGATCTCCTGCACTGCTTTTTCGAACTTACTGCGCGGCGTCGGCGAAGCGGGCTCGTCCGAGTATCCTTCGCCCAATTCGATATCGATCGACGAACGCTTCTTTTTGGCAGAAACAGGCGGTTTGCTTTCGTCAATCTCCTCTTCGTCCTCTTCCTCTTCGAGCGCCCGACGTTCCCGCACCTTATCTACAGCCTTATGGACAGGCTTCCAGAGTTTCATCAGCGATGTGCGAGTACACAGCATCAAAAAGACAAAGAGAAGCAAACAAATGATGATGCGGGCGCCGATATCGCCAAACGCCCATTCCATCGGATACCCGATCAGCGCTCCAAATGCGCCTCCACTGACAGTTCCGTATGTGAACAACTCTGTGCCGACGCGAAACGCCTCACCGATCGAATAAAAATAGTCGCCATCCACATTCATCGTAAAGATATGCAGAGTGGATTCCACAACCCAGTACAGCACACAGACGATCAGCGGCAAGCGACCGATTGATTCGCCCGGCGCTACTTTGGCAATCACGATTGCGATATATCCGATCAGCAGCGGCACCAAAAATACGCCGACACCGAACAAGCCATGCAGCGTCTGATGCAATATTCCCCAAAAATTGGACGGATTATCCCCTTGGATGATCGCCAAACAGATCAGCAGCACCGCCACAGCAAACAGCACCACCGCTGTCACCTGCCGCTTCGCATACGAATCCGGTTTTTTAGCCGATTTGGTATTTTCGCCCTTTGAACGGCTGCTCGTCGCTTGCTTTTTTGCCTGCGTCGATTTACGTTTTGCCGCCATAGTATGTATTCCTCTCTTTCATACGAATCCTATGTATATCGGCGTTTCGCCGATCATGTTGAATCAGTCCTGTCGATCATATCATACAACGCCGCCATCGCTTCACAAAGCGTACCGAGCGAATCAATCAGCCCTTCTTCAACAGCCTGACGCCCCTCAAGAACACTGCCGACGTCGGTCGCCAGTTCATCCGTCTCCATGCAAAGCTCGTCAAAGCGTTTGAAATCCATTTTCGAATGATCCGTTACAAACCGTGCGATTCGCTCCTGCATCTTTCGAAAATACGAAAATGCCTGCGGGACGCCAAGAACCATGCCAGTCATGCGTACAGGATGCAGCATCATAGTAGCGGACGGCGCAATAAACGATCGTTTAGCCGCTACCGCAAGCGGAACGCCGATCGAATGGCCGCCTCCAAGCACAAGCGATACCGTCGGTTTCTTCATTCCCGCGATCAATTCGGCAATCGCAAGTCCTGCTTCAATATCGCCGCCCACTGTATTCAGCAGTACAAGCAATCCTTCAATATCCGGGCTTTCCTCAATCGCCACCAGTTGTGGGATCACATGTTCATATTTGGTTGTTTTATTTTCCGAAGAAAGTGCGTAATGTCCTTCAATTTGGCCGATGATCGTCAAGCAATAGACGGTATGCGTGCCGTCAGAAATGGTGGTTGCTCCGGTTTCGATCATCTCTTTGAATGGCTCTTGTCCAAATGTCGACTCTGTCTCTGTTTCTTCTTCCGACCGTTCTTTTCGTTCTTCTTCGTTCAAACCAATCCCTCCTTTTGGAATTAGTTTGAACAGTGATATACGAAATTATGCAGATGAGCTATTCGGCAGCCGACGGCTTCATCGCCATACGAGCGTTTGCCAACATCAGTTTGATGCGATTTTCTTGATTGATGCGTGTTGCCCCGGGATCGTAATCGATCGCCACAATATTGGCATGCGGAATATTTTGCTTGATTCGCCGGATCATGCCTTTTCCGGCCACATGATTCGGCAAACAGCCGAACGGCTGTGTGCACACGATGTTGGCGACGCCGCTGTCAATCAACTCGAGCATTTCGCCCGGCAGCAGCCATCCTTCCCCCATTTTATTGCCGTAGCCGAGATAGCCTTCGACCAACGATTTCAAATGCATAAACGTACACGGCACGCGGAATTCCGAATGACGGGAGATGGCCGCAATCAAATCCTGCTGCAGATCAAGGCACATGGATTGGATGAATCCGCCGGCAATTTTCGTGAAACGATGGCCGCCGTATAAATAATGATCGACCACGCGATTATCCGCTTTAAAAATCACAAAATCCAAAAGCCCCGGCACAATGACCTCGCAGTCCTCTGCGCGCAAAAACGCTTCCAGCTCGTTATTGCCAAGCGGCGAATACTTTACATAGATTTCTCCAACCACGCCGACCTTGATCTTTTGTGTACGATGTACCGGGATAGCGGCAAATTCGTCGGAGATGCTGTTGAGCTGCTCGCGAATATGGGCGCGGCGAAAGCTATGTTTGTTCACTTCAAAGTCTTTTACAAGGCGATCTACCCATGAATCAATCAGCGCATCTGTCTGCCCTTCGTGGATTTCATACGGTCGCACCTGATTGGCCAGATTCATGATGATATCGCCGTAGATCACACCATATAGCATCTGCCGGATGAACTTCAGGTCCAGCGAAAACCCAGGATTCTTTTCCATGCCGGACACGTTGAGCGAAATGATCGGTATATACTCATATCCCGCACGCGCCAACGCTTTTCTGAGCAGATAAATATAGTTGGATGCGCGACAGCCGCCGCCGGTTTGCGTGATCAGCAAGGCCACTTTGTGCGGATCATACCCTCCGTACTTGATGGTATGAATCATCTGCCCAATCACAAGAAGCGCCGGATAGCATGTATCGTTATGCACGTATTTTAAGCCTTCCGACACAATATCGCGCCAGGAAACATTCAGCATCACGGCGTTATACCCGCGCATCCGGAACACTTTTTCCAACATTTTGAAATGGATCGGCAGCATCTGCGGTATTAACACCGTGTATTCCCGGCGCATTTCCTCGGTAAAGAGCAAGCGTCCGGTTTTGTCGTATACCAGTTCCGCCATTAGATTGCCTCCTTCATTTCCAGCCGCGCATCCATCGCCGCCAAAAGGCTGCGAATCCGAATCCGGATCGCACCGAGATTGTTGATCTCATCGATTTTCAACTGCGTATACAATTTGCCGCCGGTCTCTAAAATCCGCCGCACTTCATCGGTGGTGATCGCGTCGATGCCGCATCCGAATGAGACAAGCTGCACCAGCTCCATATCCGGCTGAGTGGTAACATAAGACGCCGCGCTGTAAAGCCGACTGTGATATGTCCATTGATTAAGCACTTTCACAGAAGGCGCCGCCACCAAATCCGACACCGCATCCTCGGTCACAATGGTCAATCCAAAAGAAGCAATCATCTCGTGAATGCCGTGATTGATCTCGGGATCGATATGATAAGGCCGTCCGGACAGCACAATGATCCGCCGCCCGTCCTTACGCGCTCGTTCGATCATGTTGATTCCCGCTTTTTTCACAAGCGCCCGATACTCTTCGTAGGCACGATAAGCCGCTTTGACGGCTGATTTTGTCTCAGCCTTCGGGATCCCTGCGTTTTCTTCCATGAACGCCGCCATCCGTTTGGCAAAATCGTGCGGACGATGAATGCCGCAATAGGGTGCCCAATAGGTTGTTTCCGCAAGCCGACCGACATTGGCTGCCAGCAGCTCCGGATAATAGGCCACGACCGGGCAATTATAATGATTATCCCCTCGCTTCTCATCGACGTTGTACGGCAGGCACGGATAAAAAATCACGTCCACTTTGGCGTCCAGGAGTTTTTCAATATGGCCATGTGCCAATTTGGCGGGATAGCACACCGTGTCCGATGGAATCGTATATTGGCCTTGTGCATATAACTTTCGATCCGACTCGGGCGACAACACCACTTCATAGCCGAGCGACTGGAACAGCGTCGTCCAAAACGGCAGCATCTCATAAAGATTCAACACCATCGGGATCCCCACGCGGCCTCGACGGTTTTCTCCGCCGCCCAGCGAGCGAAGATATTCGTATTTCCATGAAAACAGATCGTCGACATCTTGACGCTTTTCTTTACCGAGCGGCCGCTCACAGCGGTTGCCGGAAATGTATCGGCGACCGTTTCCGAAGCTGTTGACGGTTAAGTGGCAATGGTTACCGCACAAACCACAGCTGGTTGATTTAGCCGAGTAAGAGAAAGTTTCCAAAGCCGCCTGATCCAGAATCGTACTGCTTTTTGCGCCGGTGCGTTTTGCCGTGTCGCGCGCATAGAGCGCCGCACCGTAAGCCCCCATGATGCCGGCAATCGTCGGACGAACCACCTGCGTGCCAAGCTCCGTTTCAAAACTGCGCAATACCGCATCATTGAGAAACGTACCGCCCTGCACGACGATATGCTCGCCGAGTTCCTTCGGGTCGGCTGCGCGGATCACTTTGTAGATCGCATTTTTGACAATGCTCATCGACAAGCCGGCGGAAATATCTTCCACGCCGGCGCCTTCCTTTTGCGCCTGTTTGACGGAAGAATTCATAAAGACCGTGCACCGGGAACCGAGATCGACCGGCTTTTCGGCAAACAGACCAAGTTTGGCAAATTCTTCGATCTCATACCCGAGGGCACGCGCAAACGTCTCAATAAACGAACCGCATCCGGATGAACACGCTTCGTTGAGCAGAATGCTGTCGATCGCTCCGTCACGGATCTTAAAACATTTCATATCCTGTCCACCGATGTCGATGATAAAATCAACGTCGGGGTTAAAATGCTGCGCCGCACGATAATGCGCGATCGTTTCTACCAGCCCGGCATCCAGCGAAAACGCATTTTTGATCAAATCCTCACCATATCCCGTGACGGCGCTTCCCATAATTTGGACCCGTTCGCCAAAGCGATGATAGATCTCTTTGAGCTGTTCTTCCACCACTGCAACAGGATTGCCCTTGTTGGATGCGTAGTAGCTGTAAAGGATCCCGCCGTCTTCCGTGATCAGCACCAGCTTCGTTGTCGTAGATCCCGCATCGACGCCGAGATAAGCGCTGCCTTTGTAGGCCGACACATCCAGCTGAGGCGGATGATCCTCGGCGTGGCGCTTTGCAAAGGCGTCATATTCCTCGCGCGTTGCAAAAAGCGGTGCCAGCGTATTCGTGGTACTTTTTTGCGACGAAGCAGTTTCAATCCGTTTGAGCAAATCTTCAAACGTCATTTCGCGTCCATTGGATTTGGCATAAAGCGCCGCGCCGATCGCAACAAATACGTCGGCATTTTCGGGGAAGATTGCCTGGTCGGGAGACAGTCGCAGCGTTTCGGAAAACCGTTTTTGCAGGCCTTTCAGGAAATAGAGCGGCCCGCCAAGGAACAGCACGCGCCCTTTGATCTCGCGCCCCTGCGCGAGCCCTGCGATTGTTTGATCCACCACCGCTTGAAAAATGCTTGCCGCCACATCCTCTTTGCGCGCCCCTTGATTGAGAAGCGGTTGAATATCGGTTTTGGCAAACACCCCACAGCGAGATGCGATCGAATACAATTTCTCACTGCGCAAGCTCATTTCATCAAGCTGCTCGACCGTCACATTAAGCAACGTCGCCATTTGGTCAATAAACGCACCGGTGCCTCCCGCGCACGACCCATTCATTCGCTCTTCTAATCCACCGGTAAGAAAAATGATCTTGGCGTCTTCGCCGCCGAGTTCTACTACAACGTCAGTCCCCGGCTGCCATTTCTCCACCGCGCCGGCCGTGGCAAACACTTCCTGTACAAAATCCAGCTGCGATGCATTGGCAACACCCAGTCCGGCCGAACCTGTGATCGCAACGCGAACCAACTGTCCGCGAAGCTGCGGTTCCAGCGTTTTCAAAATCTCCGACGTCTTTTCCCGCACTTGCGATCTATGCCGCTCATACGTCTGATACGTCACCTGTTCCATATCATCCAGCAATACGACTTTTACAGTCGTACTGCCAATATCAATCCCGATATGCGTCATCCGAGGGCCTCCTTATATCGGTGAATCCGCCAGTATACTCTCAATCAATTTTTTCATATACAAACTTTATTATACCATTTATAGCGACCGTCTACAAGTCTTTTTTCGACGGGTTACTCATCCGTAACAAAATTGTGGTATTTCTCTCATTATTTAAAAATTTTGCCATGCAGGTGCGTTTCTATTATGCGAAATCTGTTGTTTGAGAATTGACAAACAGTGCCGAAAAGTTGTATAATTAACGTTACCTAAACGTCTAAAAGGAGTGACACATAATGGGTCTGACTCTGGCTCAAAAGTGCATAGCGAATCATCTGGTAAGCGGTGATATGACTGTTGGCAGCGAGATTGGTTTGCGAATCGATCAAACCCTGACGCAAGACGCCACCGGCACCATGGCTTACTTGGAATTTGAAGCGATCGGCGTACCACGCGTCAAGACCGAACGCTCGGTCGCATACATCGATCATAATACATTGCAAACCGGTTTTGAAAATGCGGACGATCATCGCTATATCCAATCGGTTTGCAAAAAACACGGCATTTATTTTTCTCGTCCCGGCAACGGCATTTGCCACCAAGTGCATCTGGAACGTTTCGGCA
Organism: Clostridia bacterium; assembly: GCA_017455295.1. Lineage (GTDB taxonomy): Bacteria > Bacillota > Clostridia > Oscillospirales > Acutalibacteraceae > RGIG1959. The sequence continues at coordinate 7,605 of JAFTBJ010000170.1, forward strand.
TTCCCGGGAAAACCCTGATCGGATCCGATAGCCATACGCCGACCGGCGGTGGGATCGGCATGCTGGCATTTGGCGCGGGCGGTCTGGACGTAGCCGTAGCGATGGGCGGCGGCACTTATTACATTACTATGCCGAAGATGGTCCGGGTAAACCTGACCGGCAAACTTTCTCCCTGGGTTGCCGCAAAAGATGTGATTTTGGAGGTGCTGCGCCGCATGTCCGTCAAAGGCGGCGTAGGAAAGATCATCGAATACGGCGGCGATGGTGTGCAGACACTGACGGTTCCCGAACGCGCCACCATCACCAACATGGGTGCCGAACTCGGCGCCTCCACATCCATCTTTCCCTCGGATGACGTGACGAGAGCTTTCATGGCGGCACAAGGGCGCGAAGCCGATTGGATCCCGCTGCAGCCGGATGACGACGCCGTTTATGATGAAATCATCGAGATTGATCTGTCTTCGCTCGTTCCGATGGCCGCCTGTCCACACTCGCCTGATGCAGTCAAAACGATCGCCGAGATCGGTGCAATTAAAGTGGATCAGTGCTGCATCGGCTCCTGCACCAACAGCTCCCTCACCGATATGCTGAAAGTGGCCGCAATCCTGAAAGGAAAAACCGTCCACCCGGACGTCAGCCTTGCAATTGCGCCCGGTTCTAAACAAGTTTATAACATGCTCGCGCAAAACGGCGCCCTTGCCGATTTGATCGCGGCCGGCGCCCGCATTCTGGAATGCGCGTGCGGCCCTTGCATCGGCATGGGACAGTCGCCAAACAGTCACGGCGTCTCGCTGCGCACCTTCAACCGCAACTTTGAAGGTCGCTCCGGCACCGCGGACGGACAGGTATATCTTGTTAGTCCCGAAGTGGCTGCCGCTTCTGCGCTGACCGGTCTTTTGACTGATCCGCGCACACTGGGCGACGCACCGGTCATCTCGATGCCGCAGGCCTTTTTGATCAACGACAACATGATTGTCCCGCCCGTTTCCGAAGCGGACATGGATACCGTTGATATCCTGCGCGGCCCGAACATCAAACCGTTTCCGCATACATCGCCGCTTGATGAAACGATCGAAGCCGATGTATTGCTGAAAGTGGGCGACAACATCACAACCGACCATATTATGCCGGCCGGCGCTAAAATTCTGCCGCTTCGCTCAAACATCCCCGCCATTTCCGAACATTGCTTCACCCGCTGCGACCCCGAGTTCCCTGCCCGCTGCAAACAAGCCGGCAAGGGCATCATCATCGGCGGTGTCAACTATGGACAAGGCAGTTCGCGCGAACATGCGGCGCTGGCTCCCCTGTATCTCGGCATCAAAGCCGTGATTGTGAAATCCTTCGCCCGCATCCATGTAGCCAATTTGATCAACGCCGGCATCCTTCCGCTCACGTTTGTGAATGAAGCGGACTATGATGATATCTCGCTCGGTGACAAACTGTCGCTGCCGGATATCCGCCAAAAACTGCAGAATAACGAGCCGATTTATTTGCACAATCATACCACCGGCAAAGACATCCCGCTGTTTGGCGGCTTTTCCAGCCGGCAGATCGCAATGTTGCTTGCAGGCGGTCTGCTCGATTATACCAGAGAGCAAAACAACGGTTGAAAGCCGTGATTGACAAATGTTAGAGGTGATGATGAATGGCGAAAGCAACCAGCATCTCGATGTCGGTCATTCGCAGGCTGCCGCGCTACTATCGCTTTCTCGGCGATCTTGAAAGAAAAGGCATAACCAGAATCAGTTCGGCGGAGCTATCCGATCTGCTCGGCCTGACCGCTTCGCAGATCCGTCAGGATCTCAATTGCTTCGGCGGATTCGGACAGCAAGGATATGGCTATTCCGTAAAACAGCTCCGTGAAGAGATTATGAAGATTCTGGGACTGGACCATCCTTCCGATGCCATCTTGATCGGTGCCGGCAATATGGGGCGTGCACTCGTCGGGCAATTGGACTTTGCAGGACGCGGCGTGCGGTTGATCGCTGTTTTTGATAACGATCCAGCTCTTTTTGGACGAAGGATCGGCGATTACACTGTTCGCTCTATGGATGAGCTGGATGAGTTTTGCAAAGGGTCCTCGCCAAAGATGGCCGTAGTCGCTGTGCCGCGCGATAACGCGCCGGAGGTCGTTGATCGTTTACTGGCACTCGGCATCCGTGCTTTTTGGAATTTCAGCCACTATGATATCCCGTCTGCAGACACCAATGTGATCGTTGAAAACGTTCACTTGGGAGATAGTTTAATGACTCTTTCTTATCGCATGAAAGCCGAAGCGTCAAGCAAATTGTAATATCTTTTTTCTGCTTTTCGTCGTATTGGAAAAAATATCTAAATTTTTATTGATTTTTCTTTCGAAATCGTATATAATAATTAAAAGGAAAGTCCGTAGCGCATTTTGATTTGGCTATTTATAAAATGATAGGAGCGACTGTTCCATGAAAAGTTCTTTAAATATGGCGTCGATATCTTCGCATTTTGATCTTCCGCTTGTATATGAAAGCCATGCAGAAATCCACTCTGGCTTGATCAATCAAACATATCTTGTGCATTTGATCGATCCGGCGACCGGCGAAGATCATCCGTATATTTTTCAAAGAATCAACACCAACGTCTTCCGAAATCCGTATCATGTCATGGAAAACATTATCGGCGTCACAGAGCATTTCAAAAGCCGCCTGATCGCCGAAGAAGGAAGCTGGCATCGTCGTGTGCTGTCCTTTGCTCTTTCCAAAGAAGGCGTTCCCTATTATGAAAGTGCGGAAGACGGTTTCTGGAGAGCATATGAATTTGTCGACAAAACCGTCGCCTATAACGCGGCTCCCAGCGGTGATCGTTTTTTTCAGGCCGGTAAAGCATTTGGTACTTTCCAGCGCTATCTAACCGATTACGATGCCACAACCCTGCATGAAACCATTCCGAATTTCCACAATACGGTCACACGTTTTGAAGCACTGAAAACTGCCGTGCAGGAAAACCGTGCCGGTCGTTTGAACGATGTGCAGCGTGAGCTGAATTTTGCACTTGCCAGAGAGGCAGACGCCGGATTGATCGTCAAGGCGTTGGAAAGCGGCGAGATTCCCTATCGCGTAACCCATAACGACACCAAAATCAACAATGTTTTGTTTGATGTCGACACCGACGAAGCGATCTGTGTAATTGATCTCGACACCATCATGCCCGGCGCTGCGCTTTACGATTTTGGTGATGCCATCCGTAGCGGTGCCAGCACGGCCGCCGAAGATGAGCCGAATCTCGACAATGTGGAAATGAATTTGAACATGTATCGGCTATTCACCAAGGGATTCATCAAAGGGACGCACACCCTGCTCTCGGAAAAAGAGATCATGATGATGCCGCTTGGAGCCAAGACAATGACGCTGGAATGCGGCATTCGCTTCCTGACCGACTATCTCAACGGCGACACCTACTTCCACACCGATTACAGCGGACAAAACCTCCTGCGTGCCAGAACGCAGTTAAAGCTGGTCGCGGATATGGAAGCGAAGATGGGTCAAATGAAAGGCTATGCCGAGCAATACAGCGAGCAATATGCTACACGCTTTGCTTCTGGCGAACTCAAATAAGGCTTCAGTTTGCAAATAAAAGCGAAGGCGCGTTGCCGAGTTTCGGCGACGCGCCTTCGCTTTTATGATGCACTTTGGAAATACCCGTTATCGCTCTTCACGGAAATAGTTGAGGCCAAGTGCTGCCGGTGGCTGGTTCTCACGGCGATCAATGATACTGATAACAATCAACACCAGAATGGTCAGCACATACGGCGCCATTTTGATGAGTTCCTGGGTACTGAAATCAATTCCGGGAATGTAGTTATGGACAATATACAGGCCGCCAAACAAAATGGATGCGGGGATTGCCAGGTTCGGTTTCCACAAAGCAAAGATCACGATCGCGATCGCCAGCCAGCCACGGTCGCCAAATGCGTCGTTTGACCAGATGCCATTGGCATAATCCATCACATAGTAAAGCCCGCCAAGTCCCGCGATCACACTGCCGATGCAAGTAGCAGCATACTTATATCGGCCGACATTGATACCGGCGGCGTCCGCGGTCGCCGGACTTTCGCCAACCGCGCGCAGATGGAGTCCTACCCGCGTGCGCTTGAGCATGACGCCGGTGCCAACCGCTAAAATGATTGCCAGATAGGCTAAAAAGCCATGTGAGAGAAAGATCTGGCCAAACCAGCCGAGGTCTTCGGCAATGGGCAACGATTGACAGAAGAATTCACTCGTTTTGGAAAGTGTGATAGACGGCATGCTGCTGCCCGTCAATTTGATGAGTGAACCACCGAAGAAGTTGCCAAACCCCACGCCGAATGTCGTCAGCGCCAGGCCGGTCACGTTTTGATTGGCGCGCATGGTGGTTGTCAAAAACGCATAGATCAAACCCATAAGAAGCGAGCCGACGACGCAGCACACAAGCGGGATCAGAATAGCCAAAAAGCCGTTCATATCTTCTTTGTGGCCCATAAAAGAACTTTCATATAAGAAACCGCCGATTACGCCAGAAATACCGCCAACATACATAATACCGGGAATGCCGAGATTCAGGTTGCCGGATTTTTCCGTCAGGATCTCGCCTGTCGCACCGCAAAGCAGCGGGATCCCCTGCATAATGGCACGCTGGAATAACGTGGCAATCATGATTTCGCCTCCCCTGCCGCATGGCGGAATTTCAAGGAATAGTTGATAAAAAATTCGCTGCCGATAATAAAGAAAATGATGATGCCGGTAATGATCGATGCGAACGAACTGTTCAAATCAAACACCGTCGCAATTTCAATCGCGCCTTTTTCCAAAAAGACGATGAGGAAAGATGTCAGGATCATATACAGCGGATTGAATTTAGCAAGCCAGGACACCATAATGGCGGTAAAGCCGCGGCCGCCCGCTGTAGTGCTGGCAAGCGTATGGTCCGTGCCGGAAACCAGCAGCACGCCGGCAAGGCCGCAAAGCGCACCCGACAGCAGCATCGTGCGGATGATCACCTTTTTGACATTGATGCCGATATAGCGCGCCGTTTTTTCACTTTCGCCGACAACCGCGATCTCATATCCATGCTTGCTGTATTTTAAATAGATATACATTCCAACAGTCAGAACCGCTACCACCACGATATTCAGCAAGTAGGGCTGGCCGAATATCGTCGGCAGCCAGCCTGTCGGGATCTCACCGATATGACCGGAACCTTTTGGCACCGAGAATTGCAGCACAAAATACGACACAAGCTGAATGGCAATATAGTTCATCATCAAGGTAAACAAGGTCTCATTTGTGTTAAAACTGGCTTTGAAAATGGCGGGAATAACGGCCCACACGGCACCGGCAATAATGCCTGCCGCCACGATCACCGTGAGCAGCAGCCATTCGGGAAGAACATTGCCGAGCAGGATCATGCACATGGCGGAAGCAAGGCCGCCCATCATAACCTGTCCTTCGGCGCCGATATTCCAAAATCGCATTTTAAAAGCCGGCGTCACAGCAAGCGAGACACATAGCAGCATCGCCAAATTTTGAAACAAACTCCACACACGGCGTGCGTTGCCGACTGCGCCCCGGAACATGGTAGCATACATTTCAAGAGGATTCTGCTTCGTTGCCAAGATTGTGATTACCGCACACACGATCAGCGCGGCCAGCACCGATGCGATCCGGATCAGCCAGGATTGCCACCACGGGATCGCGGCGCGTTTTGTGATATGAAACAGCGGTTCTTTCACAGTACCGCTATTATGCGATTGACGCATTGTCCGCTCCCCCTTTTTTAATTATCATATCGACTTTTTGTCATCAGCAAGCCGATCTCTTCTTTGGTGGTGTCTCGCCCGTCCACAACGCCAGTGATGCGGCCGCTGCCAATCACCAAAATGCGATCGCACAGCTCCACAAGAACATCCAGATCTTCACCGACAAAAATGACAGCGACGCCATTCTCTTTTTGCTTATTCAGCAAATTGTAGATCATATATGAAGAATTGATATCCAGTCCTCGAACCGGATACGCCGCCATCAGCACTGTCGGCGATGCGGCAATCTCACGGCCGACCAGCACCTTTTGCACGTTTCCACCCGAAAGGCGTCTAACCGGTGTAGAAGCGCTCGGTGTCACCACTTCAAGCTGATTGATGATATCCTCAGCCAGCGTCTTCGGTTCGCTGCGACGCAGAAAAGCGGATCGTCCTTCTCGATAGCTTCGTAGCATCATATTGTCGATGATATCCATATTTCCGACAAGTCCCATTCCGAGGCGATCTTCCGGGACGAAGGAAAGCCGGACGCCGAGATCGCGAATCTGCAGCGGCGTTTTATCCCGCAAATTTTCCGTTTTGCCGGTAGCCGGGTCAAAATACAGGATTTCGCCTTCGCTGAGATGCTGAAGGCCCGCAATTGCTTCCAGCAATTCCCGCTGACCGCTGCCGGCAATACCGGCAATGCCGAGGATCTCGCCGGAACGCGCCGTAAACGATATATCGTCAAGGAGCTTGGTTCCTTCCCGGTCGATGCAGGAAATATGAGATACGGCCAATCGATCAACCGGATTTTTCGGTTCACTGCGCTCGATGTTCAGATCCACTTTTCGCCCGACCATCATTTCGGTCAATTCCGCTTCACTCGTTTCGGCTGTTTGGACCGTGCCGATATACTCACCTTTGCGCAATACCGACACCCGATCCGAAACGCTGAGGACTTCATGAAGTTTATGCGTGATGATGATAATGGATTTGCCGTCCGCCTTCATGCGCAGCAGCACAGCAAACAGTTTTTCTGTCTCCTGCGGAGTCAAAACGGCGGTCGGCTCATCCAGAATCAGAATATCCGCGCCGCGATACAGCACTTTGATAATCTCCACTGTCTGCTTTTCCGACACCGACATCTCATACACTTTTTTATTCGGGTTGATCTCAAAGCCATAACGGGAGCTGATCTCACGCACACGTTTGACGGCGGCGGCCATATTGAATGTTTCGTCTTTGAGACCCAGCACAATATTTTCCGCCGCCGAAAATACATCGACCAGCTTGAAATGCTGATGGATCATGCCGATTTTATGCTCAAACGCATCCTTTGGCGAGCGAATCACGGTTTCTTTTCCATCGATAAAAATATGACCTTCATCAGGGTAATAAATGCCGGAGATCATATTCATCAACGTTGTTTTACCGCTGCCATTTTCGCCGAGGATTGACAGAATCTCCCCGCGATTAGCGGTCAAACATACATTTTTGTTTGCAACGATCGAGCCGAATACTTTGGTGATATTCTTCAGTTCGATCGCCGGTACCGTATTCAAAACGATCCCTCCTCTGCTTGACAACTCTCAAGTCCCCGCCGGCATCGGTCAAGATCCCGGCGGGCCGTTCAAAGCTGTCCAGCCCTGGTTAAAAGTTACACCCGTAAAAAGACGGTGAATGCGAAGCGAGATTCGCTCCGCATTCACGTCCTTCAACAATGTTAAATCTTAATAAGACTCGTAGAGCAAGGTGATGCCGTCGATGCGCAGATCGAAATACGGCGCCGAACGATACTCGGACTCATGGAAGTAGCCGCCCGCGATCGCTTCGGTGTCGGGCGTGTAGTCCGCGTCGGTGTCAACATCGGCCATGTAGCTGTCAAGCGCTTTGCCGCCGACCGTGAAGGTGGTGGTATCAAAGACGTGACGGGTACCGGCGATCAGTTCCGCTTTCGCAGCTTCGATCGCTTCGGCAGTGCCAGCGGCCGCGACATTATCGTTCAGGCCAAGCAGTTCAACAGAGCCTTCCGCAAGCCCCTTGGACCAGTCGGTGTCGATCGCGGTGCCGTTCGTCACAGCGCCGATGATGTACTCAAAGTACGGCTCCCAGTTGATACGGGAAGCGATGATGTAGGTGTTCGGGCAAGCTTCGATCGTGCTGCCGTTGTAGAACACGTTCGGGATGTTCGCAGACTCGCAAGCCGTCGGAGCGCCCATCGAATCGGCGTGGCCGCTGATGAGTTTCGCACCGCCGCTGATCAGCGTGGTGGCCGCTTCCTTCTCAGCCGTCTCGTCATACCAGCTGCCGGTGAACTGCACATCCATCGTCACGGTCGGGCAAACCGATTTCGCACCAAGATAGAAGGAGGTAAAGCCGGAAATCACTTCCGCATAGGTGAAAGCGCCAACATAGCCCATCTTCGCCTCTTCCGCCTTGAACTGACCAGCCTCGATCATTTCATTGAGCTTCATACCAGCCGCGATGCCCGCCAAATAACGGCCTTCGTAGATGGAAGCAAACGCATTGTGGAAGTTCGCCACTTTCTCAGTGTGCGCGGTGGTGCCGGTCGCATGGCAGAATTCCACATCCGGGAATTCCTTCGCAGCCTTCAGCATGTAGGACTCATGACCAAAGCTGTCCGCAAACACAATGCTGCAGCCGCTCTCCGCCATATCCGCCGCCGTTTCATAGCACTCATTGGTCTCGGGGATGTTGGTCTTGCCGACATACTCCACGCCAAGCTTCTCGCACGCCGCTTTCGCCGCGTCGATGAAGTTCTTGTCGTAAGTGGAGTTCTCGTCGTGCAGGAAGATGAAGCCAACTTTAAGGCCCGCCGCCGCAGGCGTCGCGGTCGTCGCCGTTGCATCATCCGTCGCCGGGGTGTCCGTGGTGGTCGTGGTGCAAGCCGCGAAAGTCAAGCACATCATGGCAACCGCCAGGACAAGAGCAATCCATTTTTTCATTTGTACATTCCTCCTGTTTATATGAATATAATAACAGACAAAAATCAAAAAACGGCTGTATCACCGAAAGGTGATCTGACCGTTTTCCATACTGTCAATCACAGCGAGCGAGCAGAGCTCGACGCCGTTCTCGCGGAGCATACGTCCGCCGTCTTGAAATCCTTTTTCGATCGCGATCCCAACGCCGCAAAGCGTCGCGCCCGCCTGCTCGACCAAGCGTTTCAGCCCAAAAACCGCTTCACCGTTTGCCAGAAAATCATCCACGATCAGCACACGGTCGGACGCATGGAGATACCGTTTGGAGACCCGGATCACATAATCGCAGTCGTGCGTATACGAATGAATGGGCGTTTGATACAGATCGTCGGCGCCAAGATTGCTTGTCTGCCCTTTTTTGGCAAACAACACCGGCACATGGAAAAAGGCCGCTGTCACGCAGGCAAGGCCGATGCCGGAGGCCTCGACCGTCAGCACAGTGGTGATGCCGACATCACGGAAGCGGTCATAAAACGCTTGTCCCATCGCATTATATAAATCAACGTCGATGCGGTGATTGAGGAAGCTGTCTAC
>JAFTBJ010000023.1 GCA_017455295.1 Clostridia bacterium
CATGTAGCTTCATTTGTATTCGCACCTCCTTAAAGCTCTTGTTTTACGCTTCGGTCACCTCAACGAGGTGGATGATCTTCTTCACTTTACCGCGCGTCGCTTCGTTGTCCGGTTGGCCGACCGTATCGCCGATCTTGCGCAGACCGAGGGAATTGGCGGTAGCGATCTGATCCTTCTTGCAGCTGATCAAGCTGCGGGTCAGTTTAATCGTAATGTTTGCCATGATTCATTCCCTCCTATCAACCCAAGATCTCTTTGACGGTCTTGCCGCGGATCGCGGCGACCTGTTCGGCGGTGCGCAGGCGGGACAAGCCCTCCATCGTTGCACTCACCACATTGCACGGATTGTTGGAGCGAAGCGCCTTGGTACGAATATCCTTGATGCCGGCCGCTTCCACGACGGCACGCACCGCACCGCCGGCGATAACGCCGGTACCGGGGGCTGCGGGTTTGAGCAGCACCTCGCCGGCGCCGAACTTGCCGATCACCTCATGCGGGATCGTGTCGCCCTTGAGAGCGATCTTGATCATGTGCTTCTTCGCATCTTCAATGCCCTTGCGGATCGCGTCCGGAACTTCTCCCGCTTTGCCGAGGCCGAAGCCGACGGAGCCTTTCTCATCGCCTACGACGACCAGCGCCGCAAACTTGAAGATACGGCCGCCCTTGACGGTTTTGCTGACGCGGTTGATCGCGACAACTGTCTCTTTCATTTCCGGTTCGTTGTTCCGCGCATTGTTGCGTTCATTTCTGGCCAAAGTTGTTTCCTCCCTTTCCTTAGAACTTGAGGCCGCCCTCGCGGGCGCCTTCGGCCAACTCCTGCACACGGCCATGATACACATAGCCGCCGCGGTCAAACACGACTTCGGAGATGCCCTTTTCCGTGGCTCGTTTTGCAATCAGCTCGCCGATCTTGCGGGCCGCATCTTTGTTGCCGCCATTCTCGGTGAAATCCTTTTCCACCGTCGAGGCGGAGCAAAGCGTCACGCCGGCGACGTCGTCGATGATCTGCGCATAAATATGCTTCGCGGAGCGATACACATTCAGGCGCGGACGTTCGGCCGTACCGCTGATCTTACCGCGCACGCGAACATGGCGATGAAGGCGGGCCTTATTGCTGTCTTTCTTGCTGACCATAATCGTATCACTCCTTCCTTATTTCTTACCCTTGCCGCCGGTCTTGCCTTCCTTGCGGCGGATATGTTCGTTGGCATATTTGATGCCTTTGCCCTTATACGGCTCCGGCAAGCGCTTCTCGCGGATCTCCGCCGCGAATTGACCGACCAGCTGTTTGTCGGCGCCGCACACCACGATGTGGTTCGGATCCGGCACTTCCAGCGTGATCCCGTCGATCTCTTCGACGATGACCTGATGGCTGTAGCCCAGGTTCATCACGATTTGTTTGCCCTGCTTTTGCACACGATAGCCAACGCCGTTGACTTCCAGCTCCTTTTTGAAACCGTTGGTCACGCCTTCGACCATGTTGCTGAGCAGCGTGCGAGTGAGTCCATGCAGAGAACGATTGAGTTTATCGTCATTCGGCCGGGTCACGATCAGTTCCGTGCCCTGCAGCTCAATCGTCATATTCGGGTGGAATGTCTGCGTCAGGGTTGCTTTCGGTCCTTTCACCGTGACGACATTGCCGTCGATCTTGACCTCCACGCCGGCAGGGACAGTGATGGGTTTTCTTCCAATTCTCGACATATCTCCCTACCCCCTTACCATACGAACGCGAGGACTTCGCCGCCCACGTTCTGTTTCCGTGCTTCTTTATCGGTCATAACGCCTTTCGACGTCGACACGATCGCCGTGCCAATGCCTTTCATAACCTTCGGCATATCCTCGGCGCCCGAGTAGATGCGAAGACCGGGCTTCGACACACGTTTCAGCCCCGACAGGATCGGTGTACGCGATGCGCCCTCATATTTGAGGGTGACGCGGATGATGCCCTGTTTGCCGTCTTCGATCACTTGGAATCCTTTTACATATCCCTCGTCAACAAGAATCTGGGCAATAGCCTTCTTCATGTTGGAAGCGGGGATGTCCACCGTGCTATGCTTGGCCGCGTTCGCGTTGCGGATGCGGGTGAGCATATCAGCGATAGTATCGGTGATTTGCATATCCGGTTACCTCCTTTTTGGCTATTGCTGATTACCAGCTGGCTTTTCTCACGCCCGGGATCTCGCCTTTATAGGCAAGCTCTCTGAAGCAGATACGGCATATCCCATAGCGACGAAGATACGCGTGCGGGCGGCCGCAGATCTTGCAGCGGTTGTACGCCCGGGTCGAATACTTCGGCTCGCGCTGCTGCTTGAGCTTCATAGATGTTTTCGCCATGATTGCCCTCCTTATCGTGCGAACGGAGCGCCCATCAAAGTGAGCAGCTCGCGCGCTTCTTCGTCGGTGGTCGCCGTGGTCACGAAGCAGATATCCATGCCGCGTACCGCGTCGATCTTATCGTAGTCGATCTCCGGGAAGATCAACTGTTCCTTGAGACCCATGCTGTAATTGCCGCGCCCGTCAAACGAGTTCGGGTTGATGCCGCGGAAGTCACGCACACGGGGGAGCGCCACGTTAAAGAGGCGATCCAGGAATTCATACATACGGTCGCCGCGAAGCGTCACTTTTGCGCCGATGGTCATGCCTTCGCGCAGTTTGAAGTTCGCAACGGATTTGCGCGCCTTACACACGATCGGTTTCTGGCCGGTGATCGCCGCAAGGTCGATCATCACCGCATCGATCACTTTGGAGTTGTCACGCGCTTCGCCGCAGCCGACATTCACAACGATCTTGTCGAGCTTCGGAATCTGCATCACGCTCTTATAGCTGAATTTTTTCATCAACTCCGGCGCGACAGCATTTTGATAATGCTCTTTCAGTCTAGCCATTTCGCGTTTCCCTCCTCTTATAAGACTTCGCCGCAGCGTTTGCACACGCGGACACTGCGCATTTTGCCGTTATCGTCCGCCTGACGGTTATGCCCGATGCGGGTCGGCTTTTTGCAGTTCGGGCAGATGACCTGCACCTTGCTGACATACATCGCGGCAGGCGCCTCGATGATGCCGCTCGGATCGCCCATCTTGCGGGCCTTCACATGCTTTTTCACCATGTTGCGGCCTTCGACGATGACTTTGCCCTCTTTCGGGCTGACTTCCAGGACTTTGCCCTTTTTGCCTTTGTCGTCGCCGGAGATGATCAGGACGGTATCGTCCTTTTTCACGTGCAGTTTGTTACTCAATTTCGACACCCTCCTTTACAGAACCTCAGGCGCAAGGCTCAGGATCTTCAAATAATCCTTCTCTCTGAGCTCTCTCGCCACCGGCCCAAAAATACGAGTACCCTTCGGGTTTTTATCCTCACGGATAATGACGGCGGCATTTTCGTCGAAACGAATATATGTGCCGTCCTCACGACGCACGCCGCGCACACTGCGAACAATCACAGCTTTCACGACCTCGCCCTTTTTCACAACGCCGCCCGGTGCCGCTTTCTTCACGGAAGCCACCACGACGTCGCCGATATTTGCATACCTCCTGCCGGAGCCGCCGAGCACGCGGATGGTCATAAGCTCCTTCGCGCCCGTGTTGTCGGCAACCTTGAGGTAGGATTGTTGCTGAACCACTATGCGTTCCTCCTTTCAGTCGCCTTACTTTGCTTTCTCGATGATTTCAACCACACGCCAATGCTTATCCTTGGACAGCGGGCGGGTCTCCATGACCGATACGCGGTCACCGACGCGGCACTCGTTCTTCTCATCATGCGCCTTCAGCTTGATCGTGCGTTTGACGATCTTCTTGTAAAGCGGATGACGGACGTGGTCCTCGATCGCGACGACGACGGTTTTATCCATCTTGTCGCTGACGACCGTACCGGTACGCGTCTTTCTCAGGTTACGTTCGCTCACAATGACTCCTCCCTTCCATTACGCCTCGGCGTTTTTGATTTCGTTTTCACGGATAATCGTTTTAACAACGGCAATCTCTTTCTTGACCGCGCTCAAACGCTTCGGATTATCGAGCTGATTGATCGCGTGCTGAAAACGAAGGTTGAACAGTTCTTCTTTGAGATCCGCCAGCTTCTTTTCGAGCTCTTCGGCGCTCATTTCGCGGATCTTGCTGAGTTCCGTTTTCTTCATCACTGCTCACCATCCTGTTCTTCCTTGCAAACGAATTTGCACTTGATGGGCAGCTTATTCGCTGCAAGTCTCATGGCTTCGCGCGCCGTCTCCTCCGGCACACCGGCGATCTCAAACATCACACGGCCGGGCTTGACGACGGCGACCCAGTACTCCGGGGAGCCCTTGCCGGAGCCCATGCGGGTCTCGGCGGGCTTCTGGGTGACGGGCTTGTCGGGGAAGATCTTGATCCACACCTGACCGCCGCGCTTGATGTAACGCGTCATAGCGATACGAGCGGCTTCGATCTGGTTGGACTTGATCCACGCGGGTTCGAGCGCCACCAGGCCATATTCGCCATGGCTGACCTTGTTGCCGCGCAGCGCTTTACCGGTCAAACGGCCGCGCTGTACACGACGATATTTGACTCTTTTCGGCATCAACATTATTTGCGGCCCCCTTCCCGTTCACGACGGGGTCTGGCAGCGCCCGCGAGCACCTCGCCACGATAGATCCACGTTTTCACGCCGATCCGGCCATAGGTGGTGTTCGCCTCGGCAAAGCCGTAATCGATGTCCGCACGCAGCGTCTGCAGCGGAATCGTACCCTCGTGATACTGTTCGGTACGCGCGATCTCCGCACCGCCAAGGCGGCCGGATACCTGCGTCTTGATACCCTTTGCGCCGAGCTTCATTGCGCGGCCGATGGCCTGCTTCATCGCACGGCGGAACGACATACGCTTTTCAAGCTGAGCGGCGATGCCTTCAGCCACGAGCTGCGCGTTCAGATCCGGGTTTTTGATCTCCACGATGTTGATCAGCGTCGTTTTGCCGACCATTTTTTCACAGGTCGCGCGCAGTTTTTCGATGTCTGCGCCGCCTTTGCCGATCACGATGCCGGGTTTCGCACAATGAATGTTGATGCGCACTTTCGAAGCATCGCGCTCGATCTCGATTCTCGGAACGCCGGCCGCATAGAGCGTTTTCTTGAGGTAACGGCGCAGGTTGTAGTCGGACACGAGCGTGTCGCCAAACTCATTGTCTTTGACCAACCAGCGGGAGTCCCAGTCTTTGATAACGCCGACGCGCAGGCCGTGCGGATTCACTTTTTGTCCCATATCTGTCCTCCTCCTTCGCTTATTCGGCTTCCTTGAGCACAACGGTGATGTGTGACGTTCTCTTTTCGATGCGGTACGCGCGTCCCTGTGCTCTCGGGCGGATACGCTTCAGGATCGGGCCGGGGCAGGCAAAACATTCCGCAACATAGAGGGTGTTTCTATCCATGTTGTGATTGTTCTCCGCATTGGCTGCCGCGGATTTGAGAAGTTTCTCGATCGGTTCTGCCGCCGATTTCGGGGTGAAGTGCGCGATCGCGATCGCTTCATCAATCGGCTTATTGCGGATGAGATCGAGAACGATTTTGACTTTGCGGGGCGAGATGCGCACATACGTCGCTTGAGCCCTTGCTTCCATAATGATTCTCTCCTTTCAACCGCTTATTTCGTACTCTTCGAGCCGGTGTGGCCGCGGAAGGTACGAGTGGGGGCGAATTCGCCCAGTTTATGACCGACCATATCCTCCGTCACGTAAACCGGCACATGTTTGCGGCCGTCGTGAACGGCGAACGTGTGACCGACGAAATCCGGGAAGAGGGTGGAGCTGCGGCTCCAGGTCTTCAGGATGCGTTTTTCGCCGGAGGCATTCATTTCTTGGACCCTTTTAAGCAGCACGGGCTGTACGAAAGGACCCTTCTTTACGCTTCTACCCATAAAACAGAATTCTCCTTTCGATTACTTGCCGTTGCGGCGCTTGACGATGAATTTATCCGAACGGTTGTGCGTCTTGCGGGTCTTGTAACCGAGCGCGGGTTTGCCCCACGGGGTGACAGGGCCGGGACGACCGATCGGGGATTTGCCTTCGCCGCCGCCGTGCGGGTGATCGCAGGGGTTCATGACCGAACCGCGGACGGTCGGACGCCAACCCATGTGACGTTTGCGACCGGCTTTACCGATCTTGACATTCTCATACTCCACGTTGCCGACCTGTCCGATCGTCGCCATGCAGTTGAGCGGCACGTTGCGCATCTCACCGGAGGGGAGACGGATCAGCGCCATGTTGTTCTCTTTACCCATCAGCTGGGCCATCACGCCGGCTGCGCGCGCGAGCTGCGCGCCTTTGCCCGGATACAGCTCCACGTTGTGGATAAACGTACCGGTCGGGATGTTCTGCAGGGGCAGGGCATTGCCGGGTTTGATGTCGGCAGACGCGCCCGAAAGAACGGTGTCGCCGACTTTCATGCCGACCGGCGCGATGATGTAGCGCTTTTCGCCATCCTCATATTGCAGCAGCGCGATGTGGGCACTGCGGTTCGGATCATACTCGAGCGTCATCACGGTCGCCGGAACGTCCGTCTTATTGCG
>JAFTBJ010000171.1 GCA_017455295.1 Clostridia bacterium
CGACGGGTCGACCGACGGCACCGCCTCTGTTTGCCGGGATTTTGCAGAAAAAGATCCGCGTTTTCTTTATTTTTATAAAGAAAACGGCGGTGCAGCGTCTGCAAGAAATGTGGGTATCCAAAAAGCCTCGGGTGACTATATCACATTCATAGATTCCGATGATTATGTGGATCAAGAGTATTTAGAAACTCTTTCTCTCCCCCTTCAGGAGTGTCCTTATACCCTTGTACAATGCGGTATGACGCCTCATCGGGGCGGCGGCACAACGTGCTTGTTGCCGGAAAAGCAAACTCTTTCCGGAAGCAGCTATAAAGAACTTATCTTAAAAAGACAGATCCCGATTTTTCTGTTTCAAACGCCAACGTCTAAGCTATACGATCGCCGTTTTATTCTTGATAATCACCTGCTGTTTGATGAATCCATCACCATATCGGAAGATTGTTTGTTCAATACCGAGTTTCTGCAACAAACCATTCAAAATGTCTGTATGATCCCGTATGCCGGATATCATTACATACAAGACAACTCCACTCTGACGCGATCCGCTATGACCTTTGACAGAACGACACAATCCATTCAAGTGGGATGTCGCACGATCGCTATACGCCAGCAACTGATCTCCTCGCTGAAATTGGAAAACGACAACGATGTACAAAAAGGGTTCAGCACCGCCGTCTGTATTATTTATCTTTCCAATGCTCAGCTGATCGAAACCGGCGGGTTTTCAAAAAAAGAAAAAGCGGTCCTTTACGATATGTATCTTCCCAAAATGTCATATCCCATTATGCCCGCTGTAAACGAGTATACGGGAACCGATAAGAAAATTATTGTAGCAAGCAGCCAGAGTAACCACCGACTCATTGCAAGGATATACACCTTGAGACGTTTAAAAAAGCAAATCTTCCAAAGATAGTCTTATTCTTTTCTAAAGACTGCGAGGAAATCTTTATGCCCAAAATGCTCTTTATTTTGAATGAAACATTTCCAAAAACAGATCATAATTCCCGTTTAGTCATAACGCTCTCACCCTATTTTCAATCTGAAAAGCAAATTTTAACTACATTTAGCGAAACAGGCGAACCATCTCCGGCCACAATTCTAGACACCCCTGTCAATTATGCGACCAATCGCCGCTATTGGGAGGCTCTGCTTGAAAAAACGGTGTATCGGTCAAGCCCTTCAACTGCATGGAAAAACATAACAGTTTCAAAGCTGTCTCACGCCGCGAAAGCGCTCCGTCGTTCATACCGCTTTGATGCGGCTCTCTCGGTTATGCGTCATAAGCCCTGTGCGCTTGTCGGATCGCGGTTAGGCGCCGGCATTATAAAAGGGCTGTATCTTATGGATCCATCCGATTGTATGATCCACGCTCATCAAACGTGTGCGGATGAATCACCGGAATACTTAAATATGCTGAATGGCTATGATATTGTATTTACAACCCCTTTCATCAAAGAAGTTCTTGAGAAACGCGGATATACATAATATATAAAACAAATTTCTACGGTTTGCTTCCCTATGATAACCGGCTTCTCGCGTCCTGATAAGCCAACCGACCCCACTCAGATTCATTGTTTGTTTTGCGGCACTATGTACTTTGGTATGCGCTCACCGCAATACTTTCTTGATATTATATCCCGGTTGGACAGCCGCTTTCATATAACCTTTATGGGTAAAAACTGTGCCGACATCCCCCAAAAATTTCACATAACATCCGATGCCTCCCTCACATTTTTGCCCGAGAAAGGATTCAAAGAGGCTCAAGACGCTCTAAAACAGGCCGATGTATTGATCAATATCGGAAATAGTGTTCCTGTTCATATGCCCTCCAAAACATTGGAATACATCAATACAGGAAAACCGATCGTCAATATTTATAAACGAGACGATTGTCCGACGCTCTACTTTACAAAGCGTTACCCGCTATGCCTGAATCTATATGAATCAACCGACAATATAGACGACGCGGCAAAACAATTTATACGGTTCTGCGAGCATACAAAAGGCTCCTTTCTTTCCGAAGAATGGGTTCAAAAAGAATATGCCGATTGCACCCCGAAATATATCGCCGAAAAAATAGAATCCGACCTTTTATCGTTATTACCACATACCCAACCTCCCGTCTCTTTTGAGTAAATAGCAAAACCAGCAAGCGGCCAGCGAAAATTTTGCTGGCCGCTTGCTGGTTGTTTTTATTATATTGGTTTTATTTTTTCTCCCACGGGATGGCACACAGTGCTTCCGCAACCGGCTCCCGCATCCAGATCTCCGGCGTGATCCGCAGCGTAAAGCCGCAGGCGGCGTCCGCCGCCCATTCCTTCATCGGCGCTTTGGGCAGCCCGTACATCGCCATAATCATCATGATCACGCCGCCGTGGGTCACGATCACCGCTTCGGTGTCGCCTTTGCGCATCAGCTCTTCCACCACCGCTTCAAACGCGGCGCTGACCCGCGCTTGAAATTCCTCCGGTGTCTCGCCGCCGGGAATCGCTTCCCCTTTGCCGGACATCCATTTCACAAATTCCGGGTCGTGCTTGAGCTCATGGAGCGGTTTGCCGTCCCATTCCCCGAGATCGCATTCGGTCAGCCCCTCAACCACCTCCGCTTTGCAGCCGGGATACAGCGTTTCGAGCGTCTGCCGACAGCGAGTCAGCGGCGCTGTGAAAAACCGGGCGGCGCCCGGGTACTCGAACGCCTGCTTTTTGGCCTCCAGATCCGCGCGGCCGTATGCCGACAACGGCAGATCCGTTCGGCCGATATACAGTCCCTGTTCGTTGGCCTCGGTCATGCCGTGGCGCAGCAGGTGGATTTTGTAGGTTTTCATCTTTTTTCCTCTTTCTGCAAAATAAGACTTTACAAACTGTATATTTTTTTGTATAATGGCAGAACCATCTTTTGAAAATATACGAGGTGTTTTTCGTCTATGAATACGAATTTTTCCCGCATCATCACCCTACTGCGCAAGGAACAGGGCATTAGCCAAAAGAAAGCGGCCGCCGATCTCGGTGTGTCGCAAGCGCTGCTGTCGCATTATGAAAAGGGCATCCGCGAATGCGGGCTGGATTTCGTTGTGCGCGTCGCAGACTATTACCATGTCTCCTGCGACTATCTGCTCGGCCGCACCGCCGACAAAGAAGGCGCGATCCTTTCGGTGGACAATATCCCCGACGGCCTTCCCGTCGAAAGCGACGCCGTACGAACGGCGGGACCTGCGCTGCACAAAAAACTGATCGTCAATTCGCTGCATGTGCTGTTCGACATGCTGCAGCGGTCGGAAAACGCCGGGGTGACGGCGTATGCCAGCGCCTATTTGTCGCTGTGCATCTATGCGGTGTTCCGCACGCTGTATGCCGCGAACCCCAAAAACCTGCCCGGCCTTTTTTCGCTGTCCGACGACACCTTCCGCATGGCGGCGGCGCCCGGCTCGCTCAAAGAACTGGCCGGATTGATGCTGCTGTGCGCCGGTAAGCCGTGCGGCGGATATGAGCCGTTAAGCCCCGCCAAAGCGCCGCTGCTGCTGCCCGATCAGCTCTCCCGCGAATATCCGCTGTTTGCCGCGTCGCTGCTCGGCCTGCTCAAAAACGCGGAGGATCGCCTCGATTGATCATCGCTCTTTTTTGCGAAACGGCTGTCCGGCATAGATCGCCTTGACAAATGATAGCCCCGCCAGCAGCACGGCAAACGCCGCATAGGTGTAGCGGGCGAACGGCCACTCGGTCAGCACGTCAAACAGTCCGAACGTCCACTCCGTTTTGGTCGCGGCATACACCATGAAATACACCACACACACCGCGTTGAGGATCGCCATCACCCGCAGCAACACAATATCCATCCGCCCGCCGTGCGAGGCGGCCATCACCGCCGTCGGCAGAAAAAACGCCAAGAGAACCTGCAGCAGCATCGCTGTCCAGGTGGCGAACTCGCCGAGCACATAAAGCGGATCGGCCGACGCGCTTCCTGTGGCGATCACAACGGCGAAGACGATCATCAGCGCCACCACAAGCCCCCCGGCAACCCGGCTGCCGATGCGCAGCCCGCGGACCCCCGGCCACACGATCGCGGCGAGAACGGTCAGCACCAGCGCCACCGTCCCGAATACCCCGAGCAGCAGCGGCTGCATATATTGTCGGGCGTACAGCCCGATCGTCAGCAACGCACCGATCACGGTCAGCACCAGATAGATCACAGCGAACGCCGGCCGGCGCTCCCGATCGGGGAGGATCTGTTTTGGCATAACGACACTTCCTTTTTGTTCGTTTGTGTTTTCTATTATACCGAGTCTTCGGCCATTTTGCAAGACCGTTCCCGCAACCTTTCTAAGAAAGGCAGATGATCCGTTTGTCCATTCGTCTTGACGCACTCGCGGCCGAGCAGTTTGGCGTGTCCCGCGAAGAAGCGGCCGCGCTCATCATGGAAGGCCGCGTCTTTATCGGGCAGGCGCCCGCCGATAAGCCGGGTACCGCCGTGCCGGACGGCACGGTGCTGACGCTGCGCCAAAAAGAAAAGCGCTATGCCTCCCGCTCGGGTTACAAACTGGAAAAGGCGCTCGATGTGTTCGGCATCGACCCGGCAGGCCTTTGCGCCTGCGACATCGGCGCCTCCAACGGCGGCTTCACCGACTGTTTGCTGCAGCGGGGCACCGCGCATGTGTTTGCGGTGGACGTCGCCTACGGCATC
Organism: Clostridia bacterium; assembly: GCA_017455295.1. Lineage (GTDB taxonomy): Bacteria > Bacillota > Clostridia > Oscillospirales > Acutalibacteraceae > RGIG1959. Next base: position 4,678 of record JAFTBJ010000171.1, read on the forward strand.
CTAGAATGGAGGCTGCGGGAGGATCCCCGCGTCACCGTGATGGAGCGGCAAAACGCGCGCCACCTGACCGCCGACATGCTCGGCGAGCAGGTCGACCTCGTCACAGCAGACGTCTCGTTCATCTCGCTGACCAAGATTTTTCCGGCGATCGACCGCATTTTGAAAGCGGACGGCCGCTGTGTCACGCTAATCAAGCCGCAATTTGAAGCGCCGAGGCAGGCGCTCGGCAAAAACGGCATCGTCAAAGACCGTGCCGTGCTGCCGCCGCTTTTCACCGCCATCGCGGAAAGCGCCGCCGCCTGTTCACTGTTTCTTCACGGGCTGACCGTCTCCCCCATCCACGGGCAAAACGGCAATGTGGAATACCTCGCCGTCTTTTCCCGTACCGAAACGAAAACGCCGGATGAGATCCGTGCGCTGTGCGCCGAGATCCCCGCGTGGGAACCGGACGCCGATTGACAGACGCTTTTTATTTATGGTATACTATATACGATATTTCCCGAAAGGACGATGACTGTTTATGATCGCTCTCGCTTGTGATCACAGCGCTCTTGAAATGAAACAACTGGTCAAGGACCTGCTCGACGAGATGGGCCTTGCCTATCGCGACTTCGGCACCGATACCGCCGAAAGCTGCGACTACCCTGTGTTTGCCGCCCGCGCCGCCAAAGCGGTCGCCTCCGGCGAATGCGACCGCGGGATCGTCATCTGCGGCACCGGCATCGGCGTGTCCATCACAGCGAACAAGGTGCCCGGCATCCGCTGTGCGCTGTGCAGCGAGCCTTATTCTGCCGAGCTGACCCGCCGCCACAACGACAGCAATATGCTCGCGATGGGCGCCCGTGTCATCGGGCCGGAGCTCGCGCGCATGATCGCCAAAACCTGGCTGACAACGCCGTTTGAAGGCGGCCGCCATCAGCGCCGCATCGACCTCATCACCAAATTGGAAGAAGGGCTGCCTCTTGAATAACCCCGACATCCCCCGCCAGGTGGAGACCGCGATGACCGCGCTCTCGAGAAACGGCATCGAAAGCCATTTTGTTGCCACCGCCGCCGAAGTCAAGGACGCGGTTGCATCGCTCCTGCATGACGGCGACGTGGTCGCAGTCGGCGGTTCGGAAAGTCTCAAAGAAACCGGCGTGCTCGATCTGCTGCGCTCGGGAGCTTATCAATTTCTCGACCGGTATACTCCCGGTTTGACCCGCGACCAATGCGAGGAGATCTATCGCCAAAGCTTTTTTGCCGACGCGTATCTTTGCTCCTGCAACGCGGTGACGCTGCACGGCGAGCTGTACAACGTCGACGGCAACAGCAACCGCATCGCCGCCATCGCCTACGGCCCGAAATCGGTCATCATGGTGGTGGGGATCAACAAGCTGGTGCCGGATCTCGACGCCGCTGTGCGCCGCGTCAAAACCATCGCCGCTCCCAAAAACGCCAAACGGCTGTCCTGCGACACCTATTGCGCCGAAACCGGCCGCTGCGCGGGCGCGGACGGCGGCATGACGCTCGGCTGCGGCCAGGACGGCCGCATCTGCGCCAACTACCTGGTGTCCGCCAAACAGCGGCACAAAAACCGTATCAAAATTCTCTTCGTGGGCGAAGAGATCGGCTATTAAAAAGGAGGACGTTCTGCTTTATGGATCGTGACAGTATCGGTATAATCATCATCATGGTTGTACTGGTTGCCATGTCCGGCTTCTTTTCCGCAACCGAGACCGCGTTCTCGTCGCTCAACCGCATCCGCATCAAGAATATGGCGGACAACGGCGATCGCCGCGCCGCGAAAGTCTTCAAGCTGACGGCGGATTTTGACAAGCTGCTGTCCACCGTGCTGGTGGGCAACAACATTGTCAACATCGCGCTCGCGTCCATCGCGACCGTGTTTTTCACGAAGCTGATCGGCTCGGGCGGCGCGACGCTCAGCACGGTGGTCATCACCGTCGCGGTGCTGATTTTCGGCGAGATCTCGCCGAAAAGCCTCGCCAAAGAATCCCCCGAAAAATTTGCGGTCGCCACCGCGTCGATCATCCGCGTGCTGATCGTGCTGCTGACCCCGCTCAACTGGATCTTTGGCCTTTGGAAAGCGCTGCTGCGCAAGATTTTCCGCATCTCCGACACCCCGTCGGTCACCGAAGAGGAACTGCTGACGATGGTGGAAGAAGCGGAGCAGGACGGCGAGATCGACCATCACGAAAGCGATTTGATCCGCAGCGCCATCGAATTTGACGAGCTGCAGGCGGACGATATCTACACCCCCCGCGTCGACATCGAAGGGGTGGATAAGACCGATTCCTGCGACCACGTCGCCTCTGTCTTTTCGGAGACGGGCTTCTCCCGCCTGCCGGTCTATGACGGCACGCTGGACAGCATCATCGGCGTGATCCATTTGAAAGATTTTTACACCAATGTTTATCCGTCGGGCGGCTCACTCGACGCGATCATCAAACCGATCCCGTTTATCGCGGGCTCCATGAAGATCGACGATCTGCTGCGGCTGCTGCAAAAAGAAAAATCCCACATGGCCGTGATCGCCGACGAATTCGGCGGCACGCTCGGCATCGTCACGATGGAGGACATCCTCGAAGAGCTGGTGGGCGAGATCTGGGACGAGCACGACGAGATCGTGGAAGAACTGCAGACGCTCGACGACGGCCGCTATCGCATCGCCGGCAGCATGAGCCTGCGGGCGATGCTCGATGAACTCGAGCTGGAAAGCGACAGCGAGGCGACGACGGTCAGCGGCTGGGCGATGGAAGCGCTCGACCGCATCCCCGAAGAAGGCGATACCTTTGAAGCGGACGGCTTGTCGGTCACCGTCACCAAAACGGACGGCCGCCGCCTGCTGGAAATCGTCGCCACCCGGCTGCCGGAAGAATCCGACGCTTCTTCATAACTCGTATCCCGTCAAAACGCAGGCAACTGCGTTTTGACGGGATTTTCATCACGTTTGTTTTTCAAATTTTCCTTGCATTTCCATTGCCGATGCGGTATAATGTGCCGTGGCAATTTGGATCGTCCGCGCCGCTCAGCAAAAGCGCGGAAAACCGGAGGCGCAATACCATATGATCGCACAAATCGCGGCCGTATCCATCTTTGTGGTGATGTTCGGCCTCATTATAACTGAAAAAATCGAGCGGTATATCATCACCCTGATCGGTGCGGCGCTCACCCTGATCGTCGTGTTCGGCCTCTGCATGCAGAGCCTCGACGCGATCTGGAACACCCTCAACTTCGCTGCCATCTTCCGGCCGGATTTCTGGTATGCGGTCGGGCAGGAAGAAAGCTCGTCCGGCGGCATCAACTGGGCGACCATCCTGTTTCTCGCCGGCATGATGGTGATGGTGGAAGGCATGGCGCGTGTCGGCTTTTTCCGCTGGCTATGCATCCGCATCGCAAAACTGGTGCATTATAAAACCATCCCGCTGTTTCTCACGTTTATGATCATGTCGGCGATCCTCGCGATGTTCATCGACAGCATCACCGTCATCCTGTTCCTTGCCGCCGTCACGATCGAGCTTTCGCGGCTGTTGCGGTTCAACCCCGTCCCGATGGTGCTCACGGAGATCTTCTGCGCCAACCTCGGCGGCTCGGCCACCATGTGCGGCGATCCGCCCAACATCATCATCGGCACGTCGCTCGGCCTGTCGTTCACCGACTTTCTAACCAATACCGGCGCGATCGCGGGGCTGTCGCTCGTAGCTGTGATCGTCTATTTCTATTTCCTGTTCCGCAAGGATCTCCGCACCGAAGGCGATCCACCCGACCCGAAGGACTATCCCAACCCGAAAGAGGCCATCACCAATAAGCGCGGGTTTATCATCAGCACCGTCATCTTTCTGCTGGCGGTCGTGCTGCTCATCACCCACGCGCAAACCGGGCTGACCGTTTCGTTCATCGGCGTGTTCATCGCGCTGCTGACGCTGGTCACCGCGCCCCGGCATATCCCGGAGATCTTGAAACGGGTGGACTATCGCACGCTGCTCTTCTTTGTCGGCCTGTTCGTGGTGGTCGGCGGGCTGGAGCAGACCGGCATCCTCGACATCGTCGCCGGATTCATCAAAGACATCAGCGGCGGCAATCTGATGCTGGTCATCACCATCGTGATCTGGGTGTCCGCCATCGCGAGCGCGTTTGTGGATAACATTCCCTTCGCCGCGACCATGATCCCCGTCATCACGGAGCTGGCCGGCACGGTGGGCGTGCACATCAACGTGCTCGCCTGGGCGCTCTCGATGGGCACCGACATCGGCGGCTCGGCCACCCCGATCGGCGCGTCCGCCAACGTGGTCGGCACCTCGCTCGCCGCAAAAGCCGGTCACCCCATCGGCTGGAAGACCTACTGTCTGAAGATCGCGCCCGCAACGGTGCTGGTGCTGATCATATCCACCCTGTTCATTTTCGTGAGATATCTGTGAGAAAGGACGTGCCGTTACGATGACCGATCAGCTTATCATTGCCGTCAGCCGCGAATTCGGCAGCGGCGGACATTTCATTGCCGAACAGCTCGCCAAAACCTTTCAAATTCCCTTCTATGACCGCAACCTTCTGTGGGAGCTGGCCAACGAACGCAATCTGGATATCTCGGCGTTGACCAAATACGACGAGGTGCCAAAAAGACGGCTTCTCTCCCGCAAGGTGCGCGGCTTCAACAATTCCCCCGAAGAAAACATCGCGCGGCTGCAATTCGATTACTTGAAAAAGAAAGCCGCCGAAGGCGAATCCTTCGTCGTCGTGGGTCGCTGCGCGGAAACCGTGCTGCGCGACCATCCGGCGCTGATCAGCGTGTTCATCCTCGCGGACGAGCAAAGCAAGCTCGAGCGCATCTGCCGGCTGAATAACCTGTCGCCGGACGAAGCGGCCGCTATGATCGCGCGCTGCAACAAACAGCGCAAAGCGTACCACAACTCTTATTGTCCGGTCAAATGGGGCGATTCGCGCGGCTATGATCTGTGCATCAACGATTCCCGCCTCGGCGTGGACGGCACTGCCGCTTTTATTGAACAATATATCCGCAAGCGCTTTCCGCAGCTTTGATCGTTCACAGGTCGCCTGTACCCGCTCCTGTGTAGCAAAAAACCGCTCTTTGTGCTCACACACAAAGAGCGGTTTTCCATTTTCATACCGCTGCGCGATCAGCGCCGGGACACAGCCGATCAGTCTTCCATCGTGAATTCTTCACAAATCGTGCCGTTTTTCTGACAGCCGCTCAGCAAAACATAGGCTGCCGCCACCGCCACCACTATTGCTACAATCGTCGCTATGATCCATCCTTTTTTCATACACGTGCGCCTCCTATGCTTTGATTTTCGAGTAACTCTCGAACGCAACTTTATTGTATCGCAAAATGCGACGGATTTCCACCGCTTTTTTGGGGTTTTTTCTTACAATTTTGTCAATTTCGGGCATTTCCCGACATCCTGACCGAAAATTGTCCGGTTTCGTTACAAAAAATTTCCAAAATCGCAAAAAACAAACAGTTGTCAGACGTTTATTTCTATTGTATAATAGGCTTGTATATCTTTGCAGAGAAGGAGACGGGATCGTTATGGCGTGCTATCTGGACAACAGCGCCACCACCGCCGTATGTCCGGCCGCTGCGGACAAAGCGTTTTGCGTGATGACCGACGTCTTCGGCAATCCGTCTTCGCTGCACACGCTCGGCGTCCGCGCCGAGGAAGAACTGACCGCCGCCCGGCGAGCGGTCGCGTCGCTGCTCGGCTTGCCGGACGATGCGGCAGCCGAACGCACGATCGTGTTCACCTCCGGCGGTACCGAAGCCAATAACCTCGCGCTGCTTGGCGGCGCCGATGCGATGCGCCGCCGCGGGAAGCACATTGTGACCACCGCGATCGAGCACCCGTCGGTGCTGGAAGCGGCCAAAGAACTTGAGCGGCAGGGATTTTCCGTGACGTTCGTACCCCCGGATGCAAACGGCGATATTGCCGCCAAGGCGATCGCCGACGCCTGCCGGGAGGACACCGTTCTCGTCAGCGTGATGACGGTCAACAACGAAACCGGCGCACGGCTGCCCATCAACGCCATCTCGACGCTCGTCCGCCGGACATGCCCCCATGCGCTCATCCATACCGATGCGGTACAGGCGGCGGGAAAGCTCTCCTTGAAGCCGATCGTCCCGCATGTTGATCTGATCAGCATCAGCGGTCACAAACTGCACGCGCCAAAAGGCGTCGGTGCGCTCTATATCCGCCCTGGTGTGCGGCTGACCCCGCGAGTCTTCGGCGGCGGACAGGAACGCGGGATGCGTTCGGGAACCGAAAGCGTGCCGCTGATCGCCGCGGTCGGCGCGGCGATCGGACAGCTGCCGTCCTATCAAGCACAAGAGGAGCGGTACCGCGCTCTCGAAGCGCAGCTTCTCGACGGGCTGAAAACGGTGGACGGCGTCACCTGTCACCTCCCGGCAAACAAGGTTCCCTACATCGTGAATGTTTCGGTTGCCGGTCTCAAAAGCGAAACGCTGGTGCATTTCCTTGCCGCACGGGATATTTACGTCTCGGCCGGCTCCGCTTGCGCCAAAGGGCATGAAAGCCATGTGCTGCAGGCGATGGGACTTCCGAAAGAAGCGATCGGCTCGGCCTTGCGGATCAGTTTATCTTCACAAAACACGTCAGACGATATTCACACACTCATTACCGCTCTGCGCGACGCAGTGAACACACTGGCGCGCGCAGACAATCATCGGAAAGGCGGGATCTAATATGGCAAACACCCCCGATATTTTTTCTCATTCGCAGGATGACGACGAGCTGGACGTCAACAGCATCGTCGACGAATTTCGCACGGCTTCGCCGGAAGACAAAGGCGTGACCATCGTGCAGCCGCTTTCGACCGGTTCGGCGGACGCGCTGGCGTCGCTTCCGCATCGGCCCTCCCATGCGACTTCCTCGCCGGAGGCGGAAGCCGCGCAAAGCATCTCGACAACGCCGGAAGAGCCCGACGAGCAAACGCCTCCGAAACGGGCGCTTGCCGCGCGCATTTTCGGCGCGATCGTCCCCCACATCGGGGACAGCGCCTTTGACGTGATCCGCAAGTGCGTCATGATCGTCGGCATCCTCGTGTTTGTCGGCGCCGTAACCTACCTGGTGGACGATCTCGTACTCATCCCGATGCAGAATACGGTGCTGGCGCAGTCGCTGCAAAACGATTATAACCCCGACGCGGAACCGGTGCTGGATGAAAACGAGCAAAACTTCCCCTACCCGGCCGGGATCGATCCGTCCTTCAAAAAGCTGTACTATCAAAACAGCGACATCCGCGGCTGGCTCTCCTTCCACTCGGATGACGGCGCCACCATCAATATGGAATATCCCGTCATGCAGGCAAAAGACAACGACTTTTATCTGTATCACGACTACCACCTGACCTACAACAAGAACGGCTCGCTCTTCTTTGATTATCGCAACGATTTTTCCAATCAAAACTATTTCAATCACAACGCGATCATCTATGGCCACAACATGGCGAGCGGCCAGATGTTTGCGGGGCTCAACCGCCTGCTCGACGGCGTCGACGTGGCCCGCACCGCCCGCACGTTCACGATGAACACGTTATATCGGAAGGGCGAATACAAGGTGTTCGCGCTGATCGTGGTCAACAACAACTCCGCGGAAGGTCAGCCGTTCAACTATCTGCGCACCGAATTTTCGGACAATGTGGATTTTGCCTATTTCCTGTCCGAGATCCTTGCGCGCTCGCTGTATGTATACGGCGACGTCGACCTGCAGCCGACCGATGAGATCGTCATGCTGTCCACTTGCAGCGAATACGGCGACGTCTATTTCAACGATGGCCGCACGGTGCTGGTCGCCCGCCGCGTGCGCGACGGCGAATCGCCCAATACCGATCCGTCTCAGATCACCGTCAACGACGACGTGCTGATGCCGTATGCGTGGTACACGCATCAAGGCATTACGCCGCATGCGTATTACCTCGATCCCAACTACGTCATCCAGCCGATTGACTCGCTGCTGCAATATATGAGCACGTCGGTGGTCGCGTCCAATTCCACCACCACGACCTTCCCGTTTTATCAGGGAAACGGCACCTTTGGCCTCATCGCCTCGCAGACCACGACCATGACCGGTACCACGACGGCCACCGGGGTGTTCACCATGCCGCCAGCGTATACCGTCAATCCGCTCTATACGTCCCCGACACAGCCGACGTCGCCGTATCTCACCCGCATCTATATCGGCAACTCAACTAAGACGCGCTATCAACTGTATGAAGATTTCAGCCGGGCGCAAACGCATGTATTCGGCGTCTATTCCAACGGCGCCGTGCAGCAGCTCAGCGACTGGGTCGCCAGCGGATTCTATTCCTATTCGCCCGGTTACCGCACCGTCTATGTGTACTATCAAAATCTTCGCATCTCCTTCAACGTCTATGTCGAGCCGCCTGTGGCCACCACCGTGCCAACCCTCCCGGAACCGACCACCGTGCCAACCCTCCCGGAACCGACCACGATCGTCACCGACGCCGAGCCGACTACCACCATCCCGCAAAGTGAGGAATGATACGCATATGACGGATACTCCGCGCGAGATCGTGCTGATCAAAAACGGCGAGCTGGCGCTCAAAGGGCTCAATCGCGGCACCTTTGAAACGGCGCTGGTCAAGAATTTGAAACGCCGTCTTCGTTCTCTCGGCTCGTTTGAACTGCGCCGCGCGCAATCGACTATTTATGTGGAACCGCTGGACAGCGATATCGATATGGACGACGTCTGCCGCTGCGTGTCGCAGGTGTTCGGCATCGCCGCCTTTTCCCGCGCTCGCGTGGTCGAAAAAGACCTTGCGGCCATTCAGGCGGCCGCTGTTGACTATCTGCGCGATACGCTGGAGGCCGCCGCCACCTTCAAAGTGGAATCCAAGCGTGCCGACAAGACGTTCCCCTATCCGTCCCCCGCGATCAGCGCCGAGGTGGGCGGCGCGATCCTTGAGGCGTTCCCGCATCTCAAGGTGGATGTGCATGAGCCGGACGTCATCGTGAACGTCGAGATCCGCGATTTCGGCGCCTATGTCCACACGGCGCAGATCCCCGGCGCGGGCGGCATGCCGGTCGGCACCGCCGGATATGCGGCGGTGCTCATCTCCGGCGGCATCGACTCCCCCGTCGCAGCCTACATGATGGCCAAGCGCGGCCTGGCGCTCACCGCCATCCATTTCGCCTCCCCGCCCTATACAAGCGAGCGGGCGGAACAAAAGGTGCGGGATCTGCTGCGGCAGGTCGGGCATTATGCGGGGCGGATCAAATATATCCTTGTGCCGTTTACGGAAATTCAGGAGGCCATCCGCGACCATTGTCCGGAAGAGCTGTTCACCCTCGTGATGCGGCGCATGATGATGCGCATTGCGTCGCGCATCGCCGAGCGGGAAGACTGCGGCGCGCTGATCACAGGCGAAAGCCTCGGTCAGGTCGCGAGCCAGACCGTCCCCGCGCTGCGCTGCACCGACGCGGTGGCAACCATGCCGGTGTTTCGCCCTGTGATCGGGATGGACAAGGAGGAGATCATTCGCGTCTCTCGCAAGATCGGCACATTCGACATTTCGATCCAGCCGTATGAGGATTGCTGCACCGTGTTCACACCGCGCCACCCGCGCACCCGCCCGACCTTGCGGATGCTCGAAGAAGCGGAGGCGGCATTCGATTTTGAGCCGCTCTTGAACAAAGCGGTCGCCGACGCCGTGCCCACCACCTTGTAACCCCGCACCGCGCACCGCCTTATTTGGCACACGCCGCGGTATCCCCGGCTTGATTTTTTGATTTTCGGCTTGACATTCCGGCCAAAATCGCCTATACTGGTGTTCGGTGCTCGTTTTTCGGGCACCGCTTATGGGACATAACGGGCCTGCCCGTTATGCGATGAAAACAGAATAAAGCGCGTTAATCCCGCTTTTTGCGGGTTAACATAGATGGAAGCGTATCGAAGTGGTCATAACGGGCCTGACTCGAAATCCTCTGTATTATTTGGAAGTCCCTACCTCGAAAACCCTTGATTTATAAGGGTTTTTCGTGAGTTCGAGTACAATTAAATAGTCGTTTTCTCTCCGTGTTTTCTCCTCATTTTCCAAAGTGATTTTTGAGGGAAAACCGGTGGAAATATACCTGGAGAGGTATCGAAGTGGTCATAACGGGGCTGACTCGAAATCAGTTTGCGAGAAATCGCACATGGGTTCGAATCCCTTCCTCTCCGCCAAATGATGA
>JAFTBJ010000172.1 GCA_017455295.1 Clostridia bacterium
CCGCCGTATTCGCTGATCATCACCGGCTGCCCCGGCGTATAGGTCTGGCGATCGGCCAATCGGTCAAATAGCGGGCCGCCCGCGGCAAACGCCGCATAATGGGAGGCAAAGACGGCCGGATCCTGATCGTAATCGTGCAAATCAAAAATATCCGTCACGACGTGATAATTGCCGCTGGTATCGATGCAAGGGCGGGATGGATCGGCCGCTTTGGTCGCGTGATACACCGACGCGATCAGCTCGTCGCTTTGCCGCGCCTCCCCTTGATCCCACGTTTCGTTGAACGGACACCAGCCGACGATCGACGGGTGGTTGCGATCCCGCTCAATCACCGAGAGCCATTCATTCAAAATGTACGGCGCGTTTTCCATGCAGGTATGATCGAGTCCCCAGTTCGGGTATTCCCCCCACACCAGATAGCCTTTGCGGTCACAGTGATACAAAAACCGCTCTTCAAACACTTTTTCATGCAGCCGCGCGCCGTTGAATCCGCAGGCCATCGCGCGGTCGATGTCGGCGGCGAGCGCCTCGTCGGACGGTGCGGTGTAGATCCCGTCCGGATAATACCCCTGGTCGAGCACCAGTCGCTGGAACACCGAGCGCCCATTGAGCAAAAATTGCTCGCCGACAAGCTTCGCCTCCCGCAGGCCAACATAGCTATACACGACATCGTCGCCGAAGGTGAGCACCAGATCATACAGCCGCCCGTGCCCGAGCTCCCATAGGTGCGTCTCCGAAAGAAGCAGTGTCAAAACCGCCTTACCGTTTGCGGCCGATGCAGCGGCTTTGCCGACCGGGCGGCCTTCATAAAACGCCTCGACCGTCAGCGTCCCCTCACCGCACACTGCGGCGTCAATCGCCACCGAGGCGGCGTCAATATCGGTTGTGTATCGCACAGTTTCAAGGTGCGTCGCCGGCAAAAATTCCAGCCACACCGTTTGCCAGATGCCGGTGGTGCGGGTGTAAAAGCAGCCATACGACGCTTCGGCTTCGCTTTGCTTGCCGGACGGGATACGCTTGTCCCGGGTGTCGTCGAGCACCTGCAGCGTGATCACATTCTCCCCTTTCTTGACATGATCGGTGATATCAAAGAAAAAGGAAGCATATCCGCCGCAATGCCGCCCGCATTCCCGGCCGTTCATATACAGCACCGTTTCATAGTCGGCGGCGCCGATATGCAGACGCACACGTCCGGTCAACTGTGCCGCCGTCAATATCACGGTCTGGCGATACCATACGCATTTCATAAAGCCGCGTTCTCCGATGCCGGAGAGCGTGCTTTCCATGCAAAACGGTACCTGAATGGTCTTAGAAAACGGATGGCGGCCGTCAGCAAAGCCTTTCTCCCATCCGGTCACGTCCGGGTCAAATTCGAACGCCCACTCTCCGTTCAGGTTTTGCCAAACGTCCCGGCGAAACTGCGGTTTTGGATGTTCCATGCGAACCATCATGCTATGTGCTCCTTTTTACAAAAATGCACGGCAAAATCTGCCGTGCATTTTTATCATGTTAATCAATGCCCATTGCTTTGAATAGCAGCTCCGCCATCATGCGATGGCCTTCTGCGTTCGGATGGAAATAGTCGCCGATCGTATTGAGAAGTTTATCGCCGAGTTCCCCCTGCTGATCGACATAAATGCCGCCGGTTTCTTCGGCAAGACGTTTCAGTTGACCTTTGACCCAATCAATGCGCGTCTTATCCATCCACACGCCGTGGCTGGATGCTTCCGGGATATAGAAGACCGTATCATTCACGATCATCTTGCAATTGTTTTGCTTGACCTTTTTGATCAAATAATCGATCTTTTGTTCAAAGACATCGAGATCCGACTCAAAATGTGCATCATTTCCACCGAGTTCAAAGATGATCACATCGGACTGCGCCGCCATATCGAGGAATTTATAGTCAAGTCCCGTGATATTGCCGTAGCGGTCGGGGCCGTTGCCCGCCAGCTCCAGGCCGCCGTTCGAAAAATTGTTGACGACGATCGCATCCGGATCATTATAATACCCGATGCCAGTGATGATGACCTCGCTGTTGTCGGTGCTTTGGATCGCGATGCAGATTTTGTTGTCGATCAACTGCGACATATCGTACATCGCGGTGCGGCGATAGGTTTCGGTCTCTTCGCGGCAGTTGACCATCACGTTACCGTTGACGTCCGGCAAATCGATGCCGTTGCCGTCGCTGTTGAGCGTCGCCACCGAGAAGGTGCCGTAGGACGGACCGGCTTCATAATAGACACAGAAATACTTGAACGTTTTTTGCACGGTAAAGATCAGCCCGCTCCAATGCTTCGTGCCGCCGAGGCCCTTTGTGCCGAGCAACCACGCGGTACGATGTTCCGCCCAGGCGTCCCCCGCTTCACCGGGATTTTTATAACCGGTCGTAGAAGTCGGGAAGCTGTGCATTTCATATGCGATCGGCTTATTCCAGAGCGTACCTTCCACAGAAGTGAAGCCATAGTTGGTGGAACCGGTCAGTTCGGTGATCCGCTTTTTGAGGCGACCGACATAGCTGTTGTTCGGGATATCGCCCGTAGCCGATCCGTGACCGATGCTGTCGCCCAAAATGGTGATGCTGTAGTCACCCAGCGCATCGCGCCTTTTGATATCCAGATAGTTTACTTCATTTCCCATAAGACTGCTGAGCACTCCTCTGACATCGGTGGTGGTGATTTTATCGTCGCCGTTATAGTCCGCCGCCGTGAAAACCTCTTTCGTTAAATCACCAGAGGTTTCTTCGGTGATCACCCGGATGATCAAGCGCGCATCCGACGACGAGGTTTGCCCATCGGCATCCACATCACCACGCAGCAGTGCGGATACCGGCGTCGCCGAACCGATAACCAGCATAGCCATCAGCATCGCCATCGTCACCAAAACGGATACAGTACGTTTCCACATAATCAAATCCTCCTCTTCTCTTTATCGCACCGGCTTTTGATCCGGCAGGATCGCCGTCCCGCGTTTTTCTTTGATCAAATACCGCGGACGGGCTTTGACTTCTTCATAGATCTTCGCAATATAGAGGCCGATGATGCTCAGTCCGATCATAATGCCGCTACCGATGAACAGCTGCAGCAGAATCACCGTCGAGAATCCGCGTTCCGCTTGTCCCATGAAATAGGTGATCAGCGTTTGAATGCCAAGCACCACACCGGCGAGCAACATAATGAGGCCGATCCAAAACACAATGAACAGCGGCGCCGCTGTATAAGACGTAATGGAATTGACCGCGAGACGGATCAAGCTTTTGAGCGTCCATTTGGTTTCGCCGCCCGCGCGCGCCGCCACCTTGAACGGCAGCGCATACCGCTTAAAGCCGACCCATGCGGATAATCCTCTGAAAAACGTATTACGTTCGGGCATCTGCTTCCAGGCTTCCACCACATCGCGACTGAGCAATTTGAAATCCGACGCGACACCGATGTCGATTTTGGCGGATTTTTTAAACATTTTATAGAAGGTCATCGCCGCGATCTTGCCGCCGAGCGATTCCTTGCCGCGGTCGGATTTGACGCCTTCGACCACGTCATACCCTTCCTCCTGCCACAGTCGCACCATTTCGGGAATATACTCCGGCGGGTGCTGCAGGTCGGAATCCATCACCACAACAGCGTCGCCGGCCGCGTTTTCGAGCGCCGCACACAGCGCCAATTCCTTGCCGAAATTGCGGGACAGCCGGATTGCCGACACCTGGGGAAAATCGGTGGAAAGCCGCACCATTTCCTCCCAGCTGTTATCTTTGGACCCGTCGTCCACCAGCAAGAACTGATGATCGATCGCCGCATCGCGCAGCACCGCGTCGACTGTGCAAACGTTTTGATAGATATACGCGCCCTCATTATAGACGGGCATGATTACCGTGATCATCCTTCATCGCCCTTTTTCGATTGATTCCAAAACGGTTTGTTCAAAAACAGGATAAAGCCTTTGCCGGTATCCCGTAACTGCACAAAATGCACGAGCAGCAAGAGCGCGATCAAAGACACTACACTAATCGCGATGCCGGGCACCAGTCCTTTCGGGAAGAAATGGATGCTGATCGTGTGGCTGCCCGGCTGCATATCAAAGCTGAGCAGCGAATCGCCGAGAGCAAACGTCTCCACCGCCGCGCCGTCCACTTTGACCGTCCAGCCGTCATCATACGGAATGGTGGTGCACAGCACGCCGGATTTTGTCGACTCCACGGTACCCTCGACCCAGCTCTCGCCGAACGAGGTCACCTTCATACCATTGGCAGACAGCGTTTCGATATCCCGTTTGAACAAGTCTTCGTTGAG
>JAFTBJ010000173.1 GCA_017455295.1 Clostridia bacterium
CCGTTCGTGACAACCTTGGCTTTGCGCTGAAGCTCAAGAAGGTTCCGAAGGCGGAGATCAAGAGTAAAGTTGAAGAGGTCGCCCGTGTACTGGATATCACCCAGTATCTCGATCGCAAGCCGAAGGCGCTTCGGGCGGCCAGCGGCAGCGTGTGGCTATCGGCCGCGCGATGGTGCGTGACCCGAAGGTCTTCCTGATGGACGAACCGCTCTCCAACCTGGACGCGAAGCTTCGCAACCAGATGCGCGCCGAGATCATCAAGCTGCGTTCCCGCATCGATACGACGTTTATGTACGTCACCCACGACCAGACCGAAGCGATGACGCTGGGCGACCGCATCGTGATCATGAAGGACGGCTTTGTCAATCAGATCGGAACCCCGCAAGAGCTGTTCAGCAAACCGGTGAACCTCTTTGTCGCCGGCTTCATCGGCATGCCGGTGATGAACTTCTTCGACGGTTGCAAGCTGCTGCTCGAAGGCGGTAAATACTATGCGGAAATCCGCGGCGTCAAATTTGAACTGGATGCGTTCCAGCAGAAAGCGCTCAAATCCCGCGATCAGCAGCCTTGCGAGATCGTCTGCGGCGTCCGTCCGCAGCACATCACGGTCGGCCAGGGCGAGCTCAGTGCGGTTGTTGAAGTCAGCGAGCTGCTTGGCACCGAGTTCAACCTGCACGCCCGCTCCGGCAGCGACGAAGTCGTGATGGTGATTCCCACGATGGACCTCGAGACTGACGTGTCGATGGGCGCCAACATCCACTTCACGGTGCAGCCGAAGCTGATCCAGCTGTTCGACAAAGAAACCGGCAACAACCTGATCTGGTACGATCCGGCGTCTGCCGAAGCCAATGCACCCGAGTGTGCCAAGTACGATTTCTAAAGTATACGCAAGATCTCGTGTTCTTGTTCATGCCGGGCTGTCGGGAGGCAGCCCGGCACTCCTTTGAAAAAACCGGGAGGTTGAAAATGGATACCATTTTTGATGTCGTCGCCTTAGGCGAACTGTTGATCGATTTTACGCAAAACGGCTTGTCTGAGCAGGGGAATCCGCTGTTTGAAGCGAACCCCGGCGGCGCGCCCTGCAACGTGCTGGCGATGCTGAATAAGCTCCAAAAACATACCGCCTTCATCGGCAAGGTCGGGAACGATATGTTCGGCAAAAGCCTGCGGGATACCGTCGCATCCATCGGGATCGACACGAGCGCTTTGCTGCTCTCCGATGAGGTGCCGACGACGCTCGCGTTTGTGCAGACCTTTGCAAACGGCGACCGCGATTTCTCGTTTTATCGCAGCCCGGGGGCGGATATGATGCTCACAGCGGACGAGATCCCCGAAGGCCTTATCCGCGCGAGTCGTATTTTCCACTTCGGCACCCTGTCTATGACGCATGACGCGGTGCGCGCCGCCACCAAAAAAGCGGTGCAGATTGCAAAGGACAGCGGCGCGCTGATTTCGTTTGACCCGAATCTTCGTCCGCCGCTATGGAGCAGCATGGACGATGCGCGCACGCAGATGGAGTGGGGACTTGCTCAGTGCGACGTGCTCAAGATCGCCGACAACGAGATCGAATTTTTGTGCGGTAGTCCGGATTTTGACAAAGGGGCTGCCTATCTGCAGCAGCACTACCCAAACATCCGCCTGCTCAACATCACCGCCGGCCCCGACGGCAGCTATTCCTATTATCAGGACAAGCGGGTGTATATGCCGTCCTTCCGGCTCGGCGGCACGATCGAGACGACCGGCGCGGGGGATACCTTCTGTGCATCGGTGCTGTCGTTTGTGCTGGAAAACGGGTTGGATGGCCTTACCGAAGACGATCTCGCTGCCATGCTGCGCTTTGCAAATGCGGCGGCGTATCTCGTCACCACCAAAAAAGGCGCGCTTCTGTCCATGCCGGAGCGCGAACAGATCGACGCCGTGCTGGGCGGCTGATGAAAACCGGATTTTGTGAGGGAGCGGGAGTGTATGAAAGAAGACTTCACAAAGGAACTGGAACAGCGCCTTGAAAGTCGCTGTGACGAACTGAAATGGCTCTATTATGAGCTCTATCATAACGATCAGGCGGGGTTTGACTACCTGTGCGGCATCATCCAAAAGGCCTATGCCGCGCGTGACGACGCGCTCAAAGCGCGCGATCGCGCGTGGGGACGCACGTCGCCCTGGTATACCGGGCACGATGTGGTCGGTATGATGCTGTATGTCGACAATTTCGCGGGTAACCTGCAGGGCGTCATCCAGAAGATGGACTATTTCACCGAAAGCGGCGTCCGCTATCTCCATTTGATGCCGCTGCTCGATAGCCCTCCGGAAAACAGCGACGGCGGCTATGCGGTGTCCGATTTTCAAAAGGTGCAGTCCCGGATCGGCACGATGGACGATCTGCGGGAGCTTACAGCACTTTGCCACGACCGCGACATCGCCTGCTGTCTCGATTTCGTGATGAACCACACCAGCGACGAGCATGTGTGGGCGAAAGCGGCAAAAGCGGGCGACGCGAGCGCCCGCGGGCACTATTTCTTTTATGACAACTGGGGCATCCCGAACGAATATGAGAAAACGGTGCCGCAGGTGTTCCCGAC
>JAFTBJ010000174.1 GCA_017455295.1 Clostridia bacterium
AACCGCCTCTGCAAATAGCAAAAATGATATCGTCGATCGACATGGAAGAAACACATCCGTCAAAATCATCGGGATGGTCGAAAAGTTGCATAAGAGACACGCTCCCGTTCGATTCCTCGCTCTCATATAGACTCATCGGGTACATTTTTAACTGGCTGATACGTAGCGTTCCCGTGTGCGGCGTTTTTACGTCTTTCGACGAGGAACCGGTGAGAATATAGAGTCCGTTTTCGCCGGAATCGTCGATAGATTTACGAATAGCACCCCAAAGCTTCGGCGCGTCTTGCCATTCGTCAAGGTGTTCAAGAAAATAGCCGCATCTTTCAAGATTTGAAAGATGCGGCTGGATTGGATATCACATGCCGGTCACCGGGCGGCAATGCCAGATGCGGTCGGAATAATCCTGGATCGAACGGTCGGACGAGAAGATGCCGCTGCCCGCTGTGTTGAGCAACGCTTTGCGCGCCCAAGCGAGCGTGTCAGTATACGCCGCCGCCGATTGATCCTGCGCACGGCAATAATCTTCAAAGTCCGCCAGCACCATATAGGGATCCTTCGAGGTGAGCGATCCGGCAACCTCGCCGAACTGCCGTCCGCCGAAGCCGCGGAACATCACGTCGAGCGCCCGATGGATGCGCGGATTGTTGTTATACAGCGTTTGCGGCGTATACCCCATCCGCTTTTGGTTTTCGACTTCTTCTGTCGACATGCCGAAGATGAAGATGTTGTCCGGGCCGACCGATTCGTAGATCTCCACGTTGGCGCCGTCCATCGTGCCCAGCGTCACCGCGCCGTTCATCATCAGCTTCATGTTGCCGGTACCGCTCGCTTCCGTACCGGCCAGCGAGATCTGTTCGCTGATATCGGCGGCAGGCATCAGCAGCTCTGCCAACGATACACGGTAATCCTCCAGATAAACCACTTTCAGCTTATCCCGCACAGCCGGATCGTTTTCGATCTCTTTGCCAAGCAGATAGATAAAGCGGATAATCTCCTTGGCGAGGAAATAGCCGGGAGCGGATTTTGCGCCAAACAGATAGGTGCGCGGCACAAATTCCATATTGGGATTCTCTTTCAGCTCGAGATAAGTGTGCAGGATATGCAGCGCGTTGAGATGCTGTCTCTTATATTCATGCAGGCGCTTAACTTGCACGTCGAAAATCGAATCCGGATCGATGGCCACGCCGTTTTGCTGCAGCACATATTTTGCCAGGCGCTCTTTGTTGCGGCGCTTGATGGCCATAAATGCCTGCAGCGAATCGGGATCGTCCGCAAACGGCGTCAGCTCTTCCAAATGCGACGCGTCCATGACAAATTCGTCGCTGCCAAGACGCTCCCGGATAAACGTCGCGAGCTCGGGGTTGGCCTGGCAGAGCCACCGGCGATGCGCGATGCCGTTGGTGACGTTCTTAAATTTTTCCGGCATCACCGTATAGGCGTCATGGAACACGTCCTGCTTGATGATCTCACTGTGCAGGCGGGACACGCCGTTAACAGAGTGAGATGCCGCCACACAGAGGTTCGCCATCTTGACAAGGCCGAAGCTGATGATCGCCATGCGGCTGACCTTGGCCACGTCGTTATCCGTTTCTTTCATCATTTGTTCGCTGAAACGGTTGTTGATTTCTTTGACGATTTGATAAATGCGCGGCAGCCGCTGGCTGAACAGATCCTCCGGCCAGCATTCCAGCGCTTCCGCCATGACCGTATGGTTGGTGTATGCCACCGTGCGGGTGATGATCTCCCACGCCTTTTCCCACGAATAGCCGCATTCGTCCAGCATGATGCGCATCAACTCAGGGATGGCGAGCGTCGGGTGAGTATCGTTCAGATGGATCGCCGCCATCTCGGGCAGATTGTCCAGCGTGCCGTATTTGCGCAAATGGCGCTGCACAATATCCTGCACCGACGCCGACACAAGGAAATACTGCTGCGACAAACGCAGTGATTTGCCTTCGCGATGGTTATCCGACGGATAGAGCTGATGCGTGATGATCTCCGCCATCGCGCGGCGCTCCATCGCGCGCATATACTCACCCTGATTATAGAGCGTCATATCGATGGCGCCGTCGCTCGGAGCCGTCGCTTTCCAGAGGCGCAAAGTGGACACGCCGTGGCCGTCTTTGCCAGCCACCATCAGATCGTAGGGCTGCGCGACGATCACGGTCGCGTTTTCATGCTCCACATGATGGAAGCCGTTGTTCCACCATTCGCGCACTTCACCGTCAAACAGCACTTTTTTGGCCAGCTCCGGACGCGGTAGCAGCCAGCATTGGCCGCCCGGCAGCCAGAAATCGGGCGCCTCGGTCTGCCAGCCGTTGTCCAGCTTCTGGCGGAAAATGCCGTATTCATACAGCAGCGAATAACCGATCGCCGGGATCGAAGCGGTTGCAAGACCGTCGAGGAAGCAAGCCGCCAGTCGTCCGAGGCCGCCGTTGCCGAGGCCCGCATCCGGCTCCAATTCATACAGATTGTCCAAACGGACGCCGTATTTGGAAAGCACGCGCTCCGCTTCTTCGGTCAGATTCAAATTGAACAGCGTGTTTTTCAGCGACCGCCCCATCAGGAATTCCATGCACAGATAGTACACCTGCTTGGCATCCTGCTTATGCGCTTTCGAGATATACTGGGTGCGTTTGGTACGCATCCGGTCGCGCAGCACAAGCGCCAGCGCGTTGTACCAGTTTTCGTCGGTCGCGTCCTCCGGCTGCACCGAAAAATTATGAAGAAGGCGCGTCTTCAATTCTTCCGCCAGCGAAACAGCAGACGCCGCTTTCGATCGGGAAGATTTTTTGGCGGGCGCCGTCTTCTTTTTTGAAGCGGGCGCCTTGTTCGCGGACAATTTCTTTGCGCTCTTTTTTTCCGTTTCCTTCGCCATCCGTTCCAACACCTTTCTTTTTGATTACAAAATTCTGTCGCCCGACCAAATCGAGCTGGCTATATTATATACTACTCCCACTGATTTTGCAAGACCTTATAAGAAATATATAAAATTTCTCCGAATTTGATAGCTAATTTTTGATTTTTTGTCATATTTAACGAAAATCAGTCGGTTTTTTTCGATAAGACCCCCTTTTATTAAAGCGCCTGCAGTCCGAAAATGCAAATACAGCGGCTTTTTTGTCCTTGCCAACCGCTGTTTTCAAGGTATAATGACAATAAGAACGTGATATTTTTTGAAAGGAAGTTATCCGATATGCTGTTAAAAAACGCGACTGTTTACAACGAAATGTTTGAGCCGATCCGCGCCGATGTAGCGGTGGAAGGCGACACCATCACCGGGATCGGACAAGTGACGGCGTCTGGCGAAGAGTGGGATCTTACCGGCTTGACCGTCATCCCCGGCCTTATCGATATCCACATCCACGGCTGTGCCGGCGGCGACACGAGCGACGCAACGCCCGAAGCGCTTGAAGCGATGTCCGCTCTGCTGGTGCAGCGCGGCGTGACCTCCTTCTGCCCCACTTCCATGACTCTCTCGTTTGAAGAACTGCAAAAGATTTTTGCCAACGTCGCCGATATGAAAGAGAAAGTGAGCGGCGCCTATATCCAAGGTATCAACATGGAAGGGCCATATATCTCAATGGCCAAAAAAGGCGCGCAAAACGCCGCCTATGTCCGCAACCCCGACAAAGAGGAATTCAAAAAGCTGTATGACGGCTGCGGCGGCTGCATCTCGCTTGTCGATATCGCGCCGGAATGCGAAGGCGCGGAAGCGTTCATCAAAGAAGTGCAGCCATACTGCACCGTTTCCACAGCGCATACGTCCGCCAATTATGACGAAGCCATGAAAGCGATTGAATGGGGTGTGCGTCACACGACGCACCTGTATAACGCGCAAAGCGGGCTGACTCATCGCTCGCCCGGCGTGGTGGGCGCAGTGTTTGACGCGGCGCCGATCTACGGCGTGCGCGCCGAGTTGATCTGCGACGGATTCCACATTCATCCGGCAGCGCTGCGCATCGCGTTCCGTCAGCTCGGCGAAGACAATTCTATTATTGTCAGCGACTCGATGCGAGCGGCGGGATATAAGGACGGCGAATACGATCTCGGCGGACAAACGGTGTATGTACGGGACGGCAAAGCCCTCTTGGAAGACGGCACCATCGCTGCCTCCACCTCCAACCTGCATGAAGAGCTCAAAAACGTAATCTCGTTTGGTATCCCCGTCAAGCAGGCGATCAAGTCCGCCACCATCAACCCGGCCAAAGCCATCCGCGTCGACGATGTGACCGGTTCGATCAAAGTCGGAAAACGGGCGGATATCGTGGTGCTGGATGCGCAATATAATGTTAAGCTTGTAATCGTAAAAGGCGAGGTTAAAGTCAACGCTCTTTGATGGATTGCAACGGGCAGTCTGCTCAATTTTCATCTTGACTTTTATATCAAATATGATATAATGAATTATCAAACAATCTACGGTAATCTTATTGAGTGAATCCGTGATTTTCAAGGAGGTACCGCACTATGATGAAAAAAGAAAACAAATGGATCTGGATCGCCGGTATTATCGCCGTTGCGGCAGCGCTGACTGCTGTCGTCGTTCTGCTCCTGCGGATGCGCAAAAAAGCGCTTGAAGAAAGCGAAGGCGATTTCGGCGAGTGCTATGAATTCGACGAGACCGATTTTTTTGACGAGAGCGACGATGCGGCGGACGAAACTGCGCCCGCCGAAGAACCCGCGCCTGAGGTCACCGAACAAGCGGACGATCAAGCAGACAGCGAAGAAGAATAATGCGTTTTAGCGCCTGTCCCGGCAACGGGGCGGGCGCTTCTTTTAAAACAGGAGGTCCTTATCTATGATCAACACAAATGCCAGCGAAAAATTTCTCACAGAAGGCTTGACCTTTGACGATGTGCTGCTCATCCCCGCCGCGTCGGATATCCTTCCGAAGGATATCAACATCACCACCCAGCTCACCAAACACATTCGGCTGAACATCCCGCTGATGACCGCGGCGATGGACACCGTCACCGAATCGGCGATGGCGATCGCCATCGCACGGGAAGGCGGCATCGGCGTCATTCACAAGAATATGTCCATTGAGGCGCAGGTCGATTTGGTTGACCGCGTCAAGCGCTCGGAAAACGGCGTCATCGTCGATCCGTTCTTCCTCTCCCCCGACCATTTGGTCGCCGACGCCAACGCACTGATGTCCAAATATAAGATCTCTGGCGTGCCGATCTGCCGGGACGGCAAGCTGGTGGGCATCTTGACCAACCGCGATATGCGCTTCCTCACCGATTTTTCGCAGCGCATCGAAGACGTGATGACCAAAGAAAACCTCATCACTGCTCCCGTCGGCACCACGCTGGCACAGGCGCAGGAGATCTTGCGGCAGCACCGCATAGAAAAGCTTCCGATCGTGGACGATCATGGCTACCTCAAAGGCCTCATCACCATCAAAGACATCGAAAAAGCAGTCAAATACCCGAATTCCGCGCGCGACAAAGACGGTCGGTTGCTTTGCGCCGCTGCGATCGGCGCCACATCGGATGTTCTCGAAAGAGCATCGGAATTGGTCAAGGCGCAGGTGGATGCGCTCGTCCTCGACTCCGCACACGGACATAGTCAAAACATTTTGAACGCGATCAGCAAAGTCAAAGCGGCCTTCCCTGATTTGTCGTTGATCGCCGGTAATATTGCAACGTCTGAAGCTGCCGAAGCACTGATCGACGCGGGTGCCGACGCGATCAAAGTCGGCATCGGTCCCGGCTCCATCTGCACCACTCGTGTGGTTGCCGGTATCGGCATGCCGCAGATCACCGCCATTTATGACGCGGCCTGCGCCGCCGCCAAACATGGCATCCCCGTGATCGCGGACGGCGGGATCAAATACTCCGGCGATATTGTCAAAGCGATCGCGGCAGGTGGCAACGTCGTAATGATCGGTTCGCTGGTCGCGGGCTGTGCGGAATCGCCCGGCGCCACCGAGATCTATCAGGGTCGCCAGTTCAAGGTGTATCGCGGGATGGGCAGCCTCGGCGCCATGGAGCACGGCAGCAAGGATCGCTATTTCCAGGAAGACAACAAAAAGCTCGTCCCCGAAGGCGTCGAAGGCCGTGTGCCCTACAAAGGGCCGCTCGCCGACACAGTATATCAGCTGCTCGGTGGATTGCGCGCCGGTATGGGCTATTGCGGCTGCCCGGATATCCCGACGCTGCAAAAGAACGGCCGGTTTGTACGTATCACGGGTGCCGGTCTCAAGGAAAGCCACCCGCACGACATCAGCATCACCAAAGAAGCGCCGAACTATTCGATCAGTCTGTAATACTGTTTTAAAAGCAGCGCCAAACCGGGATGGTTTGGCGCTGCTTTTTTAACTTTCTTATTATCTTATTTGGCGGCACGATCTTTTTACACCGCTATTCGGTCTTCTTTATACCCACCATTTGCAAAATGCTCAGCATATTTGATCATGTCGTCGCCATATGCCGCCTGCAAATCGGCATTGTTCTCCCGATACACTTTCACCGAAAAGTCCAGGGATGACTGGCGCCCTTCCTTAACGCCGCTTCCAATAAAATGGTCGATGTAACGTTTGTAATGTGTACCGAAGGTTGTTTTCAAGTCGGCATAGTTTTGATAATAGCGGATTGAAAAAGCCGGAGACGCCGTCCGCCCCTCCTTGAGCCCATTTTTCAAGAAATGCACCCACAGCTTCTTTTGGTTGTTGCCGAATACGCGGTAAACGTCCGGATTCTTCTCGATGTAATAGTCCATGTTGAACACTGCTTTATATTTTGCGGGATCCACATAGCTATATCGCCCTTCGGCATATCCATGCCGAATATAGTGAACATAGTAATTCTTCCAATTGGTGCCATACACCTTTTTCAGATCGCTGTAATAATATCGATAAAAATACACATCGAAGGTTGCGTTTCCCTGGCGCATCTCTTTCATACCGTTTTTGACAAAATGCTGTGCGTACCGAACATAATCATATCCAAACACCCTTTTTAAATCGGGATAGTTTGACATGTAATATTGGATGGAAAAAACAGGGGAAGCCACTCGTCCCTCTTTCATGCCGCTCAAAAGGAAATGCTTCAAAGCGCCCGTCGGATTGCTGCCGTATGCCGCCTTGATATCGGGATAGGTGTTGATATAATATTGAAAATCAAACACGCCGGTATAGTCAAACGACAGCTCGCTTTGCGTCAAATACGGAAGAGGCCCAAGCGAATCGTACTTGGCAATCGGCGTCACATTGTAACTGCGCTTCGCAGGAAATGCGTTTTTAAGCGATGTTGCCTTTGCCTGTGAAATCGATGTGCCGTAATCATAAGAATGTGCAACATCATCCAAATGAACACCGCTGCTATAATAATACCGATCAATATAGCGTTGACTGCTGTCATCCCACACCCGTTTGCTGGACACCCGGCTGTCCACCACCAACCGCATGCCGGAAAGATGCGTCACGCTATCGGCTATTCCCGAAAAGCCGTTTGAACAATTGTGCATGATTTTGTTGCCCGCCGCCAGATAATAGGTATCCCATTCGCCGCTGCTGAAAACATGCGAAACCGATCCACCCGAGATGGTATACAAATCGTCAATATTCGTAATGCCGGTCGTACCGGAGTACATGACCCCGATCAGCAATTCCGGAATGCCGCTCTGGTCAAGATCAACCAACGCATATCCCACATCGTTCGCAGTATAGTTGCCATATACGAACGAATTCTTAAGTCCTCCGGCGTTGAACGATCTGTAAAATGACTTTAAAATCGGTTTGTACAGATCCACCGTCGCGTTTGCCGAAACGGTCGCCGTCATGGCGGGCAAAAGCGCCAAGCACATGGCAGCCGCGGCGATCAGCGACATCAGTCGTCTTACGTTTTTCATACAGTGTTCTCCTTTGTCAACCCACCAAACGTCGTTTTGTATCACAGCATTTTGAAAACATACCACCGGAAGATGCTAACAATACCATCTTTCGGCGGCGTTTTTTATTCGACATGGATGTTTATAGTTCTGCCAAGCACTCTTTCAGCGATTTCTCGACAATGGCGAGGCCTTTTTTGAGGGTAGCTTCATCGGCGATCAGCGGCGGCATCAGTTTGACGACGCAGTCTTCCCGCCCGGCCAGTTCACAGATCAGGCCGTTATCGAAGCAGCGAAGAATGACTTTTTTGGCAAAGCCCTTTTGAATCTTGCCGCAATCGATGCCCCACATATAGCCGATGCCGCGCACGCTGAGGCGATCATCCACTGCTGCAATAGCGGTCAGGCCGTCGCACAGCACATGCTCGTTTTGGCGCACGTTCTCATCCAGCTTATCGCCCACCATCACTTCGACGGCGGCTTTGGCAGCGACGAACGCCGGGTTGTTGCCGCGGAAGGTGCCGTTGTGCTCGCCGGGAGACCAGATATCCAGTTCGGGGCGGAACAATGTGAGTGCCAGCGGCAGGCCGAGGCCGCCGATGGATTTGGACAGCGCCACGATGTCCGGCACGATGCCCGCACGCTCAAAGCTGAAGAAATAACCGGAACGGCCGCAGCCGATCTGCACCTCGTCGGTGATGAGCAACATGTCGTGTTTGTCGCAGAGCTTGCGTAGCCGCTGCAAAAATTCCACACTGAACGGATGGATGCCACCCTCCGCCTGCACCGTCTCAAGCACGAACGCCGCCGGTTTTTCGATGCCGCTGTGATCGTCTTCGAGGATGGTGTTCACATAGTCGATCACATCAAATTCGGGGAACATGTAAGGCGCCGGAATGTGGGTGACGTCGTTGAGGGGGACGCCCGCACCGATGCGCGCGTCGCGCTCGGTCGTCAGTGCCAGCGTACCAATCGTCATGCCGTGGAAGCAGCCCATCAAAGCCATCACGTTACGGCGGCCTTTGACCTTGCGCGCCAGTTTCAGCGCCGCCTCCATCGCATTCGTGCCGGTGGGGCCGGGGAACTGGATCTTATAGTCCAGGCCTCTCGGCTTCAGAATTTTCTCTTCAAACGTCTCGATGAATTCACGCTTGGCAACCGTGTACATATCAAGCGCATGCACAATGCCGTCGCCCATCAAGTAGTCGATGACTTTGCCTTTGATGTACGGATGATTGTGCCCATAATTCAGCGCGCCGGCGCCGCAGAAAAAGTCCAGATACTCTTTGCCGTCTTCGTCGGTGATATAGGCGCCCTTGGACGACCGAAACACTTTCGGAAATTTGCGGCAATAAGACCGGACCTCAGATTCATATTGTTCAAAAGCAGTTGTATTCATTATACCAGCCACCCTTCAGTCTACTTTCTATTCGCATTTTAGTATAGCACACTTTTTGCATAAACGCAAGCGATTTCCTTCAAAAACGTGAGCTGCATTCTGCGATCCCAGCCATCAAAAAGAGACTGTCCGCTTTGAACGGACAGTCTCTTTTTTTTTGCAAATTTTATTCCGCAGCCGGAGCTTCTTCAACAGGAGCTTCCTCAGCTGGGGCTTCCTCGGCGGGAGCCTCTTCGAACGGAGCTTCCTCAACCGGGACTTCCTCAACAGGAGCTTCCTCGGCAGGGGCTTCTTCAACCGGGGCTTCTTCAGCAGGAGCTTCCGGCTCAAGCAGCGCCCGGATGGAGAGCGAGATGCGCTTGGCGTCATAGTTCACATTGGTGATCTTAACGGTGACTTCCTGGCCGACCGACAGCTCATCCTGCGGTTTCTCCACACGATGGTTCGCAATCTGCGAGATGTGAATGAGGCCATCCACGCCGGGCAGGATCTGTGCAAACGCGCCAAAGGTCGTCATGCCGACGATCTTCGCCGTCGTCACATCGCCGACCGCAAACTTCGCACGGAAGATCTCCCACGGATTGTCTTCCGCTTTGCGATAGCCAAGCGAGATCTTTTTCTTTTCGGGATCCAGGTCGCGGATATACACGCTGACCGTGTCGCCAACTTTCACGACATCCGACGGATGCTTGATGCGATTCCAGGACAGTTCGGAGATGTGCACCATGCCGTCCACGCCGCCGAGATCAACAAACGCGCCATAGGATGTGAGCGATTTGACAACGCCGGTATAGGTCTGGCCGACAGCCGCCTGTGCCCAGAACGCCGCTTCTTTTTCTTTGCGAACTTCCCGCGCGACCGCACGGACGGAACCGACCGCACGACGACGGCTTTGATTGGTTTCGATCACACGGAACTGCACCGTCGTTTTGAGCAGCGGGGACAGATCGTCCATGCGGCTGGCGCTCGCCTGCGAAGCCGGGATAAAGACACGCACGCCATGCGACGAAACCAGCATGCCGCCTTTGATAATGTCGGTGACAACGCCTTCCAGGATCGCATTGCTCTTGCCGGCTTCCACAATGGTCTCCCAGCCTTTGGCTGAGTCGATGCGCTTCTTCGAAAGCATGATAGTGCCTTCCTGATCATTGGTGCGCATGATGAGAAGCTCCAGCTCATCGCCGACTTTCACGATGTCCGCCGGAGACACCGTCGGATCCGCCGACAGCTCGTCCGCCGGGATATATCCCGTTTGTTTACGGCCGATCACTTCGACCTGCACTTCGTTGGGCGCGATGGCCACCACGATGCCGCGCACATGATCGGCAGACGAATACTCGGGAAGAGACACGTCAAGCATCTCTT
The DNA here is from genome assembly GCA_017455295.1 of Clostridia bacterium. Taxonomy (GTDB): domain Bacteria; phylum Bacillota; class Clostridia; order Oscillospirales; family Acutalibacteraceae; genus RGIG1959. The sequence continues at coordinate 10,598 of JAFTBJ010000174.1, forward strand.
TAAATGTCATATCATCCGTCACCTCTACGGGTGCGGCCGCCGTTTCTTCGGTCGGCTGCTCTGCCGGTGCCTCTGCGACCTCCTCTTCAGCGACTTCTGCCGGGGCTTCTGCCACAGGCGCCGCTTCTTCGACCGCAGGCGCTTCGACTACCGCGTTCTCCGCTTCCGTTACGGGATTTTCGTTGTTGATGATGTCCGTCATGGTTGAAAGTACCTCCTTTATCATATCGTCGGGCGTCGAGGCTCCGGCGGTCACGCCGATCCGGGTCGCGCCGACAAAGCAATCGCTTGTCAGCTCTGCCGCCGTTTCGACCAAAACCGTCCGGCAATGAGCGGCACAAACGTCCCGCAATTTTGCCGTATTGGAACTTTGACGTCCTCCGACTATCACCATCAGATCGCTTTCTTTCGAAAGCTGCGCCGCTTCCTGCTGTCGGTCGGCGGTCGCATTACATATTGTATCAAAAAGAAAAAGGTTTGTATAGTGTTTTTTTGCAAATTTTACGCAATTTTTCCAAATTTTCAAGTGAAAGGTGGTCTGCGCCACCATCAAAATCGCGTTTTCGGGCGAATCTCCTCGAATTTTGAAGTCTTCGATCAGGCTTTCCAACTCTTCTTCCGTTGAAAACACATAGGACGGACCGACCGCATGGCCACGGATCCCGATTACTTCCGGGTGGGTCGGATCGCCCGCGATGAAGGCCGTCGCGCCTTTTTCGGTGTACTCCTTCACCAACCGATGGATCTTCGCCACAAATGGGCAGGTCGCATCACACACCTTCACCCCATATATCGCCGCTTCTTCATAAACCGATTGCGGCACACCATGCGAACGAATGACCATCATCGCGCCGTCCGGCACCTGAGCCGGGGACTCCACGATGGTCACGCCGCGTGCGGCCAGCCGCTCGACCACTTGCGGGTTGTGGATAATCGGGCCGAGCGTGCAAACCGTTTCTCCGCAATCGAGCAGATCGGACACCGCCGTGACTGCTTTGTTGACGCCAAAGCAAAACCCGGCGGTTTTGGCCAATGTGATACTCATACGCGATTCTCCTCGATCAGATCGGCGATCGCCGCCATGATGGTGCGCGACGCATAGCGCAGCTCCGGCTTTTCGCCGATGAGATGCAGGTCTTCCGCGGAAATCGGATGGCCGTAAACCACATAAACACGGTGAAACAGCCGCACTT
>JAFTBJ010000175.1 GCA_017455295.1 Clostridia bacterium
ACGAGGGATGGACTCTTTTTATAAAAAATGGTTGAATAGCACTGAAAATTATGATATACTATTTATAATTATATTATTTTATAGAAATGGGGTGAGCAGCGCATGAGCTTCAAGAAATGGACCTTTGCACCGGTCGATAAATCGGCGGCGGCCGATTTGATGAGTGCGTGCGAGATCGACGGTTTTTTAGCGGCGCTGCTTCATGCCCGCGGCGTTACCACTCCCGAAGAAGCGAACGCGTTGCTTCTCGGCCATGAAGACTTCGAGGATCCCTACAGCTTTGCCGATATGGATGCGGCGGTGGAACGGGTGCAGCGTGCGATCGACACCGGTGAAAAGATTGCGGTGTTCGGCGACTATGATGCGGACGGCGTGACGGCGACGGTGCTGATGGTCACTTATCTGCGCGAAAAAGGCGCCGATGTGTTTTATCGGATCCCGCTGCGGGAGGAGGAAGGCTATGGCCTGCATCGCTCGACCATCGAGGAATTGGTCGAACAAGGCGCCCGGCTGCTGATTACGGTGGACAACGGGATCTCCTCTATCGAGGAAGTGGCGCTTGCCAACCGACTCGGCATGGACGTGGTGGTGACCGATCACCACCAGCCGCAAGAAGAACTGCCGCCCGCTGTCGCGGTCGTCAACCCGCATCGCCCCGATTGCGAGAGCGCCTTCAAACACTATGCCGGTGTGGGCGTGGCATTCAAATTGCTTTGTGCGCTGGAAGGCGACGACGAATGGGTGCTGGATCGGTATGCCGATCTGGTGGCGATCGGAACGCTGGCGGATGTGATGCCGCTTGTCGGCGAGAACCGTCGGTTGGTGCGAGCGGGCATCCGCATGATAAACGCCGGGGCACGTCCGGGCATCGCCGCATTGGCCAAAGCTGCCGGCGCCGCCGGACGTCCGCAAACGGCGAGTTTTGTTGTCTTCACGATTGCTCCGCGCATCAACGCGGCCGGCCGTATGGGCGACCCCGATTGCGCCGTGCGGCTGCTGCTGGCGGAGGAACCGGAAGCAACCGAACTGGCGGAACAGATCCAACAATTCAACGTTAGCCGCCAGCAAAAAGAAAGCGGCATCCTCGCGGAAGTGATGGCCCATATCGACGCGCACCCGGAGACCATGGCGCAGCGGGTGCTGGTGTTGGCAGGCGAAGGATGGTATCCCGGCGTGGTGGGGATCATCGCCGCCCGCGTGATGGATAAATACGGAAAGCCCTGCATTTTGCTGTCGGTCAATGACGGCGTCGCCAAAGGCAGCGGCCGCAGTATCGAAGGGTTTTCGCTGTTTGACGCGATTGCGTCCTGCAGCGATATGCTCCTCAATTTCGGCGGACATCAACTGGCTGCCGGGCTTGGTATACCGGCCGACCGGATCGACGAATTCCGCGAGCGTATCAACGCCTATGCGGCCTCGATGCCGGACATGCCGGTGCCGGAGCTGCGGCTGGATTTTCGGCTGCCTCCGACGCAGATCAGTGTAGATAAACTGGAAAAGCTCCAGTTGCTTGAGCCATATGGCGTCGGCAACCCGTCGCCGCTTTTTGCGTTGATGCGGATGCAGGTGACCAACATCACCGGCGTTGCCGGCAAACACACGAGGCTTTCCTTGATGCGGGACGGCGCGCAGGTCGCGGCGATTCGTTTCGGGACGCCGCCGCAAACGATCGGTTTGCAGTGCGGGGATGTGATTGATCTGGCGGTCACGCTGGATCGCAGCGAGTATCGCGGCGTGACGACCGTGTCGGTGAATGTGCGCGACTGGCGCTTTACCGATACCGATCAAGACGAAGAGATTGCCGCTGCCCGCCTGTTTGATCAGGTGATGCGCGGCGAATCGATGCCGAACAATCAGCGCGCGTCTCTTGCCGTTACCCGCGATCAAGCGGCGATCCTTTATCGCTTTTTGAAAGCAGCACCGTATACCGGTACCTGGGAGCGGCTGCACCATCATCTCAGCCAGAGCTTGACGGCAGCGCGCTTGCGGACAGCGGCCGAAGTGCTGCGGGAGGCCGGTTTGATCGAAGTACATGACGCCG
>JAFTBJ010000176.1 GCA_017455295.1 Clostridia bacterium
AGCCAGCTCAACACGGCGAAAGAGATTTTGGCTTATGAGCTGACCAAGCTGGTGCACGGTGAAGAGGAAGCGGCCAAAGCACAGGAAGGCGCTCGCGCCCTCTTCGGCGGCGGTGCGACGGCAGAAATGCCGACGGTGGCCATCGATGAAAGCGCGCTCACCGACGGCGCGGCCGATATTTTGACGCTGCTCGTTTGCAGTGGGCTTGTCCCCTCCCGCTCCGAAGCGCGCCGCGCTGTGGAACAGGGCGGCGTGACCGTCGACGGCGACAAGGTCACCGACACCCGGAAAGCCTTCACGAAAGAGCAGATCGCAGGCGGATTGGTGATCCGCCGCGGCAAGAAGAAGTATTGCAAAGTGGAGATGTAACGGCCACCGCAGCGAGGGTATGCCGCCCCCTCTCCGTCACGGCTTACGCCGCGCCACCTCTCCCCACTGCGTGGGGCGAGGCAAGGGTTGGTGCGACGCCATGAATCGGCGGAAATCTCACGGGCTGATATGGAATCGGCCCCTATGGTGTTGCTTGCCTAATACTACACGCAAAAACAGGCCTTCGGGATGCTCCCGAAGGCCTGTTTTTCATATCCAATATTTATCCGTTGCCTTTAAGCAGCGTGCGGTACAGCCGGATATACTCGTTTGCCGAACGCCCCCAGCTGAAATCGACCTCCATCGCCCGCTTGACAAGGATCGGCCAGTCTTTCGGATTCCGATAGGCGCCGAGAGCACGGTCGATCGCACCATACATATCGTCGGCGTTGTAGGTTTGGAAGGTAAATCCAAAGCCCTCGCCGTCTCCGCAGTCTTGGATGCTGTCTTTCAGGCCGCCGGTTTCACGGACGACCGGCAGCGTGCCGTAACGGCAAGCCACCATCTGGGACAGACCGCATGGCTCGCTCTTCGACGGCATCAGGAAGATATCCGCCGCGGCATAAATCTTTCTGGCGAGTTCCGGCACAAACCCGGAGCAATAGCAGAATTTATCCGGGTAGCGTTCCTGCATATCCTTGAAGAAATTCTCATAGATCCAGTCGCCGGAACCGAGGATTACCAGCTGCACATCTTCCTGCATCAGGCGGCTCATCACATATTGCACCAAATCAAGGCCTTTATGCGCCACCAGACGGGTGACCATCGCAACCAGCGGCACGTCGTCCCGCTGCGGCAGATACAGCCGCTCCTGCAGCGCTTTTTTGTTTGCCGCTTTGCCGCTGATATCCTCTGCCGAGTAGTTGGCATACAGATTGGGATCGGTTGCCGGGTTATATCCATCGGTGTCAATCCCATTCAGTATGCCGGACAGCTTCCATTGACGGGCGCGCAGGATGCTGTCAAGGCCGTGGGAGAACCACGGGTCGAGGATCTCCTCGGCATAAGTCGGGCTGACCGTACTGACACGGTGCGCCGACTCGATGGCACCTTTCATCAGGTTGATACAATTGTCCTGCTCCACCACGCTCTTGGCCCACTGCGGCAGGCCGAACACATCCTCCAGAATCTCCATGCCGTATTTGCCTTGATACTGGATATTGTGGATCGTAAACACAGTCTTGATGTTCTCATAGCCGGGCTGATTGGCATAAAACAGATTGTAATAGATCGGCACGAGCGCCGTCTGCCAATCGTTCGCGTGCAAGATATCCGGCTTGAAATCGATGTATTTGAGGATCTCGAGCACGGCGCGCGAAAAGAACGCGAATCGCTCGGCGTCGTCATAGTGGCCGTAAAGCCCTTCCCGCTTGAAATAGTATTGATTATCCAGCAGATAATAGATCACGCCGTCGACTTTGGCTTCAAACACGCCGCAGTATTGCCGACGCCAGGCGACCGGCACCGACAAGCTGACCAAAAATTTCATATTGTCGCGCATTTCCTGTGGCACACAGTCATACAGCGGCATCACCACCCGACAGCCGATCAGGCGCATCCGCATCGCTTTCGGAAGCGAACCCGCGACATCCGCCAGTCCACCCGAAGCGGCAAAAGGCAGCGCTTCACTCGCCGCATATAGTACTTTCACACGATCACACTCCTGTCTTTATCTCCTTGATCATCCGATCAAACAGTCGCACCTTTTTCAATGAAGATCGGGTAACTCTCAAAACCTTGCAACGTGCGGTTTTCTTTGATCCATACGTCTTTATCCAAAATCACGCTGCCAAGCGTTGAAGATCCGGACACAATCGTTCCCTGCATCACGATGCAATTTTCAATCCGCGCGTTTTCTCCGATTTTGACGTCGCGGAAAATGATGGAATTCTTGACGGAGCCTTCAATCACTGCGCCATCCGCCACCAGCGAATTGGACACGGACGATTTGAGACCGTAAATTGCTGGGCAGCAATCGCGCACCTTCGTATAGATGCGGCGGTCGGTGCGGAAGATCTTGGCACGGGTCTCGGGATCAAGCAGCGCCATATTCGCGGCAAAATAGGAAGCCAGCGACGAGATCATCAGCGTTTTTTCGGTGACCTCATAGCCGAAGATGCGCATATCCTGCACATTGCGCTGCAGAATGTCGCGTTCAAAATGCATCTGGTTGCGGCTGACCGCTGAATGAACGAGCTGGCGCAGCAGCGCTTTGGCGATCACATAAAGGCCGATCGCATATTTCCCGGTCGTCTCGCCGCTGTCACCGATCGCGATGTCGGCAATGCGGTCGTCCAGCCCTGTGCTGAGCACCAATGTGCTGTCCAGCTGCGGGATCACGCCGGTTTGATAGGCCACCGTGATATCCGCTCCGGATGCAATGTGTGCATCGACAATCTTTTCATAATCGATGTTGCCGACGACATGGCAATCGGACAGCAACACATAGTCTTCTTTGGAATTGCTGAAAAATGCGTCCAGCGTCGCAAGCCCGGCGATGCGGCCCGCATAGCTCTCATCGGTAATACCGAAGGGCGGCAGGATATAGAGTCCCTGGTTCTTGCGGGAAAGATCCCATGCCTTGCCGGACCCCAGATGATCCATCAGCGATTGATAGTTGCTTTTGGTGATGACGCCAACTTTGGAAACGCCCATGTTCACCATGTTAGAAAGCGTAAAGTCGATCAGGCGATAGCGGCCGCCGAAAGGCACCGATCCGAGAGCGCGAACGCTGGTCATATCCCGCAGTGTCTCATCGTGCATATTCGGGAAGATGAGTCCCATCACATTCGTATAACTCATGCGTCCTCGCCTCCTTTCACGTCGGTCTCCACCATGGCTTTGGCCTTCACGACAGCGCCGGCGTGCACGACTACATCCTGTGCCACGACCGCGACGCCCCAATCTTTGAGATCGTCCATGTCTTCCGGCCGCTGCCCGACGATCGCGCCCTCGCCGATCTCGACGTTTTCGGCGATGATCGCATATTGCACTTTCGCGTTTTTATGCACATGTGTACCGGGCATGAGGATCGAATCGTAAACGATTGCCCCCTCCTCCACCGTCACACCGGGGAATAGCACCGAGAATTCCACCTCACCGTAGACGTTGCCGCCTTCGGAAATCATGCTGTTCTGCACGGTCGCGGTGTCCGCAATAAAGTGCGGCGGCAGCCCCGAATTGCGGGAATAGATGCGCCAGGTGGGATCGCTCATATCGAGCGGCACTTTCGGGTTAAGCAGGTCCATGTTGGCTTCCCACAAGCTGTCAATAGTGCCAACGTCCTTCCAATACCCTTCAAAGCGATAGGCAAACATCCGCTGCCCGTCATCCAGCATGGCGGGCAGGACGTTTTTACCGAAATCGTTCTGCGACTGCGGATTGTCCTCATCCTCCTCGAGGTATTTGCGCAACGACTGCCAGTTGAACACATAAATGCCCATCGAGGCGAGATTGCTTTTCGGCACCGCCGGTTTCTCATCAAATTCATAGATGGAGCCGTCGGGATTGGTGTTGAGGATGCCAAAGCGGCTGGCCTCTTCCATTTCAACCTCGATGACGGCGATCGTGCAATCGGCGCCCTTCTTCTTATGCGCTTCGATCATATCGGAATAATCCATTTTATAAATATGATCGCCCGACAGCACCAGCACATATTCGGGATCATACCGCTCAATAAACGGGATGTTTTGATAGATCGCGTTGGCGGTGCCTTTGTACCAATCCGCGCCTTTGGTGCGCTGATACGGCGGCAGCACATGCACGCCCGCCTCGTTGCGATCGAGATCCCACGGTTCGCCCGAGCCAATATAGTCGCTGAGTTCCAGCGGTTGGTACTGCGTCAGCACGCCGACCGTTTCGATGCCGGAGTTGATGCAGTTGGAGAGCGGAAAATCAATGATCCGGTATTTGCCGCCATAGGGCACCGCCGGTTTCGCGATGTTGCGCGTCAGCGCATACAGACGACTGCCTTGTCCGCCCGCCAGCAGCATCGCGACGCATTCCTGTTTACGAAACATAACGATCTTTCCTTCCTTCAAAGCGTGGTTGAGACGCTTTTATTTCTTTTGCCGTTTGGGTGCTTTCGGCGTCCGGGTGGTTTTTCGTTTGGAAGCCGTTTTCTCCGCGGCCAGATAGATCACCGACAGCGGCGGCACGGTCAGCTCGATCGAGCGATCAAATCCGTGCATCGGCTCCTTATCGGTTTTGACCAGCCCGTTCTTCACACCGGAACCGCCGAACGCTTCATCATCGGTGGTAAACACTTCTCGATACGCGTCCGCCTCCGGCACACCGATACGATAATGCTCCCGCTTGACGGGATTGAAATTGCACAGCACCACCAATTCATTCCCTTGACGGTCGATCCGGCGGAACACGATGATGCTTTGCGTGTAATCGTCGTGCGCGATCCAGGAAAAGCCTTCCCATGAGAAATCGTTCTCCCACAAGGGCGATTGCTCAAGATAAAAATGATTGAGCGCTTTGGTAAAGCCGTGGAATTGACGGTGCGCATCATATTCGAGCAGCAGCCAGTCGAGCTCGGTTTGGAAATCCCACTCTTTGAATTGTGCAAACTCGCTGCCCATAAACAGCAGCTTTTTGCCGGGGTGCGCCATCATATAGCCGAGGAACGCCCGCACTTCCGCAAACTTATCTTCATAATTGCCCGGCATTTTATTGATGAGCGAACCTTTGCCATGCACCACTTCGTCATGCGAGATGGGCAACACAAAGTTTTCGGAAAAGGCATAGAAGAACGAGAAGGTCAGGCTGTCGTGGTTGTCCTTGCGGACCAGTGGATCCAGCGACAGATACCGCAGCATATCGTTCATCCAGCCCATATTACATTTATAATTGAAGCCAAGTCCTCCGTCGGAGGTCGGGCGGGACACCATCGGCCACGCCGTCGATTCTTCCGCAATCATCATCACCTGCGGGTGAGCCGCAAACACGGCTTCATTGAGCAGCCGCGGGAATTCGACCGCTTCCAGATTCTCTTTGCCACCGTATTTGTTCGGGATCCATTGGCCGTGCTCTCGGTTATAGTCGAGGTACAGCATGGAGGCGACCGCATCCACCCGCAGGCCGTCCACATGGAACTGATCCAGCCAGTACATCGCGTTGGAGATGAGGAAGTTGCGCACTTCCCAGCGTCCGTAATCGAAGACACAGGTGCCCCATTCCTTGTGTTCCCCCTTGCGCGGGTCGGCATATTCGTAGCAGGGCGTACCGTCAAACCGGAACAGGCCGCTCGCATCCCGCGGAAAATGCGCCGGCACCCAATCAAGGATGACGCCGATGCCCGCCTGATGACAGCGATCGACAAGATTCATAAACTGCTTCGGCGTGCCGTAGCGCGAGGTCGGCGCGTAGTAGCCGGTCACCTGATACCCCCACGATCCGTCATAGGGATACTCCATAATGGGCAACAGCTCGATGTGCGTATAGCCCATTTCCTTGACATACGGAATCAACTCATCGGCCAGCTTGTCATAGTCGAACGTGTTGCCGTCCGCATACCGACGCCAGGAACCGATGTGCACTTCGTAAATATTGACCGGACAATCGTAGATCGAGCGCTGCGTCTTCTCCTTGAACCACGCGCCGTCGCCCCATTGATAGCCGGAAAGATGATACACTTTGGATGCTGTGCCGGGGCGCGTTTCCGAATGGCTGGCAAACGGATCCGCTTTCATCAATTCGGTGCCGTCCTGCGTGCACACCCAATATTTGTACGAATCATACTCTTTCACGATGCCGATCACGACTTCCCAGACGCCGTCCGGACGCCGCGTCATGGGATCGCGGCGCGGATCCCATCCGTTGAAATCCCCGACGACCGACACGGAACGGGCGTTCGGCGCCCATACGCGAAACACATACGCGCCGTCATCCGTCGGGTGGCAGCCGAGCTCCAGATATACCCGGCAATTCAAGCCGCGATAGTGATAGGGGGAAATCCCGCTTGGATAGTCTTTTTTCACTGTCGCCGTCCTCCCTTTTCGCACAATCCGCCATGTAAGCAGTTCTACTCTTTTATATTTTACCAATTCCTTCCGAAAAATGCAAGTGGTTTTGTATATTTTCTTAGAAGATTTTTTGCTATTCCTTTGCAATATTATGCAAAATGCCCTATTATTTTGAGATCCCTCTGTACACTATTCCCATTCATCTTCCATCACATAGAAACGGCAAAAAGCGCATATATATGGAATAATCAGCAAAAGCAAAAAGGAGGCCTTTGCATTATGGCAGAAGAACGCACGCCGCTCCCCCATCAACTCATTTTAGACGGACGGAGGCGATTAACCGTCTCGGGTGTATCCGATGTCGACAGTTTTGACGACACGACCGTCGTAGCACACACCTCTCTCGGCGCATTGACCGTGCTCGGCACCGCGCTGCATGTAGAACGATTGAACGTCGAGACGGGAGAACTGTCGATCGAAGGGACGGTGACCTCACTCACCTATTCCGAACCGCATCAAAAAGCCAAGGGGCTGCTCGGCAGACTGTTTCGATAAAGGAGCATGAGCATGGTTTTTACCAACTTCGGACAGCTTTATGATCTCTTCCTTTATGCAGGAGTCGGGTTCTGGCTTTGTCTCTACCAGGATATATTTCGTCTGATTCGCTGTACGGCACATCCAAAAGCAGCGGCCGTCTTTTTGCTCGATCTTCTGTTTTGTCTGAGCGGCGGATGCGCCGTTTTTTTGGCGTCGCTCGCCATTGACAGCGGCCGCATACGTCTGTTGGAGCTGGCCGCGCTGGGAGGCGGTTTTGCCGCAGCGCGGTTTACGATCAGCCGCCTGGTGATGGCAGTCGCTCTGCGTGTCATTCATCTTGTTCGCCGCATTACCCGCTGTCTTGCGGCCGCCTATGAAAAGATGACGCGGCCAATCCGGCGGCAAATAATCCGGTGCGGACACGCTTTTCAAAACAAAATCCGGCTGTTTTTGCAAAAAAAGCGCAAAAAACAGCCGCTTTTTCAAAAAAAGGGGTTGCAAGATTCCCTTACTATGGTGTATAATGACAATCAAGAATAGGTAATTGTCTCTTTTTATATTTAGCTTTTTGGAGAGGTTTTGCCATTTATGAAAGCAAAACAACGTGCAAAACAAAATCGTGCAAAACAGAATATCATTTTTAAGGTGGCTCTTGCCATTTTCCTTGCCTGGATATTCATCTCGCTTTTGCAGTTGCAATTGGAGATTAACAACAAGCGCACCGTTTTGGCCGAGTTGGATACCCAAATCGTCAACCAACAGCGTACAAACGACGAGCTGCAAAGCGATGTGGACAACAACGAGCTGTATTTGGAGCTGCAGGCTCACGATCGCGGGTTTGCCAAATCCGGCGAAACGATCTATAAAGAAGTTCCCGGAAGCACTTGACGGACAACCGTCATAAACCGGATCGAATCATTTACAGGAGGAACCATTGTGCAGTTTGAAGTCGGAACCATCGTAGAGGGCAAAGTCACCGGAATCACCAAATTTGGAGCGTTCGTGGAATTGGAGCCGGGCAAAACCGGTATGGTTCATATTTCTGAGATCGCCAACACCTATGTCAAGGAGATCTCCGAACATATCCAAGAAGGGCAGACCGTAAAGGTCAAGATTCTGTCCATCGGCGACGACGGAAAGATCAGTCTTTCCATCAAAAAAGCGATGCCGACAGAACCGCGCCGTCCGCGTCAGCCCGCTCGCTCGCCCGGCCGTCCCGGCGACTACGAATGGCAACCCGCCTCCCGCCATCCGGAGGGCGAAAGTTTTGAGGATATGATGTCCCGCTTCAAACAGCAAAGCGACGAAAAAATGTCCGATCTCAGGCGCTCTGTCGATGGCAAGCACGGTGGTTTTCCCCGCAAAGGCCCCAAGTAATTGTCCGTATGAAAACGGCTGATCCGCGCTCACCCGCACGATCAACCGTTTTTTTCTTGCAAAGAAAGGATGTGCACGAATGGCACGCAAGCAACGACTGATAGGCGCCCGGCTGTTCCCTGCCGACCGGGATGAGATCCCAAACGGCTATTTGGATGTGACCGACGGCTGCATCACGGCAATCGGCAGCATGCCGGCGCCGGACGACTTTGACGGCGAGACAATCGATCTGGCCGGCAAAGCCATATATCCCGGCTTTATTGACGCGCATTGCCATCTCGGCATGTGGGAAGACGGCCTTGATTTTGAAGGCGACGACGGCAATGAGGACACCGATCCCGCGACGCCGCAGCTGCAGGCGATCGATGCAATCAATCCCTATGACCGCTGTTTCCAAGAAGCGCGGGAAGCCGGTGTCACCACCGTTATCACCGGGCCCGGCAGCGCCAATCCGATCGGCGGGCAGCTTTGTGCGATCCAAACAGCCGGTATCTGCACCGACGATATGATCCTCAAAGCGCCGATCGCAATGAAAATGGCGCTCGGGGAAAACCCAAAAAGTACCTATCACGGCAAAAACCAGGCGCCGGTCACCCGCATGGCGACCGCCGCTATCATCCGCGAAAACCTGCGGCAGGCGCAGGAATATGATCGCCGCCTGCAGGAAGCCGAAGAAGACGAAGACGCGGAAAAGCCGGATTATGACGCCAAATGCGAGGCGCTGCTGCCGGTCGTACGCGGCGAACTCCCGGTGCATTTTCACGCGCACCGGCTGGACGATATTTTGACCGCGCGGCGGATCGCCAAGGAATTCGGGCTTCGCTATGTGATCGTGCACGGCACGGCGGCACATTTGGCCGCCGATCTCTTTGCCGACGAACAAATTGACATCCTGTGCGGGCCGCTTTTGTCCGACCGCTCCAAACCGGAGCTGCGCGACCTGACGCCGGAAAATCCGGCGATCCTGCAAAAAGCCGGAGTACGCATCGCGATCGTGACCGATCACCCGGTGATCCCGCTCCCCTACCTCGGCGTGTGCACGGGCCTTGCCATCCGGGAAGGCCTGCCGCGTGAAGAAGCGCTGAAAGCTGTGACCATCAACCCCGCCCGCATCGTCGGCATCGATGATCTGGTGGGATCGCTGACCCCCGGCAAGCGGGCAGACCTCGTCGTATTTGACAGCGATCCGTTCACCATCGCCGCCAAACCCGTCGCCGTGATGATCGGCGGCAAATGGGTCAGCGGAGAAAGGGCGTCGGTATGAGAGAGCTATCTATAGAATGGATCGAAAATGCCGTGCGCGATTTGTGCATCGAAGCGAATCGGCATTTGACGCCGGATGTAGTGGAAGCGGTTGAGCACGCCAAAGCTGCCGAAACGCTGCCGCTGGCACGCGACATCATGGGCGATATTTGCGACAACATCACCGCTGCCGATGAGATGCAGCTGCCTGTCTGTCAAGACACCGGCATGGCGGTTGTGTTCATCGAACTCGGCCAGGATGTGCATCTGAGCGGCGGCCTGCTCGCCGACGCGGTCAACCGCGGCGTACACCGCGGGTACTTAGAAGGGAAGCTGCGCTGCTCGGTGGTGAATGATCCGCTTCGCCGGATCAACACCGACGACAACACCCCCGCGATCCTTCACCTGTCGTTGGTCGAAGGCGACAGCGTGACGATCACGGTGGCGCCCAAAGGCTTTGGCAGCGAAAACATGAGCCAGGTGCATATGCTCACCCCTGCCTCGGCGAATCCGGAATCCATCATCGCAAAAATCGTCGAGACGGCGCGGCACGCCGGCAGCAACCCTTGTCCGCCCATGGTGCTGGGCGTAGGACTCGGCGGCGATTTTGAGATGGCAGCTCTGCTCGCAAAAAAAGCGCTGTGCCGCCCGCTCGACCGGCGGCATCCCGATCCGTTTTATGCGGATATCGAGCAGCGGGCTCTCAAAGCCGTCAACGCACTCGGCATCGGGCCGCAAGGCTTCGGTGGCGTGACAACGGCGCTCGCCGTTAACATGGAAGTATATCCGACGCACATCGCCGGACTGCCGCTGGCGGTCAATGTGGGGTGCCACGTCACCCGGCACGCGACGCGGGCTTTATAAACAAAGGAAGCAACATGGAAACACTCACCTATATTGCCCCCTGTCTCTTTGGCATCGAAGGGATCCTGGGGGATGAACTGCGCCGCATGGGTGCAGAGAACGTCCGTCCGCAAACCGGACGGGTACTGTTTGACGGAGATCTCGCTATCGGGATCCGCGCCAACCTTCTCTCCCGGTATGCCGAACGGATCGGGCTGGTGTTGGGGCAGTTTCGCGCCGTCACCTTTGACGAATTGTTCGAGCAGGTCAAAGCGCTGCCGTGGGAACGCTGGATCGGTCAGCGTGACCGATTCCCCGTTAAAGGCTGGTCGCTCGATTCCGTGCTGCACTCGGTTCCCGACTGCCAGAAGATCGTCAAAAAAGCGGTGGTGGAGCGGCTCAAAACGCGTTATGCGCTTTCCTGGTTTGAAGAAACGGGCGCGCTGTATCAGATCCAGTTCACCATTATGAAAAACAATGTCACAGTGTTTCTCGACACCAGCGGCGAAGGCTTGCACAAGCGCGGGTATCGCCGCGAAGCGGGCGGCGCGCCGCTCAAGGAAACACTGGCCGCCGCGATGGTGGACGTGACCAAAGCACGGCTGTCCCCACTGGTGATCGACCCTTGCTGCGGCTCGGGGACGTTGCTGATCGAAGCGGCGCTCGCTGCCCGGCGGATCGCCCCCGGCAAAAACCGGCGATTCATTTCGCAGGAATGGCCGCAGCTCCCCTCCTCGCTTTGGCAGAGCGAACGCGAGCATGCCGTGTCGCTCGAACGACCGGATCAGCCGTTTGAGGCACGCGGTTTCGATATCGACCCCGCCGCCGTGCAGCTGACAAAAGCCAATGCAATCAAAGCAGGCGTCGGCGATTGTGTCACCGCCGAGCAGCGGGAGCTGCGCACATTCACCCGTCCGGACGGCCGCTGCGTCGTACTGTGCAACCCGCCTTACGGCGAGCGACTGCTGGATCAGCAGGCCGCGCAGGAAATCATCCGGACAATGGGCCGGGTGTTTGCTCCCTCTCTCGACTGCCGGTATGCGATCATCAGTCCCGATGAACAGTTTGAATCGCTGTTCGGGCGGCCCGCCGTCAAACGCCGCAAGTTATACAACGGGATGCTGCGCTGTCAGCTCTACCTATTTTGATAGGAGATGACCATCTGATGCGTCATGTATTTATCGTCAATCCCGCCGCCGGAAAGAATCGGGCGGCATGTGAGCGCGTTCCGCAGATCGAGGCGGTGTTCGCCGCCAACCGGGACCTCGGCACGCCGCAGATTCTCTATACCGAAGCGCCCGGCCACGCGACGGCGATCGCTGCCGAAGAAGCGGAAAAAGGCGATGCGGTGCGGCTGTATGCCTGCGGCGGCGACGGCACGCTGTCGGAGGTGCTGCAGGGAATATACGGTCGTGAAAACGCCGAACTCGCCTGTCTGCCAAGTGGCTCGGCCAACGATTATGTGCGCAGTTTCCCGGAATACGATTTTCGCAATATCGCGGCGCTGGTGACCGGCAGCGCGCAGCCGGTCGACGTAATCCGCTGCGGCGATCTACTGTCGCTGGACATTTGCTGCATGGGCATGGACGCCGACGTCGCATATAAGATGGGACGATACAAAACCAAGCCGCTCGTCAGCGGGCCGATGTCTTATAACCTCGCGATCGTCGACGTGTTCTGCCACCGAATCGGGAAAAACCTGACCGTGACCATGCAGACGCCGCGCGGCGAAGTGATTCGGCAGGGGCGCTATTTCATTGCGCTGGCCGCCAGCGGACAATATTACGGCGGCGGCTATCGCGGCGCGGCGATGGCGCAGCCGGATGACGGCCTGCTGGATTTTGTGCTGATCAAGGCGATGTCAAGAGCAAAGATCCCCGGATTTCTCGGCCAATATAAAAAAGGCGTCTACAACGATCCCGCCTATTATGAGCATTTTACCGGCACCGAAATGACGGTCGTCTGCGACGAGGACGTCGTCGCCGCCATCGACGGCGAATGCATCACCGGTTCCTCCCTCACCTTCTCCTTGTGCGACAAGCGGGTGCGCTTTGTGCTGCCGCAGCGGGGCGACATCAAAGAAGCCATTTTTCGCACGTCGCCGCCCCGTCGACGAGTAGGAAACATGCCAGCCGGATCATTTGTAAAAAAATTGTGAAATATCCGTCAATTTCCAAATTTCCCCTTGATTTTTCCTGCAATTCTGCTACAATCGGTATTAGCACTCAGAGCAATTGAGTGCTAATACCGTTTTTGCTTATTTTATATTCATTTCAGGAGGAATGGTTATGAACATCAAACCACTGGCTGACCGCGTCGTCATCAAGATGGCGGAAGCCGAAGAAACCACAAAGAGCGGCATCATTCTCGCCGGCTCCGCAAAAGAGAAGCCGCAGATCGCCGAAGTCGTTGCCGTTGGCCCCGGCGGGGTCGTAGACGGAAAAGAAGTCAAGATGTACGTCACGGTCGGCGATAAAGTGCTGACCAGCAAGTACAGCGGCACCGAAGTGAAGGTGGACGGTGAGGAATACACTATCGTTCGTCAAAGCGATATTTTGGCTATTGTTGAGTAATTCTGCTTAGGAGGAATGACATATGGCAAAAGTTATTTTATATGGTGAAGATGCACGCAAAGCGTTGCAGTCCGGCGTCGACCAGCTTGCCGATACCGTGAAGATCACCCTCGGCCCGCGCGGCCGGAACGTCGTGCTGGACAAAAAGTTCGGCGCGCCGCTCATCACCAACGACGGTGTGACCATCGCCAAAGAGATCGAACTGGACGACCCGTTTGAGAACATGGGCGCGCAGCTTGTCAAAGAAGTCTCCACCAAAACGAACGACGTCGCGGGCGACGGCACCACAACGGCGACCCTGCTCGCGCAGGCACTCATCCGCGAAGGTATGAAAAACGTCGCGGCGGGCGCGAACCCGATGGTGGTCAAACGCGGCATCCAAAAAGCGGTTGACGCGGTCGTGGACAGCGTGAAAAAGAACGCCAAAGCGGTCAGCGGCTCGCAGGATATCGCCCGCGTCGCGACCATTTCGGCGGGCGACGAGGAAATCGGCAGACTGATTGCCGAAGCGATGGAGAAGGTGTCCGCCGACGGCGTCATCACTGTGGAAGAATCCAAAACCGCCGAAACCTATTCGGAAGTAGTCGAAGGCATGCAGTTCGACCGTGGTTATATCACGCCATATATGGTAACCGATACCGATAAGATGGAAGCGGTCATCGACGACGCGTATCTGCTCATCACCGATAAGAAGATCAGCAGCATCCAAGATATCCTTCCCCTGCTCGAGCAGATCCTGCAAGCGGGCAAAAAACTTGTCATCATCGCCGAAGACGTGGAAGGCGAAGCGCTGACCACCCTGATCGTCAACAAACTGCGCGGCACCTTCACCTGTGTCGCTGTCAAAGCCCCCGGATTCGGCGACCGCCGCAAAGAGATGCTGCGCGAC
>JAFTBJ010000177.1 GCA_017455295.1 Clostridia bacterium
CCGCGCGCGGAGAACATAGGTCTCGTTTGCCGTCATCTGCCAGCGAATAAAGAAATTACTGTCTTCACCGCCGTCATCGTCGTAAGTAAGTTGCTCTTCATTTTTATCAAGAAGATACCCGTATGTATCCGCATCCGCGATGGAATAAAAAGCATACGTGCCGTCCTCAGTCGGCGTGAATAAGAAGTTTGCCATATCACCGGCGGTTGTGATCATCACGACTTTCTCTTCATTCAGTGCGATTGTCGGATAATCAGGCTCCGCTGCTACACTCAAGACGGACGCCGGCAGCAACGCCAGCAGCAGCGCAATACTGCTGAAAATTGCAAGAGCTCTTGTAAAACGCTTGTCCATGTTCCCATTCCTCCTTAAAATGCGGATCTTATTCATATTCAAAGCCGCTTGCTTCCCCGATCGGTCGATCGAGAAGTTCGGGGTGCGCAAAGATATGCCGGATCAGTTTCAAGCTCCTCGCAAAATAGAAGCCGTCCGCGATGCGTTCATCCAGCGTCGCGCCGATGTCGATCACGTCCCGTATCTGTTTCGTGCCGTCCGGCATCAGCAGTTCTTCTTTATGCAGCGTGCCGATCGTGATCATGATGCTGTTGGTGCCGTAATTGTTGAGATGGTGATACACCGACGGGCATTGGATGCTGCCGAGATTGCTGCACAAAATGGTGGTATAGTTTGTGTCGCCTTCGGTAAGAGCTTTCGGCGTTTTGCCCCAAAAATCCAACCAGCGGATAATGCGCACCACTACCATCAAGATTGGTCGCGGCATGGCGGCGAATTTATCCAGCGTATCGTCGATCCCGCCGGTCGCGTGGTCGCTCTTACGCGTTTCCTGCACGTTGCTGACGATCTTCCGGCTGATGCTGTCGATCGTATCCTCGTCTTCGGGAACGAGCACCATCAACGATTCCTCCGCATTGTCTGCAAAGCGCCGTTTGACGATAAAGCTGATGCTGATCTCATCGCGCTCATACATACGATATCCTTGAATGAACCGATTCATCAGTGGCCGTTCTTTCACCATTCGCGCCATACCGACGATCGCCGCGTGAAAGATGGTGGTTTTATAATCGGGATGCGATGCGTTTTTCGCTTCCAGATACGACAACAGCGCCGTCGCGTCGATCTTGTCATTCAAATACACCTCGCAATCGGTGCGTTTCGGAAAGAGATACGCCATAATCGTTTGCAGGCCGGGCGCCTTGACACGGCGACCGTCCCGGCGATCGCCCCATTTTCTCTTTTTCTTCTGTTCTGCCATCGTGTTCATTCTCCTCTATAATTCCATGACTTGTCCATATTGCAATTCTTCACAAGGGACCGAAAACCTATGCGTCACATTTCGGATGAATCCGCTTGTGTCCACGTTGTCGGAAAGCGGCGGAAAGGAATCGTCGTGATGATCGATCAAGATGCGTTTCGGCTGGAGACGATCCACAAATTGCAACGCATAGTTGTCCTGGTCCGAACGCCCTTGCAGTGGCAGAACGAGGCAATCCGCTTTGGTGGGGTATGAAATGTCGGAAGAAAGATTCATGCTCCCCATAATTTGGACGCGCTTGTCG
This sequence comes from Clostridia bacterium, assembly GCA_017455295.1. GTDB lineage: Bacteria > Bacillota > Clostridia > Oscillospirales > Acutalibacteraceae > RGIG1959. Next base: position 1,578 of record JAFTBJ010000177.1, read on the forward strand.
CCGTTTTGCACTTCATAAAACAAGGTTTCGCCGTTTTCCGGATAGCGATGACGCAGGTTTTGCAAAGCCGCCGCTTGCGGCAACGCGGAGAAAAAACGCCGACTGAAAACGGTTTTTACGATCAGCGGCAGATCAAAGCGACAATGCCTGCTTTGGTAAGCGGTGATCGTAAAGCGGCCGATCGATTGCGTGTCGCCCGACGAAATAACGCGCAAGCATTCGGGCGGGTATCCCGCGTCTTTCAGGGTTTGACAAGGCGTTTTGGTGGCATACACCGGTACAGTGCGATCGGCATAGATCGAAGGCAGTGATAAAATATGATCAAAATGTCCGTGCGTCACAAATACCGCTGCAGCATCGCGATAGGATTGGAGCCGTTCCTGCTCTTTGTCGCTCTCCCTTTTTGCGGTCGGAAGAAACGGATCAAACGCTACCACGGTATCGCCGTCGCTAAGAAGCAACGACGCGGTCGTCATCCAAGTAAGTGTCATTCGTTTTCCGCCTCTTCCTCAAGCAGACGATAGGCAACTTTGCCGACCAATGTTTTTGGAAGCGCCTTGCGGAAGATGATCTCTTTGGGAAGCGCATAGGCAGCTACATGCCGACGAAGCTGCTGCATGATACGCTCCTTAATGTCCTCTGTCGGCTTCAGGCTGTCGTTCAGCACTACATAGGCCCGCACCCGCTGCATCCGACGCGGGTCTTTGACGCCAATCACGCAGCTATAGGCGACCTCTTTGCAGCTGTCGATGACATTTTCGATGGTGCTGGGATAGACATTGTAGCCGTTGGTAATGATCATACGCTTGATACGCTGTGAAAAATAGACGTAGCCGTCCTCGTCCATTTTTCCGAGATCGCCGGTATACAGCCATGTGTTGCCGTCAGACAGGGTGCGCAGTGTTTCGGCAGTTTCCTGCGGCGCATCCAGATATCCGGTCATGACCGACGGGCCGCGCAGGATGATCTCCCCTTCCTCGCCGGGCGGCAGCACATCGTCGGTGGAGGGCTTGACGATTGCATACACCGTGTCGGGGAATGGCAGGCCGATGCTGCCTTCTTTGTAGGTGTTTTTTGGCGTGAGGCAACTGGCCGTCACGCATTCGGTCAAGCCGTAGCCCTCTCGCACTTGGATAGAAGCGCCGTGATCTTTGAGAAAACGGTCGATCTTCTTTTTCAATTCCACCGGCAGCGAATCGCCGCCGCAAAACATACCGAGCAAAAAGCTGAGATCGGCGTTTTCCAGCTCCGGGATATGTAGCAGCGCCTCAAAAATGGTCGGAACACCGGCAATGAAATGCGGCTTCTTCTTGATAAGCATTTCGGCATAGGTTTTGCTGTTAAAGGTCGGCATCAGAACACAGCAGGCGCCATGAATCAGCACGGTGTGGATGTTAATGCCCAGCCCGAACCCGTGAAACATCGGCATGCAGCTAAGCATTTTGAAACCGGTACGGAATTCCTCGTCGATGGCTTCCCGTGCCTGCAAGGCACAAGCGTTGAAATTGCGGTCAGTCAGGCAGATCCCTTTTGGCTTGCCGCTGGTGCCGCCGCTATATAAAATCACAGCAGTGCGGTCTTCTTCATAATGCGAAGACGGCAGCGGCGTATTGCCTGCCTTTTTTATAAACGACGACCACAACTGTGCATGGTCGGTATTTGGAAAACGAAGATAACTCTTTCCTTTTTTGAGTAGATAGAGCGCAGCCAGATGTGCCGGCAGCTCATCCTGCATGCGGGCAACCAGCACCGTCACCGGCTGCGGAACTTCCAAAAGCGCTTTTTCTACCGTTTCATAAAATAGATCAAGCGTCAGTATCATTTTGCTATTTGAAACAGTGAGGTAGAACGAGATCTCGCTTTGCGCCGACTGCGGATGAATCATATTGGCAACGGCGCCGATGCGATTGAGCGCATAGAATGCGTCGAGCGCCTGCGGACAGTTTGGCATACAGATCGTCACGCTGTCCCCTTCCCCGATCCCATACGCCGTGAACGCTCTCGCTGCCCTCTCCATACGACAGATAAACGCTTCGTAAGACGTTTTTCTGCCATACATTTCATATGCCGGTTCCAGCGGGTATA
>JAFTBJ010000178.1 GCA_017455295.1 Clostridia bacterium
AAAAACCTCATCACCCGATGCGGACATCTGCCAAAAAGCGCTGCAAAGACTCATCGTCTTGTGCGCTCGGCAAGCCGGTATCGCCCAGCATCACCATCTTGTTTGCGCCGTGATAGTCGCTGCCTGCCGTCACATACAAATCCTGCTTTCCGGCAAGTCGCAGGACCTCCTGACACATCTTCGGTGTAAAGCCGGAATAATAGGCTTCCAACCCCTGTAGTCCGTACGACGTCAATCGATCGACGCGCTCTTCCAATTCGCTTCCGAGGATCATATCGCCGCCATCGCCATAGACCGGATGCGCCAGCACAGGAATCCCACCGCCGCCGAGGATACCTTCGATCGCCTCCTCCGGGCGAATATACTCGCTTTTAAAGCGGATTTGATCGATATAGTGCTCGATAGCGTCCTCTTTGGTGGTGGCATAGCCGTACTTCACCATCAAATTGCCGATGTGCGGTTTGCCGGGGCACTCGATCGCATACAACGTCCGGAGATCCTCCGGCGAAAACGAAAAGCCGAACGCGGTCTCCAAAAATTCCAGCCGCTTCTTCACTTTATTGAGACGAAACGCATGTCCCTTTTCCAGCACGCGGCGGATCGGCTCGGCATCGGGATCAAAGCCGTAGCCTAAGATATGATATTTCCCATTCTCGTCTTTACAGGAAAACTCCACCCCCGGCAGAAACAGCGGATCCTCCGGCGTGCGGGCTTTCCGGATGCGGGCGCAGGCGCTGATCGAGTCGTGATCGGTCACGGCAAACAGGTCCAGCCCTGTCGCTTTGACAAGCGCCGGCACGGCTTCCGGCATATCGGTTCCATCGGACACGGACGTATGCATATGCAAATCCAGTTTGGTAATGCCTGAGATCATATCCGACTCCTTACAGATTCTTTTTGAGAATCAGGATGTTTTGTCCATCTTTATACTCGTATACCACGTCGTCCATCAGCTTTTTCGTCATAAAGATTCCAAGCCCGCCGATCTGCCGCTCTTCCGCGGACAACGTGACATCGGGATCGGCCTTCGCAAGCGGATCATAAGGCACGCCGCGATCGAGGAAAGTGATCGACACGGAAACCGGATCCTCCGAAACTTCGACACGGATGGTCGCTTTGCCGATTTTTGGACTATAGGCATAGTGAGTAATATTGACAAAAATCTCTTCCACCGCCACGCCGATCTGCATCTTCGCTTTTAACGGACAGTCGGCGGCAGTCAAATGCTCATCTATAAAGTCCTGCACTTCCTGCAAATTGTCCGCCACAGCGTCCAACTCCAGTTCATTGATGTTGAAAAGCAACGTATCGACGGTATCGAGCAGTTCAAGCAATTCCTTTGTCCAATAGGCGATTTCGGCACGGCCTTCCTCGGTCTCCAGCCCCTTGCGGCGGATGGAGCGGCGGATCATGCGGGTATACCCAATGATGCGGGCTTTGTCTTCCACTTCCCGGATCTTCCGCTCGTTGTCGGTACCAAGATACGCCGCCAGCGATTTATGCCAAAACGTCATGCCGGTTTCAAAGCTGAAGCCTTGGAAATGCTGGATGATGCTGTGATCCAGTTCCGAATAGCCGACAAAGGCGTTGTAGATGGATGCCAGCTCAAAGATCGGGTGGCCGACCGACAGCGTATCCATATCGATGAGCAGCACTTCGTCGTTTTGCAGTTCCACGTTTTTTGTGTGATAATCGCCGTGGATCATGTGATCGTCGTGCGGCACCGCTTCCACCATCGCCATCAGCTTTTTGCCGGCCGCTTCCGGCAGATGATCCTGCATAAAAGTCGCCCAATCAAGCACCGTTTCTTTCATATCCGGCAATTTCCCTTCCGGCACCACGGTACTGTGGATCTTCTTGAGCATCTTCACATATTCTTCGACGCACCAGTCCATTTTGTCCGGTTCGGTCGCCAGAATTTTAGAGAACGAGCTGGCGTTGAGCAGCTCAAACACAGAGCCGTAACTCTCTCCGACCTTGACCACGTCATAGGAAATGGCGGTCGGGATGCCGAGAATCAACGCGAGCTTTGCCACTTCCCGCTCGTGCTGGATATCTTCCAGTGCGTCCGCGTTGTTATAGACCTTGACCACGTTATCCTGATCGATGCGATAGATCGTGCCGTTGGCGCCGCGCCCGATCTCTTCGCATCCCTCGATCGAAACAACGCGATAGGCCTTCTCGACCGTCATCATCTCGGTGAAACCGGTCATGTCCAGAATCTCATACACTTCGGAACAGACGTTGATGATCTTCAAATCCGATATACTTTTTTTCACACGCAGGATCACGCGAAGTCCCGCGCTGGAGATATATTCGAGATTCGCTGCATCCAGCACAATCGCCGACGCCTGAACTCCTTCCAATTGCGACAGGATATCCTGCTCCACAGCTGCCGCATTACCTGAATCGATCCGCCCGTTCAAGCGGATCGTGATGGTTTCGTTACTCATTTTCATTCGCACCCTTTCGTTCTTCAAAACTCCACGCAAAAAGTTGTGCCCGTTATTCGATATTTAAGACATCCGAGAATCCGGTGATATCAAAAATCTCCATAACAGCCTCGCTGACATGAACAAGCTTCATCTCGCCTTTTCCGCTCATAATCTTATGTGCGGAAAGCAGCACGCGGAGTCCGGCTGACGAAACGTATTCGAGTTTTTCAAAATCCAATGTCAGCGACGTGGTTTGAAGCAGGACATCCTTTAATTCCTCCTCCAGCTCCCGTGCGGTGTTGGTGTCCAAATGGCCCTCCAGCGATACGATCGCGGCTTCACCCTGTTGTTCTTTTTTGATGTTCAGCATGATATTTCTCTCTCCTTATTCTTATTTACGGCTTCCCGGCTTATATGGTGCCGGAGCACCGGTTTTACAAAGCGGACAATCAGCGGCTTCCCACGACTCGACATCGAGTGAAATGACCGGGCGGAACGGCACGCCGAAATTGATCTTACCGCCGGTGCGATCTACGATCGATCCGACGCCGACCACCACGCCGCCCGCAGCATAGACCAGATCCATCACCTCGCGAACCGAGCCACCCGTGGTGATCACATCTTCAACAAGCAGCACCTTTTGACCGGGCTGCACTTCAAAGCCGCGGCGAAGCGCCATTTTACCATCCTCCCGCTCGGCAAAGAAGTTTTCGCATTCGAGCGAGCGGCTGACTTCATAGGCCATCTGTACCGCACCCATTGCGGGACCGATCACCACGTCGACGCCGTCATCGCGAAAATGATCGGCCAGCGCCGCGCACAGCTCCTCGCTGTATTTCGTGTGGCGAAAGATTTTCGCACACTGCAGATACTTGTTGGAATGGCGACCGGACGTCAATAGAAAATGCCCTTCGAGCAATACTCCGGCCTGTTTGAAAATCTCCAACACACGTTCCCGGCTGATCATATTCACAACATCCTTTCAAAACAGTTTATCAATCCAGCACCGCGACATTCTCGTCGCCGAGCAGGTCTTTCAAAGATCGCAGCAGCGTTTCATCCGCTGCCACGAAACAGGACGACAGCCGCACCATTTTGCCGCTATCCGAAAGCCGCGCCAGAACGGGCCGATCACCTTTAGATGAAGCAAGCAAGCGCTTGACTGCCTCCCACCGCGGATCGGCCTCCCTTGTTAGTCGCAGATACAGCCCGTATTTGTCACTATGGGGCGTTCCGGTCGGGCGGGGCACTTCGGCCACTGTTTCCACGATCACCGACGGCGGCTGATCCTCGCGAAGGCTGAGTCGTCCTTTGAGCGACACTACCTTGCCACTCGCGATAAACGAGGCATGGGCAAGCGCTTTTTGGAAAAAGACCAGCTCGATCTCGGCGGTCATATCCTCAAGCACACCGTATGCCATTTGCCCGCCGCTCTTAGTTTGTTTGGTGCGCAAATCTTCGAGCATGCCAAAGAGCGCCACCTGTTTGCCGTCGGCTCGCTCGGCGTCCTCTTCCGCCAGCATGAGCAGTTCGCGGATCGGCGTAACGCCAAGCGATTTTGCCATCGCTTTATAGGGTTCAAGCGGATGGCCGGACAGATAGAGGCCGGTGATCTCTTTTTCCATCGCCAGCTTTTCATCAAACGAAAAATCTTCAGCGGGAGGCAGCTCGTCCTCCGGCTCGCCGCCGAAGGATGGGTCATCGAAAAAGCCGAGCTGCCCTTCAACATTGCGGCGATTTTGATCGTCAAAGCGTTCGAGCAGTACCGGCAGATGGTCGAGCATCTGCCGCCGGTTGGCGCCGAGGCCATCGAGCGCCCCCGCTTGCACCAAACTCTCGATCGCCCGGCGGTTGCAGTCGCGATAGCCGCTCATGCGGCGGCAAAAATCAGGGAAGGATGAAAATGGGCCGTGTTCCTCCCGCTCGCGCACAAGCGACGCGACCATGGTCACGCCAACGTTTTTGATTGACAGCAAGCCAAAGCGGATGCCTTGTTCTTCCGGCACAAAATCCACGCCGCTGTGATTGACGGACGGCGGCAGCAGCCGGATGCCCATCCGCTCGCTCTCGGCGATATATTCCACCACTTTTCCGCCGCCTGCGACCGACGACAGCAGTGCCGCCATATACTCTTTCGGATAGCAGCATTTCAAATAGGCTGTTTGATAGGATACCAGCGCATAAGCGGCGGCATGAGATTTGTTGAACGCATACGATGCAAAAGAGGCCATCTCGTCAAAGACGGCGCTCGCGGTCGCTTCGGGGATCCCGCGGCGGATGCAGCCGTCCACCTCCACCGTGCCATCCTCTCGGGTGAGACCATGGATGAAGATTTCCCGCTCTTTGGCCATCACGTCGTGCTTTTTCTTGGACATGGCGCGGCGCACCACGTCGGCGCGGCCGAGCGAATACCCGGCAAGAGCCTGCAGTACCTGCATGACCTGTTCCTGATAGACGATGCAGCCATAGGTCACTTTGAGGATCGGTTCCAGGAGCGGATGTGCATACCGCACCCGCTCCGGATGATGGCGGTTGTCAATATACCGCGGGATGGAGGCCATCGGGCCGGGGCGATAGAGCGAGATAACCGCGATCAAATCCTCAAAATGATCGGGACGAAGGCGCTGCAGCACCCGTTTCATCCCGGCCGATTCAAATTGGAACACGCCTTCGGTGTCCCCCGCCGAAAACATGTGATAAACCGGCGGATATTCCGTATCAATTTTCTCGATCGAAAAGGCCGGATCCCGCTGCTGCACCATTTTTTCGGTGTGGTCGATGATGGTGAGGTTGCGCAGCCCGAGAAAATCCATTTTGAGCAACCCGAGTTCTTCGAGCGTCGTCATCGTAAACTGTGTCGCGACGGCGTCGCCGTTGACGCACAGCGGCACATAATGCTCGGCCGGTTCGGCGGTGATCACCACGCCCGCCGCATGGGTAGACGCGTGGCGCGGCATACCCTCCACCTTTTTGGCAAGATTGATCAGCCGCTTGACCGTGCTGTCGCTGTCGCACATCTCTCTCAGCGGTTTGGAAGCGGAGAGCGCTTTATCCAGCGTCATGTTGAGTTCCCACGGGATGGCTTTTGCCACTTTGTCCCCGACCGCATACGGCAGATCGAGTACGCGAGCCACGTCCCGCACGGCGGCGCGCGCCGCCATGGTGCCGAAGGTCACGATCTGCGCCACATGATCGGCGCCGTACTTGTCCACGACATAGTCGATAACCTGTTGACGTTTCTCGTTGCAGAAATCGACGTCGAAATCCGGCATGCTGACGCGTTCGGGGTTGAGAAACCGTTCAAAGAGAAGATCATATTTCAAAGGGTCAATGCCCGTGATATCCACACAATAGGCACACAGACTCCCCGCACCCGACCCTCTGCCGGGGCCGACCGGGATGTCGTGCGTTTTCGCATACACCACATAATCGCGCACGATGAGATAATAGTTGACATACCCCATCCGCTCGATCATATCCATTTCATATTCCAGCCGTTTCACGGCTTCCTCGCTCGGATGCTCGCCGTATTTTTTCCGCAGGCCGTCGCGACACAAGCGGCGGAAATAGGCGACGCTGTCCCCGCCGGGCGCGTCAAAAGCGGGCAGTTTGGTTTGGCCGAACGTGAACTCGAATTGACAGCGCTCGGCGATCGCCGCCGTATTGTCAAACGCGGAAGGCACGTTCGGAAAGAGAGACCGCATTTCCTCTTCCGATTTGAGATAGAACTCATCGTTCGGGAATGCCATCGACGACGGCTGGTCAAGCGTGGTGGCCGTTTGGATGCAAAGCAGCACACGCTGCACTTCGGCGTCTTCTTTGGCGGGATAGTGCGCATCGTTGGTGCAGACAAGCGGCAGCGACAGCTCGTTTGCGATGCGCAAGAGTCCCGGCGTGACCTGCTTTTGCTCGGCCAAGCCGTGATCCTGCAGCTCGATATAGAAATTCCCGTCGCCGAATATGGACGCATACTCGGCGGCCGCGGCTTTGGCTTTGTCATAATCCCCGGCGGTGAGTGCACGCGGAATCTCCCCGGCCAGGCAGGCAGACAGCGCGATCAGCCCTTCATGATGCTGACGCAGCAGCTCTTTATCGACACGGGGTTTGCCGTAAAACCCTTCGGTAAAGGCACGGGACACCATCGCAATGAGATTTTGATAGCCGGTTTCATTCTCGCACAGCAGCACCAAATGATGATGCTCATTATCGACGCCGTGCTGTTTATCAAAGCGGCTCCGAGCTGCGACATACACTTCGCACCCAATGATGGGTTTGATCCCCGCCGCTTTGGCGGCTTTATAAAAATCGACCGCACCGTACATCACGCCGTGGTCAGTCAGTGCCACCGCCGTTTGTCCGAGCGACCGGACACGATCGATCAACTCCCCGATGCGGCAAGCGCCGTCGAGAAGGCTGTATTCGCTGTGAACATGCAAATGTACAAACGCCATCCGGCGGCACTCCTTTCCAAGTGTTATGCCAGCTCGTCCGCATAAGCGACGATCCGCTGCAGACGATGATTGACGCCCGATCGGGACAAAGGCGGCTGCATCATCGCGCCGAGCTCCCGCAGCGAACATTCCGGATTGTCCCGCCGCAGCCGCGCAATCTCCGCAAGGTCAGGCGGCAGCTGAGACAGCCCGATCGTGCGCTCGATCTTGTCGATCGCGCGCACCTGTTCGGTAGCGGCGGCGATCACCTTATCAATGTTGGCGCTTTCACAGTTGACCTGGCGGTTGGTGCGATTGCGGATCTCCTTGACCATCATCGATTGATGCAGCGTCAGCGCACCGAGCTGCGCGCCGCAAAACGCGAGAAAATCGGCGATCTGCTCGCCGTCTTTCAGATATAGCACATTGACGCCTTTGCGCACGATGTGCTTGATTTTTGAAAACCCGATGCTTTGGATCAGCTTGAGCACGTCCAGACTGAGCATCCGTCCGGAAAACGTGAGTTCCAGGTGATAGTCCGTTTCGGGGTCGGTGATTGCGCCGCAGGCGAGAAACGCGCCGCGCAGATACCCCGCTGCACAGGTCTCACACTCAAAATTTGCCAGATTGAGGCGGCGCGCCGTATCGCCGCCGCTGTGCCCGAATGCGGCGAGGATGGTTTGTCTGTCCCCTGCATCAGGGACAGACACCACATGATAGACGCCCGTTTTACGCGGCAGAGTCTGTTCGATATAGGTCACGCCTTCACATTGTGTGTCAAGCAGCGCGGCATAGGCTCCGGCGACTGCCGCATGTTCGGTGCGGATGGAGATCTCCTGCTCCGAAAAGGCGTGTGCGCTCTCCAAAAAGCCATAGGCAAACGCGTGGCGGCAGCAGCCGCGCGGCGGGCGCACGGCAGCCATCTCTTTTTTGACGTCTCCGGAAAATGACACCATGCCCCCTCCTTTTGCTTCATAGGTTGCTGCTCAAGGCAGCCAATGGTCACCGAGCAGCCGTACCTCCGGCTGCATGGTCACACCAAATGTTTCATATACCCGGGTGCGCACGTCCTGTTCGAGCTGTTTAACCTGCTCACAGGTGGCCTCGCCCCGGTTGATGACAAAGCCCGCATGCTTTTCGCTGACCTGCGCGTCGCCGACGCGATAGCCGCGCAGGCCGCAGTCGTCGATCAATTTGCCGGCAAAATAGCCTTCCGGGCGTTTGAAAAAGCTGCCCGCCGACGGAAACTCCAGCGGCTGCTTGTCGCGTCGGCGCTGTAAGAGATCGGTCATTTCCGCGCCGATCGCGTCGCTGTCCCCCGGTTTCAATATAAAAGTGGCAGACAGCACGATGCCGCCCGTCTTCATCAAGCTGCTGTGGCGATACGACAGCGCCAGCTCGTCGGCTGACATCGTTTTGACTCCTTGATCCGGCCAAAACACCGTTGCTTCTTTGAGCACGTCTTTGATCTCGCCGCCGTAAGCCCCGGCATTCATATACACGCCGCCGCCCACCGTACCGGGGATACCGCAGGCAAAGGCAAGGCCCGCAAGCCCCAACTGCTGCGCTTCCCGCGACAGCTTCGGCAGCGGCAGGCCGCCGTCCGCTTGCAGCGTCATCTCGTCCAGTCGCGTCACGCCGGCCGTTTTGCTCGAAAGTCGCACGACCGCGCCGCGCAGGCCTTCATCGGACACCAGCAGATTCGACCCACCGCCGATAAAATAAAACGGGGTGTTGTCGATCGCCAGAATCCGGAGAAGCTCGTCAAACGCGGACGGATCGTGCACGGTCACGACCGCGTCCGCCGCGCCGCCGATCTTGAAGGTGGTCAGTGCCTTCATCGGCACGTCAAACGCGACATCAATCTTCTGCTCAAAGTCGTGCTTTTGCAAAATGGAACGCCACGAGAACATGAGGTAAACTCCTTTTTACTGATTAATCGGTTTCCACAGTCTCTTCCTCGCTGAAAGCCATACCGCATCTCCAACACTTTTTTCTGGAAGCAAGTTGTGTAAAACCACAGGACGGGCACTTGATCGTTTTTTCATCCACCCTTATAGGCGGCGCTACGTCTTGTTTTTTAGACGCACACACGATGCAAGGAAACGATGAAATCATACTGCCGCATCGGTCGCATCGAAATTGATGCTTTGTCAACGGCGCATTCTGAAATGTTGCACCTATTTCTCTGTCATCCGTTTTTGCAAGAGACCGAATCATATTCTCCGATCTTTCGGCGCTCACAGCAGCAATACCGATCGCATGCAAAGCCAATCCTGTGACCCACGCGCCGAAAATGCCCAGCGTTATAATGAGAAGGCCGATAAAAAATGCGCCGATTGCCGACCACTGCCAAAGGGCAATCATGTCAACAATACCGCTGACAACCGAGAGCAAGACGCCGATCCCGAAAACAAGTTTTGAAATCACCTTCAATTTTTCGCCCGCAATATCAAACATAAATCATCATCCTTTATAACTAGCATACAACCGGTATTTCAAGGCTTTCAAAACGCCGCTGAGGCGGAAAATCAGCTTCATAAAGCGCGGCGTGCGGATTTTTCGCCCCCGCAAGGCTGAAAGCCGCCGACATACAACCGGTATTTCAAGGCTTTCAAAACGCCGCGGGGCGGAAAATCAGCCGCCGAGACGGGCACGGTCTAGGAATGCCGCGCCTATCATACCCGCGCGATTGCCGAGTTTGGCAACGCAAAGCCGCGTTTGTCGGATGCTGTATTTGCTGTAGCGCTGTTCGGCGATGAACAGGCGCAAAGGAGAAAGCAGGATCTCGCCTTCGTTCGAGACGCCGCCGCCGATGCAAAGCAGCTCCGGCTGGAAAATGTTGATGATGTTGGTCAAGCCGCAGGTGAGATATCGCAGATACTGCGCGATGAGCTCGCCCGCGACGGGGTCGCCCGCTTCGTTGGCAAGGAAGGAGGTGCGGCCGTCCACACCGTCTTTGGCAAAGCGCGAAAGCAGGCTGTCGGGGCGCTTTTTCATCGCCGCTTCGGTGCGGCGAATCAACGCCGTCGCGGATGCATACTGTTCAAAACAGCCGCGCCGTCCGCAGTTGCAGGGAAGACCGTCTTTTTCGATGACAATGTGTCCGAGCTCCGCGCCCGCATAGTTGCAGCCGGTGTAGATCTTGCCGTCAAATAAAATGCCGCTGCCGATACCGGTGCCGATGGTGACACACACGACGCTCTTGCAGCCTTTGGCGGCTCCCGCCAGATATTCCCCGAACGCAGCGGCGTTGGCGTCGTTTTCGATGAGCACCTTTTTGCCGAGTCGCTTCTCCATCTCGGGGCCAAGCGGCAGGTTGTCAAAATCGAGATTGCAGGCATATTCCACCATGCCGGTTTTCCACTCGCAGGTGCCGGGCGACCCGACGCCCACCAGCTCGACATCCTCCATCGTATAGCCGGATTGCTGCAGCACATCGCGTGCCAAGCCGGCCATATCGTCGAGGATCGCCGCATTCGGGCGCGGCATCGCGGTCGGGCGGGTGCCCGACGCAACGATTTCATATTGTTCATTCACGACGGCCGCTTTGATGGATGTGCCGCCGAGATCGATACCGATGCGCACCATAGCTATATGTATCCTCCGTATTAAAACTTATGCCACTCTTCCTGAACGGCAGGGTCTACAGGGGCTTGGTCGCCCATGCCGAGTTTGTGCATCAATTCCTCCGCCGCGTTGTAGCCCATCTTCTTTTGGCGGTTGTTCATCGCCGCGATCTCGATGATGATGGCAAGGTTCCGACCGGGCTTGACGGGAATGGTCATTTGCGGCACCTGAATGCCGAGAATGTCCATGGTATGCGTTTCAAGCCCCATACGGTCGTATACTTTGTTGACGTCCCACGGCTCCATTTCGATCGCCATGTCGATCTTCTCGGTCAGCTTGACCGCGCCCATACCGAAGATGCGGCGTACGTTGACGATGCCGATACCGCGCAGTTCGATGAAGTGGCGGATGTTGGCGGGGGCGGAACCGACCAGCGTTTTGGCGGACACCCGGCGGATCTCCACCGCGTCGTCCGCGATCAGACGATGGCCGCGCTTGACCAGCTCCACCGCCGTTTCGCTTTTGCCGACGCCGCTGTCGCCGAGCAGCAGCACGCCTTCGCCGTACACTTCCACCAACACGCCGTGACGCGTGATGCGGGGCGCCAGCTCCACGTTCAAAAACGCGATGAGCTGCGCCATAAATGCTGAGGTGGCATCTGCCGAACGCACAAGCGGCACTTCGTATTCCTTGCACAGTACTTCCAGCTCCGGGATATCCAGACTGCGCGCAATCACGACCGCGACCGGCGAATAGGACAGAAAGTCCCTAAGGCGCTGCTCCCGCAAATCCTGCGACAGGGTGTAAAGAAAGCTCTGTTCACCGTTGCCGATGATCTGCAGCCGATCGGGATCAAAGAATTCATAAAAGCCGTTGAAAGCCATGCCGGGGCGGTTGATATCCGCCGTATGGATGATGACTTCGTCGGTGCTGCGCGGCGAATACAGCAACTCCAAATTGCATTCGTTGATGATCTGCGTCAAGGTGACGCTGTACGTCTGGTTCATTTGTCGTCTCCTGTCTTCCGTTTGATCTCCCCACGCCGAAATGCGTCAGCAAACCAGACGGATGATAATTGAAAATCTTGACCGTCTAAATATTGCAATTCCCCTGCATCCGTTTCAAACGCGAAGCGGAGGCGATAGGAGCAAAGCGCCTGTTTGGTGATGCCGTACTGTTTGTTCTGCTCGTTTTTGCCGTATTTCCCATCCCCGACAAGCGGGTGACCGATCGACGCGAGATGCGCGCGGATCTGGTGCGTCCGGCCGGTGAGCAAGTCGATATCGAGCAGCGACACGCCGTTTTGATAGCCAAGCACGGTATACCGGGTGGCGATGCGCCGCCCATCTCCTGCGCGATCGGAAATATATACGCGGTTTTTCTCTTCGTCTTTATCGAGATATCCTTCGAGCAACTCGCTCTCCTTTGGCATTTTTCCATACACCAGGCACAAATAATGCTTTTCGATCTCGCGCCGCTTCAATTTGTCGTTCAATATGCGCAGCGCGGCCGCCGTTTTGGCCGCGATCACGATACCGCTTGTATTGCGGTCGATGCGGTTGACGAGCGCCGGGGTGAAGCTGGCCTCGCTTTCGGGATCATATTCCCCTTTTTCATACAGATACCGCTGAAAGCGAAAGATCAGCGTATCGCGAAACTCGCGATCGTCCGGATGCACAAGCAGCCCGACCGGTTTGTTGAGCAAACAGATATTCTCATCTTCATACACAATGTCCAGCGATTTACCGGCGCTCGCAAATTCATAAGCGGGAGGCGCGCTCATCAGTACGTCATCGGGAAGATAGATGGTCAGGACATCCCCTTCTTCCAGTCGATCGGACGCGTCGATCCGTTTGCCGTTTCGTTTGATATCTTTTTTGCGGATCGCTTTGTACATGAGCGACGGCGGAAGCTGCGAAAATGTCTTTCCAAGATATTTATCCAGGCGCTGTCCGGCGTCGTTTGGACCGATCGTGACGGTTTTCATACACGTCTCCTTTTTATGATATATGCTTATTATATATATCATACCATATTCTTCCCGCCTTGAAAAGCCTTTTTTATGCAAGAAATGTCAGAAAAATCCGAAAAAGCTGAAAAAACTGCTTGCCAATCGCAGGGGGACTGTAGTATAATATAAGATAGCGGCGTATCGCAGTTCGATCCTTTCGCCGTTTTTCATCTGCTACGTTTCGCTTCCGTGCTCATTTGACACGGTCGGATCCAGGATAAAAGGAGTTGTTTTGCAATGTCTGTCAAACGCATTGCCGTATTGACCAGCGGCGGTGACGCCCCCGGTATGAACGCGGCTGTTCGCGCCGTCGTACGCACGGCGATCAACCGCGGGTTGGAAGTCTACGGCGTTTATCGCGGCTATAACGGTCTGATCCACGACGACATGGTCGAAATGAATCTGCGCTCGGTGTCGGATATCATCCACCGCGGCGGCACAATGCTGTATACCGCTCGCAGCCCCGAGTTCCATTCGGAGGAAGGCATGCAGAAAGCGATCGCCAATTGCCGTGCCCGCGGCATCGACGGCGTTGTTGTGATCGGCGGCGACGGTACCTTCCGCGGTGCACAGGATTTAACGCGCAGAGGGCTCCCCTGCATTGGCATCCCCGGCACCATCGACAACGATATTTCCTGCTGTGAGCATACCATAGGCTACGACACGGCGCTCAACACCTGTATGGAAATGATCGACAAACTGCGCGATACCGCGCAGTCGCATGACCGCTACAGCGTCGTGGAAGTCATGGGTCGGCACGCAGGGTATCTCGCGCTCAACGTGGGCATCGCCTGCGGTGCGACCAGCATCATCGTGCCCGAGATCGAATTCGATTTTGATCGAGATATCATCGGCCGCATCGAAGCCACCGCCAAAACCCACAAAAAACACTTCATCATCATTGTGGCGGAAGGCGTCGGCGGTGTTCTTGACATCGCACGCGATATCGAAAAGCGCACCGGCATCGAATCCCGGGCGACCATTCTCGGTCATGTGCAGCGCGGCGGCTCGCCCACCCTGCGTGATCGCGTACTGGCAAGTCAGATGGGCAATCATGCGGTTCGTCTGCTGCTCGAAGGAAAGAGCAACCGCGTCGTGACCATTCAAAGCGACCGAATCCTCGATTATGATATCGAGTCGGCGCTCGCCATGAAAAAGCCGTTTGACCGTGATCTTTACGAAATGGCACAGGAAATTTCCATTTAATCGGTCACTTAAAAATGCTTCCGGACCCATTGATCCGGAAGCATTTTTTATCAGGATTCGGTTTTTAGCACGATGGTCACGATCTCGGGCGGATCGAGCAGCCGTAGCGGAAAGCTGCCGCTCTCGCCGAGTCCTACGCTGACCACTTCATCCATTTGACCTTCGTGATATACCCCTTTGACATAGGTGGGAAATAGCCCCTGATTGGGTGCGTACAACGCGCCAAAGAGCGGAAAGCAGATCTGTCCGCCGTGCGCATGTCCGGCAATTACCAGATCCGCGCCGTACTGCGCACACTCGCTGATCTTTTCCGGACGATGATATAAAAGAATATTATATTGCTCCTCTTTGACAAGCGGCGGCAAATCCCGAAAAATATGCGTGCTGAATTCCGGATCGAAAATGCCGATCAAGTTGACCGATTCTGCTCCGATGGTCCACGGCACCGCCTTATTCTCCAAAACAGTCACACCAGCGCTCTGCAGTGTATCATACAGATCACGCGCGCGTTTTGAATAGGCCTCATGATTTCCAGCGACATAATAGATCGGTGCAACGGCCGCAAGCCGGGGCAAATACGCCTGCGCCGGAGCAATATTGTCATGATAGCAATCGATCCAATCTCCGGTGATTACGATGATATCGGGCGCCGCTTCAATCACCTTTTCAACCAGTTGATCGCCCCAGTCTTTTGCATGAAGATCCGAGAGTTGCACGATACGGCGGCCGTCAAAGGATGCGGGAATTTTTGAATTCTCGATCTGATATTCGGTTAGGACAATTGTTTGATTTTGCTCATACGATATTATCAGCACTGCTGCTGTATAGCCGATCAGCAACACGGCAAGCGTCAGCACCACCCATTTTGGCCATCGCTTTTTTCGCTTCATGCCCTCATCCTTTCATCAAAAGAAGGTGGCTACCTCTTGTTCGGGAGGCGCAGCCGGTGAAAGAGATTTTACTTTCAAAACAGGACCGCGGCGTTCATACAGCGGATGGAACCGCACTTCCACATCAAACGTCACCATATACCAGGCGTGGTTCTGCGGCATGGTGTCACACTCCGCCAAAAAGCTGGCAAACTGAATATCCTCCACGCAACAGGTCATCACATGACGTCCAAGTGCAAACGTGCGTGCGGGGAAACTGCGATCCAGCGCGGCAACCGCCTTGATCGTGATCGTTTTGCCTGCATACTTATCCGGGTCTTCGGATACGTCGCGATACCAGATTGCATAATCCTCATCCTTGACGGTGAAGGACGGCGCCTCCACATCAAACGGGAGCGGATCGACAATATCATCGTATTCCACATGCCCGTCCGCATATTCATAGGCGATGTCCGCCCGGCGGCTGCTGCCGCGGACGATCTTATGGAACTCTTCTTTGCTGTCGCGTGCATCATCAAAGCGATTGAATACCACCAGATCGGCGTTGCCAAGTTTGTCCACTACCAAACTGCGCATATTGGCATTGTAGGCAAGGAAGGTCGGCGCTTCGACAAACAAAAAGTCCTGGCACACAATCCAGTTTTGAGGCAGATGTTCAAACAGCGTTTGCAGCTGCCACATGCCGTTGTATTCGATCAGCACCCGCTCGGGGCGATACTTTTTGAACAGTCGGCGGCAGGCTTCCGCCGACAGCTGTTCGATGTCATCGATCATTTCGACGGTCACATGCTTCATATACGGGCGGGAAGGATCCAGTTCCTCCTCCCCTTCTTCGCAAAGCAGGACAAGCGTCCGCTCGCCTTTGTTGAACCGCTCATCGGCCAGCGTTTCGTCGATAAACCGCGTCTTGCCGGATTCCAAAAAACCGGTAAACAGATACACAGGAAGATCATTGGCAACCATAACACATATACTCCTTATTCGGCAAACAGCGCCCGCAGCGCGTCCTCATTGAGCTTGGACCCGATCACGCACAACCGCCCGGTCACGATGGCTGAACCCTCGCGCACGTCGCTTTCGCCCGGCACATAATCGAAATGGATCCACTCGCCGTTTTTGCCGGCCACGATACCTTTGGCACGCAGCACGACGCCATAGGTCGCTTCGTCATTCAAAGCGGCCAGAATCGTTTCGATTTGTTCTTTGGTATACTGCTTGGCGGTTTCAAGCCCGAAGCTGCCGAACACCTCGTCCGCATGATGATGGTGATGATCGTGATCATGATCGTGGTGATGACCGCAGCTGCACACGCCGTGTTCGTCGTATTCGTGATGGTGCTCATGTTCGTCGTGATCATGATGATGGTGCTCGTGCTCCTCATGGCCATGGTGATGCTCATGCTCATCATGATCGTGGTGATGATGAGCATGTTCCTCATGGTCATGATCCTCGTCATCGTGGTCGTGGTGATGGTGGTGATGATGTTCCTCCGCCAGCGCTTCCAGCTCCGAGTCGAGCGTGGTCTTATGCTCCATCGCTTCCAGAATCTGCACGCCGGTCAAGTCTTCCCACGGCGTGGTGATGATGGTCGCATGATCGTTGCGCTCACGCAGGAGCGACAGGCAGGTCTCCAGTTTTTCCGGTGCGATGCCGGCGGTACGGCTGAGCACGATGCAGTTGGCACTTTTGATTTGATCGTCATAAAACTCGCCGAAATTCTTGATATACATCTTCGCTTTGCCCGCGTCGGCCACGGTGGTAAAGCTGTTGAGGCTCACGTCGTCCATATGCAGATCGCGCACCGCACGAATCACGTCGCTGAGCTTGCCGACACCGGACGGTTCGATCAAAATGCGATCGGGATGAAAGCGTTCAAGTACCTCTCTGAGCGCCTTGCCGAAGTCGCCGACCAGGCTGCAGCAAATGCAGCCGGAATTCATCTCGGTGATCTCCACACCGGCGTCCTGCAAAAAGCCGCCGTCAATCGCGATCTCGCCGAATTCGTTTTCGATGAGCACCAGTTTTTCCCCGGCAAACGCCTCGGCGATCAGCTTTTTGATCAGCGTCGTTTTGCCCGCCCCGAGAAACCCGGAGAAAATATCAATCTTTGTCATGTGTCAAGACTTCCTTTCTATAATAAAATAAGTATGTGTCCTATCAGGCTTTTTCGAGCTCCGGTACCATCTTTTTATAATACGGCAGCAGGCCGATCTTATCCGGCGTATGCTCCGGCAGCTGCCAGAAATCGTAACCGGGATAATCGTTGCCTTCGATGATGGCGGGGCCGTCCGGCGTGATGCAGACGTCCCATCCGATAAACCGGAACTGCGGGATCTCCATCGCCGCTTTTTTGCAAAGGGCGATCGCTTCCGGCACAAACGGCACGCGATACCCTATGAGTTTGACGCCGGTATAGGGATGCGTATCAAAATTGACCAGTCTCGATGTATGCGCCACGCCGACGATCTCGCCCGTCTCTTGGTCGAGCGGACAGCAAAGGCCGCTGTTTTCAAGATTATCGACGAATTTTCCTTCGTTGCCCATCTTCACAACGGCATACACACAATGTGCCTCGCCGTTCGCCACCAGCGTCACGATACGCAAGGAGTTGATGGCGAGAGGATACAGCGTGTTCATTGCTTCGTGCTGGGTGAGCTGCTGTTCCACCGTGCCGAAATGCTTTTCCTTGACATAGTCGTACATCGCATCCAGCGATGCAAAATCGGCCGTTTTGAGCTTTTCGATCCCTTTGCCGCTCTCGCCGACCTGCGGTTTGGCAAACAGCACATCAAAGCGGGACGCAAACGCGACAAATTCCTCTTTGGTCGCCGTCGTCATATCAAGAAACTCCCGGCCGATGTACGCGCGGAACCGGGCATAAAATTCATTTTTGTTGTCGAAGACATGCGTATACGCCGGATCGTTGACCAGCGTCACCAGCTTTTTGTTCCATACTCGTGTCACATAGGTCGAACGCTGCTTGTGGTTCATATCCCAAAAAGCAAAAATCAAATAATCATAATACCCTGCGCCGTACCGAATCGCACAGCGGGCGATATCAAACAGCAGGTACGCCCGATTTTTGCCGGATTTTTCATGCGCCCGGTTGACGACGTCAAACAGTTTTCTGAAGCTCGCGCCGCGCAGGATCCGGAAAATATAACCGGCTTTATTCATAAGGAAGAGCCCCCTTTTGCTCATATAAACCCAATCTATAGTATAGCATAGTTTTTCTGCCGTTGCAACCGTTAAAATGCGAAACGCCGCGCCGCGCAAGGTCCCCCATGCCCGGCGCGGTCATTGGCCCGAATCTCATTCTAACGTCTGGTTTTCATCGCTTTCGAAAACAGGTTTCACCGCTTCCCTGCCCTCTTTATAGCCTTCGCTCACAAAATGTTCCGCGTATTTGATCATATCATCGCCATACAGTTCCTGCAAATCGGCATAATTGGCTCGATAGATCTTCACCGAAAAGATGGGCGATGACTGCCGCCCTTCCCGAACGCCGCTGCCGATAAAATGATCGATATAGCGCTTATAATGCGTGCCGAAAGTATTTGCCAAATCGGCATAGGTATTCTTATAATACCGGATGGAAAATGCCGGAGAGGCTTCGCGTCCTTCCTGCAGCCCGTGTTTCAAAAAGTGCACCCACAGTTTCTTTTGGTTGCTGCCGAACACGCTGTAGACGTCGGGGTTATTCTCAACATAATCGTTCATGTTGAACACCGCCGTATATGGTGCGGGGTCAATATAACTGTAACGATGCTCGGCATAGCCGTGCTTGACATAATGCAGGTAATAACTTTTCCAGTTGGTGCCGTACACATTCTGCAGGTCACTGTAATAATAGCGATAAAAATACACATCAAACGCTTCGTTTCCCTGCCGCATTTCTTTCATCCCGTTTTTGACAAAGTGCCGAGCGTACTTGGCATAGTTGTTGCCGAACGCCGCCTGCAGGTCCGGGTATTTTTCCATATAGTATTTGATCGAGAAAACGGGAGAGGCGACTCTCCCTTCTTTCAGTCCGTTTGTCAGAAAATGTTTGAGTACCCGCGTCCTGTCACTGCCATAAGCGCTGCGGATATCGGGATAGTGGTTGATATAATAATCAAAATCGAACACACCCGTATAATCGAACGACAAATCGCTTTGCGTCAGCGGCGCCGGGATCTGCTTTTGCTCAATCAATAATTGATAGGCCGTTGCAAAGGGGACGTTCCGGTTCCGTTGCCAGATTGCGTCAAAATACCGGATGGGGACCGGATTTCCCACCTCCCAGTTGATTTCGTTGCCGACCTCGATCGTCAGGCTGGGGATCCCCAATTTGTAGACCGCCCAATCCTTATAGCCCGCTGCGTCGACGGCTGTATAATCCGAATCCAGTGTATAGCCTGTTTCATCGGCTATCGCCTTTGCAAAAGCACGCGAACTGTTCAGCACTTGCCCCGTCTGCTTATAGTACCAATAGATTAGCGCACCGCAGGTGTGATAGCTGATTGTTCTTTTGACCTTCGAAGGATCTGTCAGCCGTATCAAGGCCGCCGACTCGCTCTCGCTTCCCGGCGCTGTTCCTTTATATCGTTCGGAGGACGGATGCGCGGGGCCTGTATACTCGTACCATCCGGCGTCGAAATTCCGATTGAGATCCACACCGTTGGCGTTGGCTTTCCATTGTTCAAAATCGTACGTCATGGAAGACACACGGTTTCTTAGCCGTTCCGATCGCAAACCGCCCGCGCCGAACTGGCTGATGGTGACACCGTCCGGGTTGCTCATAGGGACAAAATGAAAGGCGGTGTTTTGCAGAAGTTCCTTCACCGAAACGCCCTTATAAGTCCCGCCGTATCCGTTGACCGCATCGATGCAGGAGCAAAGCTGACGCATCACAACCTGCGTCGTAATATACTCCCGCGCATGCATGGCGCCGATCATGATGATCTCGTTCCCCGAGTCGAGGTTCCCGACGGTCAGATCATATACCGTTCTTCCGTCCGCCGTACTGCACAGTGCCGTACACCTGATCTGTTGGCCGTAGGTTTTTGTCAACGTGTTGATATCGCTGACCATGTTTTCATAGGTGTACTTGGCAGGGATGCGGTGGACGATCAGTCCCAGGGCAGACGTTTTGACCTCACCGTATGCATGAGTGCTCACACTTATGCAGGACATCGCCGTGGCCAACATGCTCAAAGCGAGCAAAAAAGCGATCGGATTTTTCAAAATTTTTCTTTTCATCGTATGGTACCTTTTCATTCCATGCATAGTCGCATCTGCTTCCTTCTTTTACTGTACCATACTCTTCACAAAAAAGCAATCGGGATGTGCTTTGGCATATCCCGATTGCAAACAATATGCGGTTTGCATGTTACGTTTCGATGATGAGCTTCAAAAGCTTGCGGCAGTCGGTGGTATCCACTTTGCCGTCACCGTCCAGATCACAAAGCGCCAGCTGCCAATCTTCAAGCGGCACGCCATCGGGATACACCACCCAGCGAACCAGCACACGCGCGTCGGTACTGGTGACATGACCATCGCCATCCACGTCCCCCATCTCCCCTGCATTCGGCTTTGACAGGCGCAGCGTATACGTCACTGTCGCATCGCCGCGTGTAACCGTGATCGGCACGGTGTTGACGCCTTTTGACGGCACCGCAAGCATGGCAATTTGTCCGCCGGTGACCGGCAGGCCTCCAACGGTGATCGCTCCGTTCGCGATGGGTGACAGCGTGACCATACCGCTGTCGGTTTCGATCTGCATTGACTCATTGACCGGCAAATACTCATAGTTTTCACCGTCGATTGTCAAAAGCGACATCAAGGTCGGCTGTATGACCGACGCCTGCCATTCCCGCACTGTGCCGGAGCGCCCGACACAAGCTTTGACGGTCATATCCGCCGTCACGGCAATCGGCGACGAATAGGCGACGCCCGCCGTTTGCGGGTTGCTGCCGTCGGTGGTGTAATAAATCGTGCCGCTGCCGATCTTTGTGAGCGTCAGCGTATGGGACGCTTCATTCGCCGTTTCGGAAAAGAGGACATGCTGGCTGTCGCTTGTGAACAGCTTGATCGGGAAGTTGCCGTATTTCAAGTAGCTGCCGTCATACATATCGATCGACTGGTTGTAAAGGTCTTCCCAGCCATAATCATCTGTATAGAGAAAACTTTGGCCGGAGCTGCTGAGCGTCAAGCTATACGGATTATCCGTCTGTGACATTTCGACGTATGCGACATACCCTTCATTTGGATTATTCAGCGTCACGACCACCGACACGCGGTCCCCCGCTTTGAGCTGTACCGGCGAGCTGAGATTTACGGTGTGATAGCCCCAATAGCTCTCCGTGCCGCTCAACGTGCCAATCAGCGTTCCTGTGCGCGGGTTGCGGCTACTGGTCGGGTTTTTGTACAGGTTGATTGTGTAGCGCGTGTTTTGATCACTCGTATAGAACGAGACCGCTTCCAGCCGCTCGGCGCGCTGCATCGTGAACACATTCGCCATCGTGGCCGATTTGGAATCGTCAAACATCATCGCACCGGGATAGAGAAATTCGTCATAGCTATAGAGATGATCATAGTTGCCGGTTTCTTCCAGCCCGTAGCAAGCTTCCAGCACCAGCGACATATCGTAATAGGACAGCCAGAAATAGCCGTTATCCCCAAACTCGGGGCCCCAACTGTTTTTGACCAGCCAGGCGCCGTCGCCGGGCACCATCGACGCATGTGTGAAATTGGACTTGGAGAAATTGTCGTCCCACCCGACGACCGCGACGCCGTGATCGGTGCCGTAATCGTAAAGGTTATACCAGGCATACGTATTCTCGTTATAATCATTGGTGCCGGACGAATAGAAGCCCGCCGAAAGCGCCGATTGTTTGTCGATCATTAACTGCTTTGCTTGCCGGGTCACCTCCTGCATCTGCGCAACGATCTGGCTGCTGCTTTGCGTCTTGTCGATCACCGGCAGCATATATGCCTGCTGCATATGGGCAACGGCATCGGTTGCGGCGCTGCTCGGCAGCGCATCAAACATACCATAGGGATAGTTTTCTTCCGTCGCGGGGCCGTACCAGTTGGCAAGAGAATACACCGGCGTAATCGTAAAACCGCCCCAATCATAGGGGCTGTTTTCGGTAAAGCCGCCCATCAAATAGGAAAACGCATTCTGCGTCGTATTGCTGCCATAGGAAAAATATGCAAGGTGCTTTTCGGACAGATCGATGGTCGGATCGAGCGGCAGCATCTCCGACTCGAGCGCCGTGACATTGCCAAACGCCCAGCACGGACCGCTGATTCCCTGATCCTTGACTTCCCGCACCAGACCTTTTGCCCGCAGATCAAAGCTACTCGGCAGCGTGTTCGCTTTGCGCAGGCTGCTTTTCTCCATCTGTACCGTCGGGGCGGTGGTCGTGCTGATCATACCGCCCGCACGCAGCGTGGCGATTTGTTCCTCCGAAAGCAGCAGCGTCTTGCCGTTTTGCAGCGCACTTCCGCCTTCGGCGCTAACGGACGGAGCCAAAACCGCCGTCAGACAGAGGCAAAGCAAAAGCGCCAGCAGCCGCTTACCCGTTTTCTTCATGATAACCGCCTCCTTGTTTCTCTTTTTTATACATCAGCTCAGCAGCGCACCCGCCGCTTCGAGCAATTCATCCGCTTTGGCGGACGCCGCCGCCATATCGACGCCGGTCGCGGTCACATAGGCCTTGATCTTCGGCTCGGTGCCGGACGGACGGACGATCACACCGGCGTTGCCTTCGAGAGCAAAGGCCACCACGTCGGATTTCGGCAGGTCGATCGGCGTTGTCGCGCCGGTCGCTTTGTCGATCTTGACGCTGTTCAAATAGTCGGCAAAGCCCACGACCTTCAGCCCGGCGATCTCGGTCGGGCCGTTCTCGCGCAGCGCGGTCATGATGCCCTTCATCGCGTTCATGCCCTGCTCGCCTTCAAAGGCTTTGTTGAGCAACACATGGCGATAGACGCCGTGTTTGGCATAAAGGCCGTTCAACACGTCGGTCAAGGCCTTGCCCTGCGCTTTATAATAGGCCGCCATCTCGCAGATCAGCATCGCGGCAACCACGGCGTCCTTATCACGCACATAGCTGCCCGAGAGATAGCCATAGCTTTCCTCGAAACCGAGGATGTACCGATCCGCCTCGCCGTCTTTTTCAAGCAGACCGATTTGCTCACCGATATACTTAAAGCCGGTCAGCACTTCCCGCATCTCGCAGCCGTAAGATTTCGCGACAGCCGCCGCCAGGTCGGACGTCACGATCGTTTTGATCGCGACCGGATTCTTGGGCAACGTGCCGTTTGCCGCTTTCTGCGACAGCAGATAATCGAGCAGCAAGCTACCAACCTCGTTGCCGGTCATCAGCGTATACTCCCCGTTCTCCCGCACGGCAATGCCGACGCGATCACAGTCGGGATCGGTCGCGAGCAGCAGATCGGCGGGATCGGATTTGGACATTTCGATCGCGAGTTCAAACGCCTGCCGGAATTCCGGGTTTGGGTAGGGCGTTGTGGGAAAGCGGCCGTCCGGCATCTCCTGCTCTTTGACGACGGCGAGCTTTTCGACGCCGATGCGCGAAAGCACCGTCCGCACCGGGATATTGCCGGTACCGTTCAAAGGCGTATAGATCACGGACAAGCCGGACGTTTTGCAGATGCCCGGGTTGACCTGCTGCGCCATCACATTTTTATAGAAATCCTCCAACAGTGTATCCGGTATGGAAACAAGCAAGCCTTTGGCTTTCGCTTCTTCCGCATCCATCACCTTGACGTCGCGGAAAATATCCAGCGCCTCGATGCAGTCGGTCACGGCATTTGCATCGTTGTCGGTCATCTGGCAGCCGTCGGCGCCGTAGCATTTGTAGCCGTTATATTTGGCGGGGTTGTGGCTCGCCGTCACCATGATGCCCGCTTGACAATTAAGCGCGTGCACAGCAAAGGACAGCACCGGCGTCGGCTCAAGCGTATCGAACAGATAGGCTTTCACGCCGTTTGCCGCGAGTGTCTTGGCCGCTTCCAAAGCGAACATATCCGACTTGATGCGCGAATCAAACGAGATCGCCACCGAAGCGCTCGGATAATGCGCCGCAAGATAGTCGGCAAGCCCCTGCGTCGCACGACGCACGGTGTATATATTCATCCGGTTGGTACCCGCACCGATCACGCCGCGCAGACCTCCGGTGCCAAACGCGAGATCGCGATAAAACCGGTCGCGGATCTCGTCGTCCTGTCCGGCAATTGCGGCCAGCTCTTTGACGATGTCCGCGTCCTCCGTGGCTTGTTCGCACCACAGGCGATAGCTATCTTGAATACTCATGGTTATATCATCCTTTCCGCTCTAATGGCGAAGTATACTTCTTCATTTCTTATCATACACCCAAAGCCCCCTGTTTGGCAAGACGGAAAACGTCGTCCGCATAAAAAATTTTTGAAAAACCGAAAAAAATGTCGTTTCATAACTTTTCTTTTTAGGAAAGATATGCTATACTGTTGTCGATAAGCGCGAACGGTTTTCCCCGCGCAGGAAAGGACGGAAAGCTCTGATGGACAACAATCAGAAAAAGCAGTTGGCGATCCTCGCTACCAAAGTGCGTATGGCCGCCATCGAAGGTACCTTCCACGCAAAGAGCGGTCACCCAGGCGGATCTCTCTCGGCTGCGGATATGCTGACGTATCTCTATTTTTCGGAGTTGCACGTCGACCCGCAAAACCCGAACGATCCCAAGCGTGACCGCTTTGTTTTATCCAAAGGCCACGCAGCTCCGTCCTATTACGGCGCGCTGGCTCTCAAAGGCTATTTCCCGATCGAAGAGATGCAGGAGCTCCGCCACATCACCTCGATGCTGCAAGGGCACCCCAACATGCTCGGCACCCCCGGTGTGGATATGTCCACCGGCTCGCTCGGACAGGGCGTTTCGGCCGCTGCCGGCATGGCGCTCGCCGGCAAGATTGACAAAGCGGATTACCGTGTGTTCACGCTGCTCGGCGACGGCGAGATCGAAGAAGGCCAAGTGTGGGAAGCGGCAATGTTCGCCTCGCACAAAGGACTCGACAATCTCTGTGTGATCGTCGATAACAATGACTTGCAGATCGACGGCACCGTCGGTGAGGTCAACTCCCCCTACCCGATCCCCGAAAAATTTCAGGCGTTTGGCTTTGACGTCGTGGAGATCGACGGTCACGATTTCGACCAGATCGAAGCGGCTGTCGAGCAGTTCAAGGCAACTGTCGGCAAACCGTTCGCCATCATCATGAAAACCGTCAAAGGCAAAGGCGTGTCCTTCATGGAAAACAAGGTAGGCTGGCACGGCGTGGCGCCGAACGCGGAGCAGTATGAAGCCGCGATGGCAGAACTCAAAGCAACTTTGACCGAGCTGGAGGCGTGAGACAATGGCTGATGTGAAAAAAGTCGCGACCCGCGAAGGGTATGGCGACGCGCTCGTAGAACTGGCAGACAAATACGACAATCTGGTGGTCATGGACGCGGATCTCGCGGGCGCCACCCGCACGGGCGTGTTCAAGAAAGCGCATCCCGAGCGCTTCTTCAACGCCGGTATTGCGGAAGGCAACATGATGAGCGTGGCGGCGGGTCTCGCCGCCTCCGGTAAGCTGGTGTTTGCGTCCAGCTTTGCGATGTTCGCCGCCGGGCGTGCGTTTGAGCAGATCCGCAACTCGATCGGCTATCCGCACCTTAACGTCAAGATCGGCGCGTCCCACGCCGGTATCTCGGTCGGTGAAGACGGCGCGTCCCATCAATGCTGTGAGGACATCGCGATCATGCGCGTCATCCCCGGCATGACCATCATCAACCCGGCCGATTATTACGAAGCCAAAAAAGCGGTGTTTGCCGCCGCCAAAATGGACGGCCCCGTCTATCTGCGCTTCGGCCGTCTTGCCGTGCCGACGGTTTTCGATGACAGCTATTATTTTCAGATTGGCAAAGCCAACCGTCTTGTGGAAGGCACCGACATCACCATCATCGCCACCGGCCTGATGGTCAACGAAGCGCTGATGGCGGCGGAACTTCTCAAGAACGACGGCATCTCGGCACGCGTCGTCAACATGGCGAGCATCAAGCCGATCGACCGCGACGAGATCATCGCCGCTGCCCGCGACACCAAGCTGATCGTCACCGCCGAAGAACACAGCATCATCGGCGGCCTCGGCAGCGCCGTAGCGGAAGTGGTGGCCGAAACGATCCCCACCCGCGTCGTGCGGGTCAGCGTCAACGACACGTTCGGCCGCTCCGGCCCCGCATGGGATCTGCTGAAGCTCTTTGGCCTCTCAGCGGACAACATCGCCGCCAAAGCCAAAGAAGCCTTCCAATCGCTTTGATAGCATACAATAAGCAAACACGGCTGCATCGAACATTCGATGTAGCCGTGTTTTATATATGCTGTTTTATCACGCGAACAAGTC
Source organism: Clostridia bacterium (assembly GCA_017455295.1). GTDB lineage: Bacteria > Bacillota > Clostridia > Oscillospirales > Acutalibacteraceae > RGIG1959. The sequence goes on from JAFTBJ010000178.1 coordinate 25,970, forward strand.
CCACGCATACAGATTCTCCGGCTTTTCGCCGAGGCGGTCGACGTCGGCTGTCGGCAGGTACATGAACCCATTGTGCGCCTTGCCGCCCGCTTTCACATATTCCACAAAGCGGCGGCGCAGCGTCGTATCGGTCGGCGCGGTATCGGGGTCAAAATGTTCCGCGTCCGTTTGGAACACGAAATCGTAAAATCCGTCCGGGCCGGACGGCACCGGGCAAAGGTACAAATAATGATTGAAGCGGTTGATGCCGCTCTCAGGCGGCATGATGGCGGAGAGCTGCGGGCTATAAAGCCACGAATAGGCCTGAATGCCGCGCAGGGAGATCTCCGGGAAATAGGTCTGATAAAACGCGACAGCCTGCTGGAAGGTCTCTTTGGCCGCCTCGATCGTGTAGCGGCATTTCGGGGGGATATGGAAGCTGAGTGCCACGTCGCCTTCGCAAAACGCGGGTTCCCATTCCTCTTTTGAGAGGGTCACATAGCGATTTACCACCACGCCGTCGGGGCGGATCATCCACCCATCTCGATCGGACGCGGGCGCCGCCGTGCGAAACGCTGTTTGCGCGTCGTCCCATGTAAACTGCCCTTCGGCGTCGAAGCGCCGCTCGCCCGCCCAAAGGGCCAGCAGCTTGCCGTCCGCTTTGCGGCGGAACATCCGATAGCCTTCCGGCATCTCGCAAATCTCATAGCGGAACATCCCTTGATAAAACATTGTGCCGAGCGAGCAGGAGATGTGCCAATGGAACATGCCGCCAAGTCCCCACGGTTCCCCGCGGCCGCAGTCGGCCACGCCTTTCATTTGGTCGAGCGCGTCCTCCGGCACCCGGCGGGCGCGCAGATCGGCAATGCTCTTTTGCAGCACGCGCAACAGGAGGATATAGGCAAAGGTGCCGCGGTAGTCCCCGAGTGCTGCCGGTGACGGGTCGGCATACAGCTCATTTTGCCACGGCTTATGATACGCGCACAGCGCATAATAAACGAACTGCAGCGCAAACGCCAGCTCCTCATCCGCCTCGATCTTAGCAAGGCAGGCATCTACATCCGGCAGGCAGGCTGCGTCGATATAGCCGTCGCGCGCTAACACGTCCAGCCCCTCACGGTCGAGAAGCGGCTGCGATTTGATCGCGTCCCATTCTTTGGTAAACCGCTCCAGATCCGCGTCGTATTTCGCATGATACAGGTTGTCCACACATAAGATTTCACACAGTCGCTGCATTGTCATCTCATCAACCCTCCAGCATCTTCAAAAATTCTTCTTCGTTGATCACAGGGATGCCAAGTGCCTGCGCTTTGGTCAGCTTGCTTCCGGCCTCTTCCCCTGCGAGCACATAGGTCGTTTTTTTAGATACGCTGCCGGATGTTTTGCCGCCGTATTGCTCAATCAGGGCGGACGCCTCCGGCCGCGTCATGGTCGGCAGCGTCCCGGTCAGCACAAAGGTCATGCCCGCAAACCGGTCGTCCTGCCGCTCGGTTTTATCCTGCATATTCACGCCAACCTCCGCCAGACGGTGTACCAGCTCTGTGGACGCTGAAAGGCGGAAAAAGTCGACCACGCTTCTCGCCATGATCGCACCGAAGCCCTCGATATCGTTCAACTCTTCTTCGGTGGCGGCGATCAGCGCTTCCATCGTGCCGAAACGAGCGGCAAGAAGCTTCGCCGCTTTTTGCCCGATGTGACGGATGCCGAGGGCGAAAATCACGCGATAGAGGTCGTTCTCTTTGGATTTTTCCACAGCGGCGAGCAGGTTGTCCGCCGATTTGTCGCCGAGCCGCTCGATCGCCGCGACGCGGTCTTTGTCGAGTGCATACAGATCATAGGCGTGGGACAGCATCCCTTCTGCGACCAGTTGCTCGATCACCGCCGGGCCGAGACCTTCAATATCCATCGCGTCGCGGGACGCAAAATGGATGAGGTTGCGCACCATCTGCGCCGGGCAATCGGGGTTGATGCAGCGGATCGCCGCCTCGCCCTCTTCACGTTCAACTGCCGCGCCGCAGGAGGGACAGACAGTCGGGAACACAACCGGCTTTGCTCCCTCCTGATGGGATATGACCCGCACCACTTCGGGGATGATCTCTCCCGCTTTGCGCAGCGCAACATGGTCGCCGAGATGCAGATCTTTTTCTTTGATGAAATCTTCGTTGTGCAGGGTGGCGCGGGACACGGTCGTCCCGGCCAGCACCACCGGATCAAACACGCCGATCGGCGTCAGCACGCCGGTGCGCCCAACCTGAAACTCTACGTCGAGCAGCGTGGTTTCTTTTTCTTCCGGCGGATATTTGAATGCGACCGCCCATTTGGGAAATTTGCCGGTGGTGCCCAAGGAGGCACGGTCGTCAAAATCGTCCACCTTGATGACGGCGCCGTCCATATCAAAGGGCAGTGTGCGGCGCGCTTCGCCGAGACGGCGCACTTCTTTGAGTGCTTCTTCGATGTCGCTTGTTTGAAAACAGGTCGGGATGACCGGCACGCCGAGCGACTCCATAAAGCGGATGGACGCGGCGTGCGATGTGACCGTCGCGCCCTCTACAAGCTGCAGATTGAATGCGAACATATCGAGATTCCGGCTTTTTGTGACCGCCGGATTCTTTTGTCGGAGCGATCCGGCCGCCGCGTTGCGCGGATTTTTGAACGCTTTTTCGCCGTTCTCGATCTGCACCTGCACGAGGTCGGCGAACGATTGCCGCGGCATATACACCTCGCCGCGCACGATCACCCGCGGCAGTGCTTGCGGAATGGTTTGCGGGATGCGGCGGATCATGCGAAGATTTTCGGTGATGTCCTCTCCCGTCTCGCCGTCGCCGCGCGTCGCGCCGACAACTAAGCGGCCGTCGATATAGTCGAGCGCCACCGACAAGCCGTCGATCTTCGGTTCGACCACATAAACCGGGGCTTCCACCACCGCGCGCACGCGGCGGTCAAACTCCCGCACTTCCTCTTCGGAAAACACGTCCTGCAGGCTTTGCAGCGGCACTTCGTGATGCACGGGCGCAAAAGACGCGGACGGTGTACCGTGCACCCGCTGGGTGTAAGAGTCCGGCGTGATGAGCGACGGATATTCGCTTTCGATGGCTTTGAGCTCCCGGGTCAGCGCGTCGAATTCGTCGTCTTCAATTTCCGGCGCGTCCTCGTTATAGTAGCGATTGCTGTGATACTCGATCAGCGCACGCAGTTCTTCAACCCGCTTTTTGGCCGCTTCCAGTTCCATGATCGTCCCTCGCTTTTTCCTGTTTGCGTTGTTATATATAGTATACCAATTTTCTCTTCATTTTGCAACGGTCAATCGCCGACAGTCAGCCGACATCCGCATAATCGAAAATGCTGCCCACCATATCGGGATCGCTGATAACGTCGGTATAGGAATCCGGCACATCGCCGAGCAGGACGGTCTGCGCGAGCAGATAGTCGGTCTGCACCGACACGGTGTTCGTTTGCATCGGCAGCGTGACGACCAGCGGCACCGTCACCTTCAAATCGATGCGATGGAGCGTTTGATTGATTCCGGCGGACGAGAGGCTGCTTTCCAGATCGATAATCGGCGTGTCGACCACCATCGTGCGGCAGCCGATCTGCGGCCCTCGCCCGGACAGCAGCGCCACCCCGGACAGTGTGCCGAGCGGCACAAAAAATTCCTGCGGTTCGGTGTCGTGCAGCGCCGCCGAAACGGCCACATTGACCGCCGCTTTGACACGGTTGATCGGCGCGGCATTGGCGGAGATCGCCGTGATCTGCCCTGTGCCATCGCGTGTGACGGTGATGAAGTTGTCATAGTCGACTGCGAGGTCGACAAGCGTCTGTTCCACGGCACGGTTGATCGCCAGCATCGCCAGTTCCTTGGCGCGGCCGCTCGCATTCGCCAGCATGACCGGGCGCAGATGGTAGTCAAGCAAAAACAGCGCCAAAATCGGGACAAGCCCCAGCACGATCAGCCGTTTGAGCCACCGATTGCCCGATTTTCGCGAACGCATACACCGCCGCATCCGATCCCCTCCCCGCTTTGCCTCTCCTTATTGTACGGCAAAGTGGGATGTCCCGTGAAAGCACTTGCAAACTCATTTTCAACATGCTATACTGGATATATATTCCGGTAAATGGAAAGGAGCAATCAACCATGTCGATATTCAAAAAATTTGCCGCCGTGCTGCTGGCACTGACGCTGACGGCGGGAAGCCTCGCGATGAGCGGCTGCACCGACGGCAGAAAAGCGCTCGATGGCGCGAAGCTTGTCGCCTTCGGCGACAGCCTGACCGCGTTTGGTTCCTGGCCGTCCACCGTCGCGGAAAACTGCAACATGTACCTGTTCAACGGCGCCAAGGGCGGCATTACCTCCAAGCAGGCGCTCGATCGCTTTGACAAATTCGTTGCAAACCGCGAGCCGGATTTCGTCACCCTCAGCTTCGGCATGAACGACATGATCATGGAAGCAAAAAATAAGCCGCGCGTGAATTTGGATGATTACAAAGATAATCTCCAAACGCTGTGCGAAAAGATCAAAGAGCTTGGCGCGACGCCAATCCTGCTGACCGTCAGCTATCTTGATAAAGACGTCTTCTGGAGCGTACAAGCGCAGAAAAAAGCCAATTATGAAGACGTCGGAACGCCGCTTGATTGGCTGGACCAATACAATGCCAAGGTGCGAGAGCTTGCCGAAGAGCAAGGCTACGATATGGTGGATATCCGCGCCGCCTGCGACGATTACAAGACGTCCGAATTTTTGAAGAGCGACGGTATCCATCTCGCGGCAAAAGGCAACGAGGTATACGATGAAGAGA
>JAFTBJ010000179.1 GCA_017455295.1 Clostridia bacterium
AAAGAGGTGCGGCAGCTCGTGACCGCCGCCGCCGACGGCGCGGTCGCCGCGACCGCCGCTGTGAAATATCTGGCAAGCATTTGATCATCCAATCCAAAAGCCGGTGCGTTTTGTGTCAAAACGCACCGGCTTTTACGCATATTTTGCCGCATTTCTGCGCAACCCCATTGTCATATATATATATATATGCGGTTTTTTGGCAATTTTGCCCGTTGCGGGCGGGAGGAGAGATGTGATATAGTAAGAGGGGTTTCTTGAGCTTCTTTATTGGAGGTATGAGGATATGAAAACAAGAATGATAGCGATCGTCGCGGCGCTTTGCCTGTTGATCGGGGTGCTGCCGAGCGGCTGCGCGGCGGCGCCGCAAGCGATCAACACCGAGGCGTTTCGTCTCTCCGGCGTCACCGATGTGACCGACGCGAGCGGCAAAGCGGCCTACACGATGACCGCACCCTATACCGACACCTATACCTTCTCGTCGATCGATACCAAAGCGATCGCTCTCTTTGACGGCGGTCGGCAGATCGCGTCGGGCGACGGCACGCTGACGGCCGATCTCACCGAAGGCGGCGTCTATACCTTGCAGGTGCAAACCGATGAGGGCGGCGATCTTTTTGAGGTGCAGGCCGAAGCGGCAAACCACCTCATCACCCTGCCCTATGACATCGGCACCCCGGTCGACACGTCGGCGTTCTCCACCGAGAGCGACGGCGCCGACCCGCACACCCCCGCCACCATCGACTATATCAAGCGGGCGGGCGGCACCTACATCTACCTCAACAACCCCGAGCAGATCAACCCGGCGCAGGTGAACCAGGCGTACCTGCGCACCCCCGACCTCACGGGTGAAGTGTATGTGACGCTCGAGCACGCGAACTATAGCAGCGCGCCACTCTATCTCGGCTATCAGCTCAAAAACGACGGCGATAGCGACGTGTACGTCACCGTCACCAACGTCGGCTATCAGGCGGGCGGCACGTGGTTCGGGCAGCTCGCGTGGTGCGATTTCTACAACCTGGCCTTTGACCTCCCGAAAGACTACCTCAAGGGCGGCGCCATCACCCAAAAATACGCGACCTTCGACTATGCCTATCAGGACTACCAGCCGCGCGTGTTCCAGCCGATGACCTATCGCCTGCCCGCCGGGGAGTATTTCTATGTGATCGGCGGCACGACGGAGGACGCCTATCTGGGGCTGAACGTGGACAACTCCGCCAACAAACCGCTCGGTAACATCAAGTGCGCGAACGGCAACGTCAAATTCACCGTCACCGGCGGCAGCGTCACCGGCACGCTCTATGCCTATAACGACGTCGAAGCGGTCAAGGAAAACCCGGAGGCGATCGGCTACCGCACCGGCGGCTATGCGGCGCAGTATCTCGGCACCGCCCCGCATCACGGCGTGATCGACAACGACGTCGTGTGGACCTTCAGCGACGAGACGGCCAACGGCCGCCTGCCGGTGAGCTACACGAACCGCTACGACGATAACCTCAAAGCGGTGTCCGCCCCCTATGCGGCGTATAACAGCACCGATCACAAGGTGGAAAGCGCCACCTCCTGGATGACCCACTTAAACCCGCAAAACAGCAACAAAGCGGTCGGAATGGATATGGTCGATTTCGCCTGCACCGATGAAAAGGGCAACGAGGTGGTCATCGACAACGACCACGCGGACGGCGCGGGTGATCCCGCCAACACCGCCAACTGGATGATCGAATATCAGGATCACTTCACGCTTGTCAATCAAGGTGACAAAGACCGTCAGGTCAAGCTGACGCTCGCCGACCACGGTTCGCTTGCGATGCTGGTGCGCGATGAAAACGGCGAGGTGCTCAAAACGCGGCTCACCACCGGTCTTGCCGAAAAGACCTATAGCTACGCCTACACGGTGACCGTCCCGGCGCACACGATCAAACAGCTCACGCTCGACTATGTGCTTGTCGCTTGCTCCTATGGCAGCGTGACCCACTGGGCGACGCTGGGCGACGCGGAATAAGAGGGGAGAAAACGATGAAAAAGAGTCTCAGTCTGCTTTTATGCCTGTCGCTCCTCTTGTCGGCCTTGTCCGGCTTGTCCCTGTCCGCGTCGGCGGCCGCGTCCTACTATGGTGATCTGGACGGCAACGGCAGCGTGAGTACGGCGGATGTGCGCAGTATCTTGATCGCGATAGTAACGAATCAACCGTTTACGTATCAAATGAAAGTGGTGGGGGACGTCAACCGCAGCGGTGCGGTCAATTCCGCCGATGCGCGGCGGATACTCGGGGACGTGCTCAACAACCGACTGGAACCGCTGCCCGAATACGCGACCGACAACATGCCGCTGCCGATGAGCGGATTCCAGGATATTACGAACGAAAACGGGATCGCGGCGCGGCTGATGATCCCCGAATATACCGACAGCTATACCTTCACCTGCTCGACGGCGACCAAGCTAGTCGTACAGCGGGAGGACGGCACGGACGTGGCCTCCGGTGTCAAAAGCGTGACCGCGTCGGTGACGGAAGGTGAGCGGTATGTGGTCGGCGTCAAAGCGTCTGCCAACGCCAAAACAGTGGTGCAAGCCAAAGCCAATAACCATCTGGTACGCCTGCCTTATGACCTTGGAGAACCGATGGATACGAGCGGCATCTCCACATCATCCGTGATGGGCAATCCGCTGAAAGCTGCCACGGTGAACTATCAAAAACGTGCGGGCGGGACGTACATTTACTGTAACAACCCGGAACAGGTGCCGGAAAATATGGTCAATCAGGCGTATATGCGTGATGAGCTTTCCGGTGAAGTGTATATGACGTTTGAGCACGCGAACTATTCCAACGACGTCTTCTATCTCGGGTATCAGCTCAAAAACAACGGCAGCGAAGACATCTATGTTACCGTGCAGAACATCGGCTATCAGGCGGGTGGTACATGGTACGGTCAGCTCGCGTGGTACGATTTTTACAACACGTCGTTCAAGCTCCCCGACGATTATTTTCCAAACGGCTCCACTACCGATCGGTATGAGGATTTCAATTATTCCTATCGAAACTACACGCCGCGCGTGTTCCAACCGATCACCTATCGGCTGCCCGCCGGGGAATATTTCTATGTGATCGGCGGCACCAGCGCCGACGCGTATCAGAACATCAATGTGGATAATTCTGCCAACAAATCGCTCGGTAAGGTGCGCTGCGCCAACGGCAACGTCAAATTTTTGGTGACGGGCGGCAGCGTGACCGGCACGATGTATTGCTATCGCAACGCGTCGGTCGTGAAAGCCGCCCCGGAAGCCAAAGGCTACCGTACCGGCCGCTTTGCTGCACAATATCTCGGCACGGCGGATCACGCGGGTGTGATCGACAATTATATGCAGTGGACCTTCAACGACAGCACGGCTGCGGGAACGCTGCCGGTGACCTATACGAACTATTACGACGACAATCTCAAAGCCTCCACCTCGCCCTATACGGCGTATAACAGCACGCCGCATACGACGACCAACGCGACCCAGTGGGTGACCCATATCAACCCGCAAAGCAACCACGCGGCGGTCGGCACGGATATGGTCGCGTTCAACTGTGTGGACGATTACGGGCGGCGGGTGACGGTGGACAACGACCATTCGGACGGCGCGGGCGATCCCGCCAACACCGCCAACTGGATGATCGAGTATCAGGATCACTTCACGTTGGTCAACAAGGGCAGCCGCGCCCGGACGATCACGTTTAAGCTCAAAGATAACGGCTCGCTCGCGATGCTCGCGCGGGACAAGGACGGCAACGTCCTCGAAGCGCGGCTGACGGCGGGACAGCCGAAAGACTTGACGGTCAGTTATACCTATAGCATCACCGTTCCGGCGCACAGCGTCGAACAGCTCACGCTCGACTATGTGCTGGTCGCCTGCTCCTATGGCACCGTGACCCATAAGGTGACGATCGCATAATCGCAACAATAGAAAAGGCGAGGAAGATCCGGATTGGATTTCCCTCGCCTTTGTTGTTTGTATGCCGGGATAGCATTCCTCAATTTGTGGCGTGCGGTAAGGCGCGGCCTTAGTCGCGCCGCGGATAACGTACAAAGGTGCGCCGGGCATTCAAGCCTTCCCCTCCGAGGGGCAGGTGGGTGAGCGACAGCGAACCCGGATGAGGTGGAACCAATAGTCACCATACATTTGCGGCAAACACCTCATCCGTCTCGCCGTTACCGCCTCGACAGCTTTTCCTCGCCGGAAACGACCACCCTTTTGTCTGCTTCGCGGACATTTCCCCTGTCAGGGGAATCTGCCTCAAGGAGAAGCCTTAAAACACGCCGCCATAAAACGTGCGGTATCCTTACCCTTTTACAAACAACGGCTTCGGCGTGTCGGTCAAGCCAATCAAATAATCGGCGGACAGATTGTATAGGCGGCACAATTTCACAAGATCGTCGATTTTGAGTTCGGCGCGCCCCGCCTCGATGTGATTGTATCCTTGCTGCGATTTTTGCAGCAGCTTGCCAACCTCCGCTTGCGTGAGATCGTGATCTTCCCGGACATTGCGGATGCGTGTGCGATAATCCATTGCCAAACCACCTCTTTCTCTTGTTTCAAAAATAAGATAACATACTCCAAAATTGAGTATTGACA
>JAFTBJ010000024.1 GCA_017455295.1 Clostridia bacterium
GCCGCCGCTTTGAACAGCGCTTCAATCATGTGGTGAGTGTTTTGTCCATACAAAACGCGCAGATGCAGCGTCCATCCGGCATTGAATGCCAGCGCCCGGAAAAATTCCACCGTCAAACAGCTGTCGTATTCGCCAACCGTCGCTTCCGGGAAACGCGCATCAAACACAAGATACGGCCGACCGCTGATATCCAGCGCGGCAAACGCCAGGCTTTCGTCCATCGGCACATAAAAACTGCCGAAGCGCGTAATGCCGCTTTTGTCGCCGAGCGCCTCTTTGAGCGCCTGACCCAGTACGATGCCGGTGTCCTCCACCGTGTGGTGCCCGTCAACGTGCAGATCGCCTTCGACCGTCACCTGCATCCCGATACCGGCATGCACGGCAAACGCTTCCAGCATATGGTCAAAAAAGCCGATGCCGGTTTTGACCTGCACGGAGCCGCCGTCCAGATCCACCGAAACCGTGATCGCGGTCTCCTTGGTCTTTCGTGTGACCGTTGCCTGTCTCACAGCGTTCCCTCCTGTTCTTCAAGGCGGTGCTTCGCGATCGACAGGATTGCCGACAGCACCTCTTTGTTTTCCGTTTCCGTTCCGGCGGTGATGCGCAGCCGGTTGTTTCCGAAGCACCGCACCGCGATGCCGAAATCCAGCAGCTCGCGATGGAAGTACGGTGCGTCCTCCACTTCGATGAGGACAAAGTTGGTGCAGCTCGGATAGAGCTTTTGAATATATCCTTTGGCGGCCATTTGCGCAAAGCCTTCCGACAGTTGCTGCCGAGACTGCACGAGAAGCTCCGGATACCACTCTTTGTATAGCGGGTTGCGCAGCGCGATGGAAGCGACCGTCTGCGTAAGCGCATTGACGTTGTAGGGCGATTTGGCCGCCCGAATAATCCCCGTCAGCCGCTCGTTGGCCACGGCAAAGCCGAGGCGAAGCGCCGCCAGGCCGAGCGCTTTGGACGCGGTGCGCAGAATGATCAGATTGTCATACTGCTCCACTTCCGACAGCAGCGATTGATCCCAAAAATCCATATAGGCTTCGTCGAGCACGATCATGGCCTCGGTTTCCGTCAAAAGGCGGCGAACCGCTGCGCGATCGAGGCCGAGCGAAGTCGGATTGCAGGGATTGGAAAAGATGAACAGACGAATTTTCTCGCGGCGGATCGTCTCAATCACCTGATCGACGTCGATTTGAAGATCGTCGTTTTTAGACAGAGTGATGCAGGGGTTTTCGGTGATGGCTGTGTAAAACCGGTACATGGAAAAATCCGGCGAAACCGTCAACACCCGCTCCCCTTTTTGCAAAAAGGTGGACAGGATGACCGAGATCAATTCATCCGAACCGTTGCCCGCCGTCACCAGTTTGGGGTCGACGTCATATAGGGCGGAAAATGCCGCCACTGGTTCTTTGGCGAGCGGATCGGGATAGCGATTGAGCGCGGTATCCAGCACCGCCTGCGCCATCTTTTCCCGGTCGCTTTCGGTGGGCAGCAGGAACGATTCGTTGGCGTCCAATCGAATGCGATAGATGCCTTCGATCGGATCATAAGGATCGATCGCCGCCGCTTTCTCACTCAATCGGTACACGTTGATTCCGCCTTTCCCTCAAATCGTATCGCCACCGCGTGGCCGTGTGCTTCCAACCCTTCCGCCGCCGACAAGGTCAAAATGTCGTCTTTGGCGGCTTCCAGCGCTTCGCGTTTATAATAGATAAAACTGGATTTTTTCAGGAAGCTATCCACCGACAGCGGCGAGAAGAATCGCGCCGTGCCGCCGGTCGGCAGCACATGGTTGGGTCCTGCATAGTAATCGCCGAGCGGTTCGGGAGCATATTGCCCCAAAAAGACCGATCCGGCATTGTCGAGTCGACCAATATAGGACATTGGATCCTCGCACATTACTTCGAGATGCTCAGGCGCAAGGCGGTTGGCAAATGCAACGGCTTCGTCCATATTGCGGCAGATGATCGCCGCGCCGTAATCCCGCAGAGACTCTTCCATGATCTCATGTCGGCTGCGCGTAGGAAGCTGTTTTTCCAGTTCCTTCGCCGTCTCCATCGCCACCCGTTCGGAGGTGGTGATCAGAATGGCGGACGCCAGACGATCGTGCTCCGCCTGCGACATGAGATCGGCCGCCAAATAGGCCGGATTGGCCGTATCATCCGCCAAAATCAAAATTTCACTCGGGCCAGCGATCATATCGATATCCACCCGCCCGTAAGTCAAGCGTTTGGCTGTCGCCACATAAATGTTGCCGGGTCCGACAATCTTATCCACTTTGGGCACCGTTTCGGTGCCGAACGCGATCGCCGCGATGCCTTGTGCGCCGCCGCACAGGAAGACGCGATCCACTCCGGCGATGTAGGCTGCCGCCATCACGTCGGCATTAAAATCGCCCTTTTTTGGAGGCGGCGTGACCATCACGATCTCTTCGACGCCCGCAATGCGGGCCGGGATCGCGTTCATCAGCACCGAGCTCGGATAGGCCGCCGTGCCGCCCGGAACATAGATGCCGACACGCGCCAGTCCGCGTATGCGCTGGCCGAGCACGGTACCGTCCGGTTTTGTGGTCAGCCAGCTTTGCTGCAGCTGGCGGGTATGGAAATCGCGAATGTTTTCCGCCGCCCGTTCCAAAGCGGCATACACCGCCGGATCACACGCTTTGGCAATATTGGCAAGCTCCGCCCGCTCGATTGCGCGAATGGGCTGATCCACGCCGTCAAATTTAGCTGTATAAGATCGTACAGCCTCATCGCCGCGCATACGCACCTCTTCAAGAATTTCCGACACCGCCGCCGTGACGCGTTTGTCCGTTTCCCCGGCGCGCGCTTCCAACTGGGCGATCAGCTCATATTCGGTTTTGCCGTCCGCTTTGACCGTTGTCAATTTCATGTTTTTGTCGCTCCTTACAAATTCTCTTCCATCTGCGATACCAGCGTTTCGATCGCCGTTTTTCGCAGCTTCATCGCCGCCGTGTTCACGATCACACGGGCAGAGATCGGCATCACATCCTCTACGATTGTGAGGCCGTTTTCTTTGAGGGTGGCGCCGGTCTCGACGATATCCACGATGCAGTCGGCAAGGCCGATCAAGGGAGCCAGTTCCACCGACCCCTCGATTTTGATGATGCGCACATCCATCCCGCGCTGTTCAAAATAAGCGCGGGTAACACTCGGATATTTCGACGCGACCGTGATTTCGCGATAACTGCCGAACACGTCTGTCCCGGCCGGTGCTGCCACTGCAAAGCGACATTTCCCGAATCCGAGATCCAGCACTTCATAAAACCGCCCGTCGCTTTCGGCGATCGTGTCTTTTCCGACGACGCCCACATCGCAGACGCCATGCTCAACATAGGTAATCACGTCCGCCGCTTTGGCGAGAACCACTTCCAGCTTGTCGCCAACCGGCAGGATCAGCCGCCGTCCTTTTTGCTTGATCGCCTCGGTATCCAGTCCCATACGGTCAAACAAGGAGACCGTGTCCTTTTCTAAGCGTCCTTTTGTCAACGCGATGCGTAATGGCTTTGTCATAGCGTCCATCCTCCGCTTACAGGTTTTCGATCGTGACCGTTTGGCCGACGATCCGCAGCTCCTTGATTCCCCGTTGCTGCGCGTATTGCCGCGCCGCATCCGTCGAATCAAATACGCTGTATTCCGCCGAAACACCTTGTTCGGTCAAAGATTCCACTTGCGCCAAGGCCTGCGCTTCCATGCCATCCTGTGCATGCACCAGTACCGCACACGGATTCTGTGGGCGTGCGCTACCCCGCTGCCGCAGCACATTGGTGATTGCGTCCACATTGATGGCGAAACCGGTCGCTGCACGATCCTCGCCGAATTCCCGCACCAGGGCGTCATAGCGGCCGCCGGACAACACCGTCTCGCCGCTGCCCTCAATGTAGCCGCGGAAGATTACGCCGGTGTAGTATTCGTTCACATGCAGCATGCCGAGATCAATCATCACCTGTTCGCCCAGTCCGAGCTTTGACAGCGCTTGATAAAGCGACGCGAGATAGTGGAGCGCTTCCTTGCCGCGCTCGCTTTGGCAAAGCGCTCCGGCCGCATCCAGTACCTCCGCACTGCCGAACAGGCGCGGCAACCGGCGCAACGCCGCCACCGCATCGGTTTGCGGCAGGCGATCCAGCAGATCGCCGAGCGCCGCATAATTTTTTTGCTCGATCCGTGAGCGGATCTCTTCCTGCACATCGGGATCGGTTTCCAGTTCCTCCATCAGCGATTCAAAAAAGCCGATATGCCCAATCTCCAGGCGATAGCCGCCGAGCGCCGTCTTTTTCAGCGCCGACGCCGCCAACGCGATCATTTCGATATCGGCTTTCATGCCGGAAACGCCGATCAGCTCAACGCCCGCTTGAAACTCCTGGTCGGGGCGTCCGGTGAGTCCTACGTTCATGCGGAAAACATCCTGGGCATAGTACAGCCGCAGCGGCAGCGGCGCATTCGCCAGTCTGGTCGCCGCAAGGCGCGCGATGGGCAGCGTGGAATCCGGGCGCATGACAAGCAGCCGCCCTTTGGTGTCGGTCATCTTATACATCTGTTCCGGATCCACCACGGGTTTTTCCCCAGAAAACACGTCAAAATATTCCATGCCCGGCGTCATCACTTCCGAAAAACCACGGCTTTCAAAAAGCGACGTCAGCGTCCTTTCCACGTCCCGCCGCACACGGCTTTCTTCCAAAAGCAAATCTTTTGTGCCAAGCGGCGTCTGCCGCCGATATTGTTTCATACCGATTCCTTCCGTTTCACTTTAGTGTGCTAATATGGTGATATGTTATCATATTAAACAAAAATTGTCAAGGCCAGGCTTCAAAAGATACTGTGCCATATTATACCAAGTATATAGTGTAACATATTTTATCGCGCACGTCAAACACTTCCGTTTTCCCGCCTCCCTTACAATATAAAAGATCCGGCAAGCAACTGCCTGCCGGATCTTGTTCGGGCTGTTGCCCGTTTGATCAGATTTTCGAATAGCCGAAGCTGTTGACGATCGCGTCGATCTTTTGGCCGTTGCGGCACATCGGGCAATCGCCGGACAGCGAGTTGATATAGCCCGGAAGATCGTTCGCCGTGAAGATGGCTTCCACGTTGACGCCCGCCACCTGCGGTTCGGCACTGAACAGCGCCGCCACGCCCGCCAAACGGCCGTTGTAATACTTCAAGCACTCCATTGAGCGGATGATCGTTTTACCGGTGGACGCCGAAGAAATGAGGAGCAGAATGTTTTTATTCCACACCATTTTCTGCATGTTATCGCGGAACAGCATTTGGTTGTTCGCATTGGTTTCCGGCGTCAGCACAGCGATATCCGCACCCTGGCTGAGGCTGAGGCTGCCGGGGCGAGCCAATTCTTCCGCGAGGAACGCGCCGACCATTTCGGTGCCTTCGAGGCAGACAATCGTATCGACCGGCGTTTTGGTGGCAAAGCGGGACGCCAGCTCCTCCGCCGCCGCTTTGGCCGAACGGAACTGCGATTTCAACGTCGTAAGATCGACGAAATAGTTGATATGCGAGTGATTGGTTGCAAAATGCCCGGGGATGATCTCCAGTGTGATGTTGCGATTGCTCGACGCCCGGATGATTTTTTTTCGATTCTCCATATAGTATTTTGCCTCCCTTATTCCGCTTGACACGTCATGGCCAAGCAACCTTATCAAAAATAGTATAGCAGATACCGGTAAAAATTACAACCGTTTGCGCAAATTTTTACGTTATCTTTTTTCTTTTTTGCGCGATACATTCAGCAGAACGATTGCGCCGATGATCAATACAATTCCGATCACATTCCAGATTTGGAGCGTATCTCCGAAGACGGCAACCCCGATGATCGTCGCCACAACCGGCTCCAGCGTCGCCATCATCGACGCTTGTCCGGGGCGCACGCCGCTGAGGCCTTTTGTATAGAACAAATACGGCAGGAAGCAGCAAAGCAAGCCGATTCCCAAGGTGTACAAGCTTGTTTCCAGCGGCGCCGTTTGCACGATGGGGACAAGCTCCCACGGACGGCATAGCGGCAGCACGCCGAGCAGCGCAAACGCATAGGTGTAAAACGTGATCGTTTCACTTTCATACCGCCGCAGCGCGAATACACCGAAAATCGAATACAGCGCATATCCGAGTCCGGCGCCAAGCCCGAACAGGACGCCGTCCCACGTCACACTGCCCCCGGTGAATGCACCCGTTACCAGAATGCAGCCGCCAAAGGTCAGTACCAGCGCGATCAAACCTTTCACTGTAAACGGATCGCGAAAAAAGATCCGGGAAAGCAGCATCACAAAGATCGGCGCTGTATAGAGCAGCACAGCGGCAACCGACACCGACAGCTTATCCATCGCCGTGAAATAGCAATAGTTAAAAAAAGCAAGGCTGGCGATCCCGGTTCCCAAAAACATCCACACATCCCGCAAGCGAATCCGAAACCAGCGTGGGCAGCGGATCGCCATATAAGCCGCCATCAATACAAATGCGGTCAACACCCGCACAAGCACCACCTGCAGCGGCGTCATGCCGAGAGCGGACAATCCTTTATAAAACAAGCCAATACAGCCCCAGAGGATTGCCGCAAGCAGCACATAGATCACCGCAGACATACGCTTCATTCTTCTCCCCTCTTTCCCCTTGATTTTCGACGGCGCCGCTGTCGAAAGCCGTCTGCTTTTTTCGAAAATAACAAAACTGTAAACAAATGCCGTTCAAGTCGTCTGAAACC
>JAFTBJ010000180.1 GCA_017455295.1 Clostridia bacterium
CATGACGCCGGCGATAGTGTGACGCTGTCGCTGTGCACGGTGGATGGCCGCGTCGATTTGACCCAAACGCCGCTGATGCGGTGGTTAACCGAATAAAACATGGTGCAGCAAGCCGATACCGAAAGAAAGGAGCGTGATCGATGTGTTGCAAAAAGAAGATCTGATTCGTTCGTTGAAAGAATTGATTGTCAAAAGTGAAAAAGGATACGATCTGGATGGCATCGATCGCGCGATCACGCTGGCAGTGCAGTGCCACGACGGTCAGTTTCGTCAATCGGGGGAAGAATATGTCTGCCATCCGCTGCAGGTTGCACGCATTCTGGTCGAAATGGGCATGGACAGCGAATGCATCGAAGCGGGACTTCTCCACGATGTGGTGGAAGATACCGATATGCAGCTCGAAGACATCGCGAAGATGTTCGGTGACAGCGTTGCAGTGCTGGTTGACGGCGTGACCAAGATCACCAAGATCGATTTTGTCACCAAAGAAGAACAGCAGGCGGAGAACGTCCGCAAGATGCTGCTTGCGATGTCGGAGGATATCCGCGTCATCATTATCAAATTGGCGGATCGCCTGCATAATATGCGTACGAGCGATGCGTGGAAGCCGCAAAAGCGGCGGGACAAAGCCAAAGAAACCATGGATATTTATGCCCCGCTTGCCCATCGCCTCGGTATCCGCAGCATGAAAGAAGAGCTGGAAGACCTCAGCCTGCGCATACTGGATCCGGTAGCGTATAAAGAGATCGAAAGCGCACTGGCGCTGCGGGAAGGCGAACGCAAAAAACTGCTCGCCGATATTCAGGAACGCATCACCGAACGGCTGCGGGAAGAGGGCATGAATCCATATGTGTCGGGACGCGTCAAAAGCATTCCCGGCATCTACCGCAAAATGTATGTGCAGAATCATTCGTTTGACGAAATCTATGATATTTACGCGGTGCGCGTCATCGTGGAAACGGTGACCGATTGCTATAACGTCCTCGGCGTGATGCACGATATGTTCCGCCCGCTGCCCAACCGCTTTAAGGATTATATCTCGACGCCGAAACCGAACATGTACCAATCGCTGCATACGACCGTGCTGGGCAAAGAGAAAGTGCCTTTCGAAGTGCAGATCCGCACCTGGGAGATGCATTATACAGCGGAATACGGCATTGCGGCGCATTGGAAATATAAATTGGGCATCCAGCGCAAAGATAAACTGGAAGACCGGCTGGCGTGGGTGCGCCAGTTCATCGAAAACCAAAAAGATGTGGACGATACATCGGATATTGTGCGATCGATCAAAACCGATCTGTCGTCCGACGACGTGTTTGTATTTACCCCAAAAGGCGACGTCATCAGTCTCCCGGTCGGCAGCACGGTGATCGATTTTGCCTATGCGATTCACTCGGCGGTCGGTAACCGGATGGTGGGGGCAAAAGTGGACAACCGCATCGTGCCGCTTGACACGGTGGTCAGAACCGGGCAGATCGTGGAGATCATCACCTCGTCCGCTCCCGGCCATGGCCCCAGCCGCGACTGGATCGACATCGTCAAAACGGGCGAAGCGCGAACCAAGATCCGCGCGTGGTTCAAAAAAGAACGGCGGGAAGAAAACATCGCGGAGGGTAAGCGTCTGTTTGCTGCGGAGCTGCAGCGCAACTATATCCGCCTGAAAGAGGACGAGATCGCGGCGCTCGCCGAAAACGAAGCCAAACGGCAGCATTGCACGACGGTGGACGATTTCTATGCGGCAATCGGTTACGGCGGCATTTTGATCTCCCGGCTGCTTCCGCGCATCAAGGATGATTATGTCCGCGCCGCCCGTGAAGAAGCGGCGGTCGAACAGATCCGAAACGGCAGGCAGATGCCGCGGCATAGGGGCACCAACGGCGGCGTCATCATCGAGCACATGGGCAATTGTCTTGTCAAATTTGCCCGCTGCTGCAACCCGGTTCCGGGCGACGATATCATCGGCTTTATCACCCGCGGCTTCGGTGTGTCGATCCATAAACGGGATTGCATCAACGTGCCGCGCGATATTCCCTCCTGTCCACAGCCGGAGCGCTGGGTGTCGGCAGCATGGGAAGATACGGCCGGCGGCGAGTTCAAGTCGGTGCTGAGCATCGAAGCACACGATCGCGAGCGGCTGCTTGCGGACGTGACGACGCAGCTGGCGACGATGCACGTTATGATCTATGCCATCACGGCAAAAGAGCCGAAAGACGGAAAAGTAGATATGCTGCTAACTGTCGGCGTGGGCAGTGTATCGCATCTGGATATCGTGATAGCGCGCATTTCCCGAATCGACGGTGTGATTCGCGTGACACGCTCTCATCAATAATGGCAATCTGCCAATCTTATATCAATCTGTTCAAAAAAGGAGAAAACGCTATGAAACACCTGAAAAAGAGTATTCTGTCCGTGATCGTCGCCGCAACGCTGCTGCTGACGATGACCATGATCCTGGCTTCCTGTTCGTCTCCGACTGCAATCGTAACGCCGGTAGACGATGAGGAGGAATATGTCACTCGTGTCGCGGTTCCGCAGGGCGTTATGAGCATCCACGATGTGCTGATTCTATCCAATGACGGCCTCAATATAAAGTGGTCAATGGTGGAAGAGTATGAGCATACGGACGTTGATGAGCAGCATGCAGTCTTCAAGGTGCAGGATGAGCTGGCCGGTGAATATACATTGGAAGTGGAGCATGACGGCGATACGATCAATTCTGCGATCCTGAGCCGCAGCGGCTATTCGATTGATATTCGCACCGAGAGCGTGACCGATTTCTGGCGTAAAGTCATGAAGACAGAAAAAGAGCAGTAGGCGACGGAGTAAAGAGTCATATGCGCATTGTATTTCAACGAGTTTGTTTTGCCCGTGTCACCGTCGATGGCGCGGTTGTGGGTGAGATCGGCGTCGGCGCCCTTCTGCTGTGCGGCGTCGGTGACGGCGATACGCCGGAAGATGCCGCGCTGTGTGCGGCCAAAACGGCCGGATTGCGCGTGTTTGAAGATGAGGACGATCGGATGAACCTGTCGTTGCTAGATATCGGCGGCGAGGCGCTGGTCGTGTCCAATTTTACGCTGTACGGCGACTGCCGCAAAGGACGCCGCCCGAATTTTTCCGCATCCGCTGACCCTGTGACAGCGAAAGAGCGTTATGAAGCGTTTGCGCAGGCACTGCGGGATCAGGGCGTATCTCGTGTGGAAACCGGCCGGTTTGGCGCGGATATGCAGATCGAGATGCAGGCGGACGGCCCGGTGACGATCTGGATCGACAGCGAGGCGCTGCGCGCCCCGCGCCGGGGAGGAGCGGCAACATGACGGTACATACCCTGACAGTCGGTGACATGGGCACCAACGCCTATTTGGTGGCGGGCGACGATAAAACGGCGGCGATCATCGATCCCGGCGGCGATGGAGATCGCCTTCTTCGTGAGGTTTCCCGCCATGCACTGACCGTGAAGGCGATCCTCTTGACACATACGCACGAAGACCATATCGCGGCGCTGGAGCAAGTGCGGCGGGCGACCGGTGCACCGATTTATGTGCACCAAGATGATGCGTGCGGCCTGACGGATCCGGAGTATAATCTGTCGATCATGCTGTCCGGCATGCCGCTGCCGCCCATTCGGAACGCCGTTTTGCTGGAAGAAGGCGACGAGGTTTTGGTGGGCGCAATGACGTTTCGGACGCTGCACACCCCCGGCCACACGAAAGGCAGCGTGTGCTTTGCCTGCGAAGACTGCCTCTTTACGGGGGACACCCTATTTCGGGAAAGCATCGGCCGCACCTGTTACCCGAGCGGCAGTCTGCCGATCCTTTTACACTCCGTCAATCGTTTGATGCAGATGGAAGGGGACTATGCGGTGCTGCCGGGGCATGGAGCGCCGTCAACGCTCAATCATGAACGGCAGGAAAACCCGTTTGTAAATGGGACTTTTTGAACGAGTGCTGAGAGGATCGGCCGTCGCCGATCCTCTCAGCGTGTCAAAAGCCTTTTTTGACACGCTGACGGACTGCCGAAAAAGAGTGCAGAATCCGTCATTTTGCCATCGTCGGCGTATAAAAATACGCTA
>JAFTBJ010000181.1 GCA_017455295.1 Clostridia bacterium
AGAAGATCATCCACCTCGTTGAGGTGACCGAAGCGTAAAACAAGAGCTTTAAGGAGGTGCGAATACAAATGAAGCTACATGAGCTTTCTCCGGCTCCCGGTTCTGTCCGGGACGTCAAGAGAATCGGCAGAGGCCACGGCTCCGGCAACGGCAAAACCGCCGGCAAGGGGCACAAAGGCCAGAAGGCGCGTGCCGGTCACGGAATGCGTCCGGGCTTTGAAGGCGGCCAGATGCCTTTGCAAAGACGAATCCCCAAACGCGGGTTTAACAACATCTTTGCTACGAATTATGCGATCGTCAACCTGACGGCCCTCAACAAGTTTGAGGACGGCGCGGTCGTCGATGCACAAGCACTGAAGGAAGCAGGCGTGCTGAAAGATCTGAAGGACGGCGTCAAGGTGCTCGGCAACGGTACGATCACCAAGAAGCTGACTGTCAAGGTTGCGGCCTATTCCGAATCCGCCAAAGCGAAGATTGAGGCGGCAGGCGGAAAGGCTGAGGTGATCTGAGTATGTTTCAAACACTTCGGAACGCTTGGAAGATCACCGACCTCAGAAAGAAGATCCTGTATACCCTGTTCATCGTTCTGATTTTCCGCATCGGTTCGGCGATCACCCTGCCGTTTATCGACGTGCAGGCGTTGCAAACCGCGTTGAACAGCGGTGAAGCAGGCGACTTCATGCAGTATCTGACCCTGATGTCCGGCGGCGGTTTCTCGAACGCGTCGATTTTCGCGCTGTCGATCACGCCGTACATCAACGCGAGTATCATCATCCAGCTGTTGACCGTCGCAATCCCGCCGCTTGAGAAAATGGCGCAAGACGGCGAAGCGGGCCGCAAAAAGCTCGGGCAGATCACGCGGTATGTCACCGTGGCGCTCGGCCTGCTGCTTGGTGTGGCGTACTATTTCATGGTGCGCAATCGTTACAATGCGTTGCAGCATACCGAACTGGAAGTGGGCTGGCAGATCCTCATTGCGGCGGTCATTGTGCTGTGCTTCACAGCCGGTTCCGCTTTGATGATGTGGCTTGGCGAGCAGATCAACGAAAAGGGCATCGGCAATGGCATCTCGATTTTGCTACTCGCCGGTATCCTCTCGCGGATCCCGCAGGGCGCTACCTATCTGTTCTACAACATTTTCTATCAGCAAGGCTGGCAGCAGCTGCAGACCGGCGACAGCGGCGGCGTATGGGCGATGATCGAAGTGGTGATCATCCTGGTGTTGTTCGTGGCGATGATCGGCTTTATCGTGTTCATCACGGACGCGGAACGCCGCATCCCCGTCAACTACGCGAAACGTGTGGTGGGCAGAAAAATGTATGGCGGCCAGAACACCTTCATTCCGATCAAGGTGAATATGTCCGGCGTTATGCCGATCATCCTGGCGGTGTCCATCATCTCGCTGCCGTCCATCATCGCGACGTTTGCGGGCAAGACCTCGCAGGAGTGGCCTTGGCTGTCGATCTTCCAGCAGACGAGCTGGGTCTACGTCGTGCTCTATTTCATCCTGATCATCGCGTTTGCATTTTTCTACGTGACGATCCAGTATAACCCTGTGGAGATGGCAAACAATCTGCGCCGCAACAGCGGTGCGATCCCCGGCTATCGTCCGGGCAAGCCCACCTCCGATTATATCAACCGTGTACTGCATAAGGTGACCCTGATCGGCGCCATCTTCCTCGGCATCATCGCGGTCTTCCCGAGTCTCTTCGGTATGGCAACGAACATCTATGGTCTGTCGCTCGGCGGCACGTCCATCATGATCGTCGTCAGCGTGGCTCTGGAGACGACGCAGCAGATCGAGAGCCAGATGATGATGCGCCACTACAAGGGCTTCCTTGAGTGATCGGTTTGCACGATTGTCTTTGAACCGTCTTTCGCGCGGGCGAAGCGGATAAAACCGCTTCGCCCCGCGGGGACATCACTCGGAAAGGAGTTTCGTTTATGAACCTCATTCTACTCGGCGCCCCCGGCGCCGGCAAAGGCACGCAGGCAGAAGCGATTGCAGAGCAGTTTCACATTCCCACGATTTCCACGGGTAACATTATCCGTGAAGCGTTGAAAAGCGGCACGGAGCTGGGGCTGAAAGCCAAGTCCTATATGGACAGCGGCGCGCTCGTTCCCGATGAGGTCGTCATCGACATCATCAAAGAGCGTTTGGCCAAAGAGGATTGCCAAAACGGCTTTATCCTCGACGGCTTTCCCCGCACCATCCCCCAAGCCGAGGCGCTTGACCGTATGGGCGTTCGCATCGACCGCGTCGTCGACATCGAAGTCGCGGATGAGGTGATCGCCGAACGTGTATCGGGCCGCCGTGTTTGCGGCGCTTGCGGCGCATCCTATCACCTGAGCTACAAAAAGCCTCAGGTCGAGGACGTGTGCGACAAGTGCGGCAGCACCCTTGTTCAACGCAAGGATGACCATCCGGACACCGTAAAAGAGCGTTTGCAGGTGTATCATGCGCAGACCGAGCCGCTCAAGAGCTATTATGAAGCGGCGGGCAAACTCCGTATTGTGGAGGGACAGGAAAGAGTCAAAGATACGACAGCGCTTGTCTTCAAAGCATTGGAGGATCTCGTATGATCTCCGTCAAAAGCAGCCATGATCTGCGCGCGATGAAAGAAGCGTGTCAGATCTCGGCGCAGGCCCTGCAGCTCGCAGGCAGTTTGGTCGAGCCCGGTATCACCACCGCGGAGATCGACCACGAAGTGGAAAAGTTCATCCGGAAAGCGGGCGCAAAGCCGAACTTTCTCGGATATGGCGGATTCCCCGGTTCTGCCTGCATTTCGATCAACGAAGTGGTTATCCACGGCATACCGGGAAAGCGGGTGATCCGCGAGGGCGATATCGTCAGCGTGGATACGGGCGCTTTCTACAACGGTTTCAACGGCGATAACGCCGCCACCTTCGCTGCGGGAACAATTTCTCCCGAAGCGCAGGGATTGCTTGATACGACGCGCGAGAGCCTTTATAAAGGCATCGAAGCGGCACAAGCGGGCAATCGCATCGGCGATATCGGCGCGGCGGTGCAACGGTATGTCGAGGAACGTGGTTACTCGGTTGTACGACAGTTTGTCGGCCACGGAGTAGGCACGGACCTGCACGAAGACCCGAGCGTGCCGAATTTCGGCACACCGGGGCGTGGACCGCGATTGACCCCCGGTATGACCATCGCCATCGAACCCATGATTACCATGGGAACGTACGAGGTAAAGATTTTACCCGATAAATGGACGACGGTCACAGCGGACGGAAAATTGGCGGCTCATTTTGAACACACGATCGCCATCACACAAAACGGCCCGGTCATCTTGACGATGCCGTGACGGGAGTGAGCAGGATGTACCAAAAAGGCGAACTTGTCCGATCCCTGCGGGGGCGGGACAAGGACGGACTGCTGGCGATTGTGGACGAGGAGGAGAACGCCGTATGGCTGGCCGACGGAAAACGGCGGCGGCTCGGCTCTCCGAAACGGAAAAACAAACGGCATATTCAGCCGGCGGGGACGGTGCTCCCCGTGACAGCCATGACAACGGATCGCGCTTTGCGGCGGGCCATCCGGCAGCTTGCAGAGTGCGGCACAGCGCGGGAAAAATCCGCGCCTGATACGTGACGAGGGAGGTTGCGGAATGTCCAAAGCGGACGTGATCGAACTGGAAGGCACGGTAGTCGAAGCGCTGCCGAATGCGACTTTTCAGGTTGAACTTGCCAACGGCCATCAGATACTCGCCCATATTTCCGGTAAGCTGCGGATGAATTTCATCCGGATCCTGCCGGGAGATAAGGTGACGGTGGAGATGTCCCCCTATGATCTGACCAAAGGCCGTATCACATGGCGTACGAAATAAGCGTGCGGGTGCATCGCACGTCGGACACAACGACCGGTGCCGTTTGGCACCAAGGAGGGAAAACGTATGAAAGTCAGACCTTCTGTCAAAAAGATCTGCGAAAAATGCAAGATCATCAAGCGCAAGGGTCGCGTGATGGTGATTTGCGAAAACCCGAAGCATAAGCAGCGCCAGGGCTGAAATGCCTGCGGTGCGTAGCGTATGCTACCAGTTGCAAAATGAAAGGAAGGATATATCATGGCGCGTATTGCTGGTGTCGACCTGCCCAGAGATAAACGCATCGAAATCGGCCTGACCTATATTTTCGGTATCGGCCGCAAAACCGCAAACGATATTCTTGCCGCGACCGGCGTCAACCCGGACATCCGGGTGCGCGACCTCTCCGAGGACGACGTCTCGAAGCTGCGTGAATACATCGACCACCACTGCACGGTGGAAGGCGACCTGCGCCGCGACATCGCGTTTGACATCAAACGCCTGATCGAAATCGGCAGCTATAGAGGCCTCCGCCATCGCAAAGGTCTGCCGGTACGCGGACAGCGTTCCAAGACCAACGCCCGTACACGCAAAGGTCCGAAGAAGACCATCGCCAATAAGAAGAAGTAAGCAGGAGGGATAGAACAGTATGGCTGCTGCAAAAACTGCGCGCAAGGGTGCTACCCGTCGCCGCAAGGAACGTAAGAATATTGAGCGTGGCGCTGCGCATATCCAGTCCACGTTTAACAACACGATCGTCACGCTGACCGACCTGCAGGGCAACGCTCTTTCCTGGGCGAGTGCCGGTGAGCTCGGTTTCCGCGGCTCTCGTAAATCCACCCCGTTCGCCGCACAGACTGCTGCTGAAACCGCTGCTAAAGCGGCGATGGAGCACGGCCTGAAAACAGTCGAGGTGTATGTCAAGGGCCCGGGCGCCGGCCGTGAAGCCGCGATCCGCGCGCTTCAGTCCGCCGGACTGGAAGTCACCATGATCAAAGACGTGACGCCGGTCCCCCACAACGGATGCCGTCCTCCCAAGAGAAGACGCGTTTGATCCAAGAGCAGGAGGTGCAATCAGTTTATGGCAAGGAACAGACAACCGATCGCCAAGCGCTGCAAAGCTCTCGGCATCAGCCCTACGTTGATGGGGTATAACAAGAAAACCACCAATCGCAACAGCACCACGAACGTCCGTCGTAAAAAGTCGGAGTATTCGATCCAGCTGCAGGAGAAGCAGAAGGTCAAGTTCGTATACGGTGTGCTGGAGAAGCAATTCCGCGGCTATTATGAGAGAGCGGCGCGTATGCCCGGCAAGACGGGTGAAAACCTGCTCATTCAGCTCGAGTGCCGCCTTGACAATGTGATCTTCCGCCTTGGTTATGCGGCGACCCGCCGTGAGGCGCGTCAGCTCGTGACGCAGGGACATTTCACCGTCAATGGCAGAAAGGTCAACATCCCGAGCTATCAGGTGAAACCCGGCATGGTCATCACGCTGCGTGAACGTAGCCGCTCCATTGAGCGCTTTAAGGAGAACCTCGAAGCGAATTCGTCCATCGCGCTCCCCGCATGGCTCAGCTTTGACGCGAACACGATGACGGGTACGATCGTCGCTTTCCCGAAGAGAGAGGACATTGATCTGCCGGTCGAAGAGACGCTGATCGTCGAGTTGTACTCGAAATAATAGGCTGTCTCGATTATTTGTCCGCTATTCATATTTTGACGGAATACTGTGCGTGACCGCCTATTCCGTCGTGCCAATAAGGAGGGTTTTGCATGATCGAAATCGAAAAGCCCAGAATTGAAGCCATTGAACTGCGCGAGGACGGCACCTACGGCAAATTTGTTGTGGAGCCGCTGGAGCGTGGATACGGTATGACGCTCGGCAACAGCCTGCGCCGCGTGCTGATTTCTTCGCTGCCCGGCGTGGCCGTAACGGCCCTCAAAATCGACGGCATTCTGCATGAGTTTTCCACCGTGGAAGGCGTGAAAGAAGATGTGCCGGAGATCGTGCTGAACATCAAAGGCCTGACTGCCCGCATCAACGGCGAGGCGCCGAAGACGCTGTACGTTGACGCAGAGGGTCCTTGTGTAGTAACGGCCGGTTCCATCAAGTGCGACAGCGAAGTGGAGATCCTTGATCCCGATATGCACATTGCGACGCTCGGGGAAGGCGCTCATCTTCAGATGGAGATCACGTTGGAGAAAGGCCGCGGCTATGTGCCGGCAGAACGCAACAAGCAGTTGATGAACCCGGTGATCGGCGTCATTCCGATCGATTCCATCTATACGCCGGTGACCAAGGTCAACTATACGGTGGAGAACACCCGTGTAGGTCAGATCACCGACTATGACAAGCTGACGATCGAAGTGTGGACCAACGGCACCATTTCCGCGAAGGAAGCGGTGGCGCTCGGTGCGAAGGTGCTCACGGAGTATCTGAACTTGTTCGTCGATTTGTCTGACGACGCCTATGTCGGCGACGCCATCATGGTGGAGAAGGAAGGCAAAGGCAAAGAGAGGATCCTGGAAACGACGATCGAAGAACTCGATCTGTCGGTGCGGTCGTTTAACAGCCTGAAACGGGCGCAGATCAGCACGGTTGAGGATCTGATCAGCAAGAGCGCAGAAGATATGATGAAGGTGCGTAACCTCGGCAGAAAATCGCTGGAGGAGATTATCGCCAAATTGGCTTCACTCGGCTTCTCCCTGCGCCAAGACGATGAGTAATATATAAGGAGTGATTGAACTATGCCCGGAACCAGAAAACTCGGCAGACCGACGGCTTCTCGTACGGCGATGCTGCGAGCGATGGTGACCTTTTTGCTTGAAAACGGGCGCATCAATACCACGGTTACCCGTGCGAAGGAAGTGCGTTCGCTGACCGAAAAAATGATCACGATCGCGAAGGATCCGACGCTTGCCAACAAGCGCCTGGTGATGTCCTTTGTGACCAAAGAGAGTGTTGTCAAAAAGCTGTTTGACGAGATCGCCCCGAAATATGCGGACCGCAACGGCGGCTATACCCGCATCATCAAGACGGGCGTTCGCCGCGGTGACGCCGCCGAAATGGCGATCATCGAATTGGTGAAATAAGAAAACGCCAACAAAACAAACACGGAAACGCGCGGTGTGCAAGGCACACCGCGCTTTTGCCATGCGGCCAAACGATTGCGTCCAGTATCTTTGAAAGCATAAAAAAGTCGATCGCTTTCTTAAAGACGGATAGAGAGACGATGAGCGTCTTTCTCGCTTTGAGAGGATGGGCAAATAGAGAAAGAAGCGGTCGACGACTGCTCTAACATAGCTGAAATCGCAGTATAAAAGCAGCCGACATGCTGTGGGCGGGGCGTGCTATCAGGATGGATTTGCCACTTTGTGCATACTATCAGAAAAGAGATAAACATAATAAAAGGTAATAGGACAAGCCTTGTTTTACCACAAAAAGATCCCCATCCGCTGAAAAGCGAATGGGGATGCAGCATATACAATACGTTTATTTGGCATAATCCACGGCGCGGTTTTCGCGGATCAAATTGACTTTGATTTGGCCGGGATAATCCATATTCTCTTCGATGGACTTCGCAATGTCGCGAGCAAGCAGCGTCATTTGATCGTCGCTGATCACGTCCGGCTTGACGAGAATGCGAACTTCGCGGCCGGCCTGAATTGCAAAGGAGCGCTCAACGCCGTCAAAGCTGCTGGCGATCTCTTCGAGCTTTTCAAGACGCTTGATGTAATTCTCGAGATTCTCGCGCCGAGCGCCGGGGCGCGCCGCGGAAATGGCATCCGCCGCTTGCACCAGGCAAGCCACAATGGTTTGCGGCTCCACGTCGCCGTGGTGCGCCTGGATCGCATGGATAACGGCTTCGCTTTCTTTATATTTGCGGGCGACGTCTACGCCGATTTCGACGTGAGAGCCTTCCACTTCGTGGTCGATCGCTTTGCCGATGTCATGCAACAAACCGGCGCGGCGGGCAACGGCGGGGTCGATTCCCAGCTCGCTGGCCATGATGCCGGCAAGGAATGCTACTTCCATCGAATGGTTGAGCACGTTTTGGCCGTAACTCGTGCGATAATGCAGACGACCCAGCAATTTCATCACTTCGGGATGGATGCCGCGCAGGCCCGTTTCCAAAACGGCGCGTTCGCCTTCTGACTTGATGGTGGCTTCCACTTCGCGGCGGGCTTTTTCCACCATCTCCTCGATGCGAGCCGGGTGGATGCGGCCATCCGAGATGAGACGTTCGATCGCGATGCGAGCGATCTCACGACGCACCGGATCGAAGCAGGACAAGGTGATCGCTTCCGGTGTATCATCGATAATCAAATCGACGCCGGTCA
>JAFTBJ010000182.1 GCA_017455295.1 Clostridia bacterium
CAAAGACGTTCTGCCGATGGCTGTAACGGCTTCGAGTGCTAACTATCCGGTTGTGGTGAACGGCCAAAATAACGTGGCAAACATTCGCTATAAAGCATCGGATATTGCGGTGGGCGATATTCACCCGCAACGTACGGCGATCGGCGTCAAAGCGGATGGCAGTTATGTGTATTTCTGTTCGGCCGGTAGAAGTATCGGCGGCATCAACGGCAACAACTATGGCCTGACGATCAATCAGGTGGCAGATATGATGCTCGCCCTTGGCTGTGTGACGGCTGTGAGCCTTGACGGCGGTGGATCCTCGACGATGATTGCGGGCGATGATACGGTCTTCCAGGCGGATCCCTCTTACATGCGTCCGGTCGGTAGCTCGATTTTGATTGTCAAACGTGACAGCAAACTCCAGTCTTCGACACAGAAGCAGGCCCTCTCCAATTTGGTAGCGGAAGCGTCTGCCGGTTCCTATGGCGGCGCACAGGCGGCGGTTGACGCGCTGGTATCGCAATCGAACGCCATGCTTGCAAACCCGAAAGCCAACACCGGCGATTACCTGCGTCTATACATGCAGCTGCAGGAAGCGATGGGCAAAGTGACGTCCATCAAACCGAAAGAGTATATCTCGCTCGATGCAAACGATTGGTCGTACAACTCGTCCATCATGCAGGCGTCCAATGACGGCACAGCGCTGGTGCTCAACAACACGAACGGTCAATGGCCGAGCGCGACCTTCAGCTGCAAAGTGACCGTTCCGGCGTCCTATACCTTCAACTATGACATCACGGTTAACGGTCAGACGAGTATCCACTTGGTCTCTAACGGTACCGACGAGACGATTAACAAGCTGATTGCACCGAAGAATCTCGATTCCGGCAGCGGCGACATCATCGGCGGTGGCCGTACTTTCAAAGGATCGGTGAAAGTCTCCGAAATGGGTCTCCCGTCCAGCTTCTTTGACGGCGACGGTAACCTGGTTCTGACCGGCCTCAGCATCTTTGCGGTCGGCTCCTCCGGCAACGGCTCGAAAGTGACCGTGCGCGACTTCAGCTTCACCGGCGCGTATTCCAAAAAGGGTGACGTCTCCGGCGACAGCAAGATCAACAGTACCGACGGCCGTATGATCCTGCGGTATTTAAACGGCAAAGGAAACTTCGTTACCGAGCAATTGGCAGCGGCCGATTATGACGGCAATGGTGACGTCGGCACAGCGGATGTACGCGCCATTCTTCTTTCCTCGGCGGGGCTTATCTAATCGTTTAACATTCTATACTGTTCGGACGGCGAACACGTTATGTGTTCGCCGTCCTTTTTGTGAAAGGCTTGTTGACTTTTAACTGAAAATACAGTATGATATCTATGGAAAATCCGCCGATGATGCGGGAATCCTTTTGTATGCAGAAAGGGTGTTGGTGTATGAAAAAAACGTTTTCGTTATTGCCGATTCTTTTAGTGCTTGCGCTTTTGATGTCTTCCGCTGTATTCACCGTATCGGCGGACATCATCACGAACGGACAATCACTCGGCGGCGTCGGCACGGTCAATTCCGCGACAAGCTATGATGTGACGGACGGCCTGTCTTATAGCGGTTTTACGTTTACCGACAACTATTTCGGAAAAGGACAAAGCGGCCATGTGATGGAATTCAACCCGGATGCAAGCGGGTTGTTCCCGATGGCATATCAGCCGCAGCCAAGCATTGCGTCCACGGTAAAAAACACCGTTGCCAAAGCAAAAGAGGATGGCTACACGGTGTATGGCGGCATCAACGGCGAATTCGCCTCAACAAACAATGGTACCAACGGCAACTATGGCACGCTGGAAGGCATTTTGATTACCAACGGTAAGATCTCGGCAGATACCGCGTCGCGCACCAACCCCTCGAACCAGAATCCGACAGCGGATAACCGCCAGGTCATTTTGGCGATCGATAATACCGGTGCGCTGAGACTGATGGAATCCCGTATTTCTTATCATTTCTATGTGGAAGGAAAAGAGCAGGGGAATGCCATCATTGATATCATCAACAAACGGTATGCAGGCGATAACTGGTGGGATCCGCTGAGCTATTTCGACAGTGATATCGGCAATAAAACCTACACCATTGCCGACTGCCCCGGCATCGAAGTTGTGTTTAACAAAATTAATGGCACCGATTTGATTGTGAACGGTACGCTGCAGGGCGAAGTGGTTTCTAAGAAAGAGAACACATATGGCTCCACCTTTGGTGAAAACCAGTTTGTACTGTTTGCACAGACGAGTTCCGCAAATTACGGCTATCTTTCCCAGTTGAAAGTCGGTCAGAAAGTGCAAATCTATGCGGAAGAGACCTGTGAGGAAGCCAAGGACGTTTTACCGACGGCTGTGACGGCGGTCAGTGCCAACTATCCGGTCGTGGTGAACGGCCAAAACAACGTGGCGAATATTCGCTATAAAGCGTCGGATATCGCGGTGGGGGATATTCACCCGCAGCGTACGGCGATCGGCGTCAAAGCGGACGGCACGTATGTGTATTTCTGCTCGGCCGGCAGAGACATTGGCGGCATCAACGGCAACAACTACGGCCTCACAATCAACCAGGTGGCGGATATGATGATCGCCCTCGGTTGCGTGACGGCAGTCAACCTCGACGGCGGCGGATCCTCGACGATGATTGCGGGCGATGATACGGTCTTCCAGGCGGATCCTTCGTATATGCGTCCGGTCGGCAGCACGATTCTGATTGCAAAACGCGACAGCAAGCTGCAGTCTTTGGAGAAGAAGCAGCAACTCTCCAATCTGGTAGCGGAAGCGACTGCCGGTTCTTATGGCGGCGCACAGGCGACCGTTGATGCGCTGATTGCGCAGTCGAATGCGATGCTCTCAAACCCGAAGGCGAACACTGGTGATTACCTGCGGCTTTTCATGCAACTACAGGAAGCAATGGGCAAAGTGACGTCCATCAAACCGAAAGAGTATATCTCGCTCGACGCGAATGACTGGTCGTACAACTCATCCATTATGCAGGCGTCCAATGACGGCACAGCGCTGGTGCTGAACAATACGAACGGTCAGTGGCCGAGCGCGACGTTCAGCTGCAAAGTCACCGTTCCGGCGTCCTATACCTTCAACTATGACATCACGGTCAACGGCCAGACGAGCATCCATTTGGTTGCCAACAGCGTGGATACGACAATCAACAAGCTGATCGCGCCGAACAATCTCGACTCCGGCAGCGGTGACATCATCGGCGGTGGCCGTACCTTCAAAGGTTCCGTGAAAATCTCCGATATGGGTCTTCCGTCCAGCTTCTTTGACACAGACGGTAACCTGACTCTGACGGGTCTCAGCATCTTTGCAGTCGGCTCGTCCGGCAATGGCTCGAAAGTAACGGTTCGGGACTTCAGCTTCACCGGCGCCTATTCCAAGAAGGGCGACGTGTCCGGAGACAGCAAGATTAACAGCACCGACGGCCGTATGATCCTGCGGTATTTAAACGGCAAAGCAAACTTCGTTACCGAACAATTGGCAGCGGCGGACTATGATGGCAGCGGCGACGTCGGCACAGCGGATGTGCGTGCTATTCTTCTTTCCTCGGCAGGGCTGATCTGATCGTTTAACATTCTACACTGTTTGGGAGGCGAACACAGTATGTGTTTGCCTCCCGTTTTTTGTTCACTTGCACAAAAGAGGAAAGAGAATCCCAAAACGCCTGTTGACTTTTCCCTAAAAATACGCTATGATATCCATAGAAAATTGGTGTATTATTATCTTGTTAATGTACATAAATTCCAAAAACGAGAGAAAGGGTGCTGCTTTATGAAAAAATCAGCTTTTCTTCATGCCTCCAGATTGCTGTCGATCATATTGATTGTCACACTGGTGGCGTCGTCTGCGGCCTTTACCGCATCGGCGGATATCATTACGAAAGGGCAGACGATCAGCGGTGTCGGTACGGTCAAATCCGTAACAAGCTATGACGTTACGGATGGCCTTTCATATAGTGGCTTTACCTTTAACGATACCAGCGGTACCGGGCAAAGCGGCTATGTCATGGAGTTCAATCCAGATGCGAGCGGCCTTATTCCAATGCTGTATCAGCCGAAGCCGAGCACCGGTTCGACTGTCAAAAACACGGTTTCCAAAGCAAAAGAAGCCGGGTATACAGTTTACGGCGGCATCAACGGTGAATTCTTCTCGATGGCAAGCGGGAACTACGGCACACTTGAAGGCTTGATCATCACCAACGGAAAAATTTCGGCGGACGCTGCATCGCGTACCAACCCTTCTAACCAGAATCCGACGGCGGACAACCGCGAAGTCGTGCTGGCAATCGACAGTAGTGGGGCGATGCAGCTTGTCG
Organism: Clostridia bacterium; assembly: GCA_017455295.1. Classification (GTDB taxonomy): domain Bacteria; phylum Bacillota; class Clostridia; order Oscillospirales; family Acutalibacteraceae; genus RGIG1959. Next base: position 4,337 of record JAFTBJ010000182.1, read on the forward strand.
AATCGCGCATTTCCTATCATTTCTATGTGGAAGGGAAAGAAAAAGGCGCGATCATCGGCACCGTCAACAAACGCTATAACGGTAACAATTGGTGGGATCCGCTGTGCTATTTTGACAGCGATATCGGCAATAAAACGTATACCATTTCCGGCTGCCCCGGTATCGAGGTTGTGTTTAACAAGATCAACGGCACTGAACTGATCGTGAACGGTACGCTGCAGGGCGAAGTGGCATCCATCAAAGAAAACACATATGGTTCCAGCTTTGGTGAAAACCAATTTGTGCTGTTTGCGCAAAAGAGTTCGGCAAACTATGGGTATCTCTCCGGTTTAAAAGTTGGCCAGAAGGTGCAGATTTATGCAGAGGAGACCTGTGAAGAAGCCAAGAGCATTCTTGAAACGGCGATCACAGCCTCAAGCGCCAACTATCCCGTCGTGGTGAACGGCAAAAATAATATCGCAAACCTCAAATATAAATCGGCGGATATTGCTGGTTCTACCGTGCACCCGCAGCGTACGGCGATCGGCGTCAAAGCGGATGGTACCTATGTGTTCTTCTGCTCCGCCGGTAGAAGTCTTGGCGGCATCGACAGCAATAACTATGGCCTCACGATCAACCAGATTGCGCAAATGATGATCTCGCTTGGCTGCGTGACGGCGGTCAATCTTGACGGTGGCGGATCGTCCACCATGGTGGCGGGCAATACGACGGTTTTTCAGGCGGATCCTTCCAGCATGCGTTCGGTCGGCAGTACGGTACTGATTACCACTCGCACCAACAGCAAAACGCAGTCGTCCTCGAAAAAACAAGCGCTTTCTAACTTGGTAGCGGAAGCGTCGACGGGCTCTTATGGCAGCGCGCAGACGACGGTTAATAGCTTGATAGCACAGTCAAACGGTATTCTTGCGAACGCCAATGCCAATACCGGCGACTATCAGCGCCTTTATATGAAATTGCAAGAAGCAATGGGCAAGGTGACGTCCATTCAACCCAAGGATTATATCTCCCTGAGCGCGGACGATTGGGCGTATGATTCCTCCGTTTTGCAGGCGGCAAATGATGGATCGGCGCTGGTACTCAACAACACAAACGGACAGTGGCCGAACGCTTCGTATAGCTGCAAGATGGCCGTTCCGGCAAATTATACGTTCAATTACGATTTGACAATCAATGGCGCTGCCAGCATCCATTTGATCGCCAACGGTGTTGATACCACGATCAACACCTTGATCGCGCCGAGCAATATCGATTCCGGCAGCGGTGATATTCTCGGCTATGGACGCACCTACAAAGGCTCTTGTAAAGTGTCCGACATGGGACTCTCTTCGAGTTTCTTTGATACACAGGGCAATTTACTTTTGACCGGTTTAAATATTTATGTGGTCGGCTCTGCCGGCAATGGGTCGAAAATGACCATCCGGGATTTCAGCTTTACCGGTGCAAACGGCAAGCCGGGTGATGTGTCCGGTGATAACGACGTCAACAGCAGTGATGGACGCATGATCCTGCGATATCTCAGCGGCAAGACCAACTTTACCGATCAGCAGTTGGCAGCAGCCGACTATAACGGCGATGGAGAGGTCGGCACATCGGATGTGCGCGCCATTCTTCGCTACACGGCAAGCCTTACTTAAAGGAGGAAAACCAGATGTTTTTATGGAAACGAATTGGCATGATGCTGCTTGCCGTATGTGTTTTGCTGCAAATGCCGATTATTGTATCAGCGGCACGCGCGGAAAACGTGACGTTTTCTTTGAGCGCGGCAGGGGATACCTCGACCGGAAGTACCGTGACCATCTCCTGGAATGTTTCGGAGAATTCCTATTTCTCAAACTGCACCGTATATGTGTATTATAATCCCAAACTTGTGGAGTTCCTTGACTATGACAGTGGCAGCAACGCGCCAAGCGGATCGATGTTTATGGCCGCTGATCACAAGGACGAACTCTTTGTGAAGGGTGCTTTTGTCCACATCAAAGGTATCCAAACAAGCGGGGAATTGGCTCAATTTATGTTCCGTGTTCTGGATGATTCAAAACCTGCCGAATTTTCACTCGCAATGGATGAATGTGAGGGGTTAGATCCTCCCGATTCGGAAAATGCGTTTGACATTTCCTATACATTGACCGGTGTAGTCATCAACAGCAAAGAACCGGCTGTCACCACAGTTCCATCATCATCACCTGCAAAGCCTGCCGCTTCTACAACAAAAG
>JAFTBJ010000025.1 GCA_017455295.1 Clostridia bacterium
AAAAGAAAGTATAAATAAGAGCCAAGACTTTAAAAGCAGGCGTCTAACGCCTGCTTTTTTCGTTGCGAATTCGCCCCGCTTTTGTTCTGCCCGCCCGCATCAACGCTGAGATAGGAGAGGATCGGCACATGGCTTTTTGGTATCCCGATCGGTTGTATGATCGCTTGCCCGACATCACCCTGCAAACGCTGCAAGCGTTCGGGGCGACGGCGGTGTTGCTCGACGTCGATAATACGCTGACCTTCCATCACAGTCAGGTGGTACCGCCGGAGACGATGGCGTGGCTCGAAAAAATGAAAGCGGCGGGCATCCGGCTGACCATCGTCTCCAACGCGCGTAAGAGCCGGGTGCAGCCGTTTGCCGACAAGCTGGGACTCTCCTATATCTCGCTTGCGTGCAAGCCCTTTCCCTTCGGCTTTCTCCGCGCGGTCAAAGCGCTCGGGCTGAAGAAGACGGCGTGTATCGCGGTCGGCGATCAAACCTTTACCGATGTGATCGGGGCGCGACTGGCCGGTGTGCCGGTAATCCAGCTTCTGCCGATCGAGCCGGAAACCGGGTGGAATTTCCGCTGGCGCCGCGCGCTCGAAAAGCGGATCCTTGCACGCTATCAGCAAAAACAAACGGAAAGACGGTGAACGATATGTCTGCCAAATTCGGCCCGGCCGGCAACGGCGACGCGTTTTATGCGGCGGGCTTCAAATCCACAGCCGAAGCGCCCGCCTGGCTGCACGCGATGGGCCTGACAGCTTATGAATACCAATGCGGGCGCGGGGTGCGCCTCTCGGATGCGACCGCTGCGTCACTTCGGAAAGCGGCCGAGCAGCACGACGTGACCCTGTCGCTGCACGCGCCCTATTTTATCTCGCTCGCATCCGCCGAAGAAGAAAAGCGCGACAACTCCATTCGCTATATCCTCGACAGCGCCGATGCGGTGGCGCGCCTCGGCGGCGATCGCATCGTGGTACATCCCGGCGGCCTCGGCGGGCGAACTCGTGAGGAGGCGACGGCGCTTGCCTGCGACACGCTGTGCCGCGCGCAGAAAGCGCTTGACGACGCCGGGCTTTGCACAGTGCGCATCTGCCCCGAAACGATGGGCAAGATCAATCAACTCGGCGACTTGGAAGAGATCCTGCAAATGTGTCTTGTGGACGATCGCCTTTTGCCGACCATCGACTTCGGCCATCTCAACAGTCGCACCCACGGCGCGGTCAACGACCGGGCGGCCTTCGCTGCCATTCTGGATCGCATCCGGAATGTGCTCGGCGAAGAACGCGGCCGCATCTTCCATGCGCACTTTTCCAAAATCGAATATACCGCCGGCGGCGAAAAACGGCATCTGACATTTGCGGATGAGGCCTTCGGCCCCGAACCGCTGCCGCTGATGGAGCTACTGGCCGAACGGGATTTGTCCCCGACGGTAATCTGCGAGTCGGACGGCACGCAGGCAGAGGACGCCAAAGCGATGAGTGATTTGTATGCGGCGGCCAAACAAAAGGAAGTGTAACATTGTGAGCAAACGAATTTTGGTGATGAACGGCCCCAACCTAAACCTGCTCGGCATTCGGGAACCGGGGATCTATGGCACCGATACGCTCGAGAGTCTGTGTGAGCAGGTCAAAGAAGCGGCGACGGCATACGGCGCGACAGTCGACTGTTTTCAGTCGAATCACGAGGGTGCGCTGATCGACGCGCTGCATGCGGCGATGGGCGTTTATGACGGCATCATTTTGAACGCCGGCGCCTATACACACTATAGCTATGCGATCCGCGACGCGATCGCGGCAATCAAATTGCCGGTCGTGGAGGTACATCTCAGCGACATCCACGCCCGCGAACCGTTTCGGCATGTGTCGGTGATCGAGCCGGTCTGCGTGGCGCAGATCAGTGGCCTCGGCGTGGGAAGCTATCTGAAAGCGCTGGAGCTGGTGTGTGGGGAGGAAACGATATGAACAAGCGCATTGATGTGCTGCAAAAAACCTTGGCGCCGGATACGGCGGCCTTGATTTTGTCCGAGACCAACCGCCGGTATTATACCGGCTTTCCCGCGAGCGATGGGCTTCTTTGGGTGACGGCGGATGAGGCGTGCCTGCTCACCGATTTCCGCTATATCGAAGCGGCCAAAAACGAGGCGCGGGATGTGCCGACGCAGGAAAGCGCCCAGTTTTTGGCTGACGCGTTTTCCATCTTGTCCGGCAAAGGCATCCGGCAGGTGTTGATCGAGGATGAGGCGGTAACGGTCAGCGACCTGACTCGCATCCGCGACGCGGCCAAAGGAATTGAAGTGATCGGATCGTCCGCGCTTTGCAAACAAATTTGGAGCCAGCGCCGCCGCAAGGACGAAGACGAACTGGCCTTGATGCGGCAGGCGCAGGCACTCACCGACGACGGGTTTGCCTATATCCTGCCGCGGCTGACCGTCGGACGCACCGAAAGAGAGATCGCACTCGATCTGGAATTCTATATGCGGCAGCAAGGCGCCGAAGGCGTTGCCTTCGATTTTATCGTGGCATCCGGCGAAAACGGCTCAAAGCCCCACGCCGTCCCCGGTGATCGGCGACTGCAGACGGGGGATTTTGTCACCCTCGACTTTGGCGCACTGGTCGACGGCTATCGCTCGGATATGACCCGCACGGTGGCGATTGGCGCGGTCAGCGACGAGCAAAAGCAGGTGTATGAGATCGTTAAAAACGCGCAGGCCGCGTGCCTTGCCGGGCTTCGTCCCGGCATGACGGGGGAGGAAGGCGACCGGTTGGCTCGCGCCGTGATCGAAGAAGCGGGATATGGCAAAGCTTTCGGCCACAGCACCGGCCACGGCGTCGGCCTGGATATTCACGAAAAGCCGCGGCTGTCTTCCCGGGCGGCCAAGCTGCTGCAGGCGGGCGAGATCGTGACGGTGGAGCCGGGAATCTATCTGGAAGGCCGCTTCGGCGTGCGCATCGAAGATATGGTGCTGCTCACCGAAGACGGCATCGAGGATTTCACCCGGTCACCGCGTGATTTGATTTTTGTTTGATTTGGCGGAAATTTGGTAAAAACGCTTGCAAAATTCGCCTGTATAGGGTAAAATAAATATATATGATCTGGCTTTTGCACAAAATTCTGAATCATGGAGGAATGTATTATGGTAACCGCCGGTGATTTTCGCAACGGTATGACATTTGAGATGGATGGTACCGTCTATCAAATCGTGGAGTTTCAGCATGTCAAGCCGGGTAAAGGCGCTGCGTTCGTGCGCACGAAGATCCGCAACGTGATCGCGGGCACGATCATTGAAAAAACCTTCAACCCGTCGGATAAATTTCCGACTGCGTATGTCGAGAGAAAAGACATGGAGTATTCCTATACCGACGGCGATCTCTATTATTTTATGGATCCCGAAACGTATGAGCTGGTTCCGATCGGCGCGGACGTGCTCAGCGACAGCTTCAAATTTGTGAAAGAAAACTTCGTCTGCAAGGTTTGCTCCTACAAAGGCAAGGTGTTCAGCGTTGACGCGCCGAACTTTGTGGAACTGCAGGTTACAAAAACCGATCCCGGCTTCAAAGGCGACACGGCGACCAACGCCACCAAACCGGCGACGCTCGAAACGGGTGTGGAGATCCGCGTGCCGCTGTTTATCGACGAAGGGGAAATGATCCGTGTGGATACCCGTACCGGAGAATATATGGAAAGGGCGTAACGATAATGGATTTGTTTGAAAAGATTGCCTATCTGAAAGGCTTGCTGGAAGGCCTCGATATCGACCCCAACAGCAAAGAAGGAAAAATCTATGCCGCCATCGCCGACGTGTTCGGTGAGATCGCGGACGAGATCGCCGATCTGGGCGACTTTGTCGACGAGATGTCCGAGCAGGTCGATGAGATTGACGAAGACCTCGCGGATCTCGAAGAAGACGTCTATGAAGACTTCGAAGATGACGATTATGACGAAGACGACGAGTGGGACGGCGATTTCTATGAAGTGACCTGTCCTGCCTGCGGCGAGAGCTTCGAGGTGGATGAGGAAACGCTGTTTGAGGAAGACGGTATTGCCTGCCCAAATTGCAACCATCCGATTAGCTTTGACGTCGAAGAAGAAGAGAACGAGAACGACGAATAATCAACACACATAAAAAGGCCTGCCCCGAGAGTATCTCGGGGCAGGCCTTTGGGCGCAC
>JAFTBJ010000026.1 GCA_017455295.1 Clostridia bacterium
GGAGAGGTTCCACGCCGCATCCACCGACAGGAACGGGTCAAAGCCATAGACCTTCATGCCGAGCGACACGGCCGCGTTCGCGACCAGACGGCCGATCGCGCCGAGGCCGATGACACCGAGCGTTTTGCCCTTGATCTCGGGACCGGCAAACTGCGATTTGCCTTTTTCGACGAGCTTGCCGACCGCGTCGCCCTCGCCTTTGAGCGTTTTCGCCCATTCGATGGCGGGCACGATCTTGCGGGAGGACAGCAGCAAACCGGCAAGCACCAGTTCTTTCACGGCGTTCGCGTTGGCGCCGGGCGTGTTGAACACGACGATACCCTTTTCCGCGCATTGTTCAAGCGGGATGTTGTTCGTACCGGCACCGGCGCGCGCGATTGCGAGCACCGACGCAGGCAGTTCCATCTCGTGCATCGAGGCGGAACGCACCATGATACCGACCGGATTTTCTACCGCGTCGCCGACCACATAGCCATCGCCGAGGCGATCGGTGCCGCAGGCGGCGATCTTGTTAAGCGTCAAAATATTCATTGTTTTCTCAAACCTTTCCTTATGCGTTGGCCGCTTCAAATTCCTTCATGAACGCGACGAGCTTCTCGACGCCTTCATACGGCATCGCGTTATAGATGGAAGCGCGCATGCCGCCAACCGTGCGGTGACCTTTGAGGTTGACAAACCCGGCCGCCGTCGCTTCTTTGACAAACTTCGCGTCGAGTTATTCGTGGCCGGTGATGAACGGCACGTTCATCAGCGAGCGATCCTCCGGCACGACGGTGCCTTTGAACATATTGGAGCTGTCGAGGAAGCCATACAGCAGATCCGCTTTCTTCTGGTTGCGGATGAGCATATTGTCAAGGCCGCCGACTTCGTTCTTGATCCACTCGAGCACCAGCTTCATCACATAGATGGTGTAGCAGGGCGGGGTGTTGAACATGGAGCCGTTATCGGCATGGATCTGATAGTTGAACATGGTCGGGGTGATATCCATCGGATGACCGATCAGGTCGTCGCGGATGATGACCACCGTCACGCCGGCGGGCGCCATGTTCTTTTGCGCGCCGGCATAGAGGATGCCGAATTTGGACACGTCGAGCGTACGGGACAGCGCGCAGGAGCTGATGTCCGCGACCAGCGGCACATCGCCCGTCTGCGGCAGCTCATGATACACCGTGCCGTAGATCGTGTTGTTCATGCAGATATAGAAATAGTCCGCGTCCTTCGTGAAGGTGTCGGGATCCAGCTTCGGGATGTAGGAGAAGGTCTTGTCTTTGGAGCTGGCAACAATGTTCGCCTGGCCGTAGCGCGCCGCTTCCTTCTGCGCTTTGGTCGCCCACTGTCCGGTCAGCACATAGTCCGCTTTGCCGCTGCCGGTCATCAGGTTCATCGGGATCATCGCAAACTGCGACGAGGCGCCGCCCTGCAGGAACAGCACTTTGTAGTTATCGGGGATGTTCATGATCTCGCGAAGCAGCGCCTCACAGCCGTTGATAATGCCTTCATAGACCTTGGAACGGTGAGACATTTCCATCACGGATTGTCCGCTGCCTTCATAATCGAGCATCTCCGCAGCCGCTCTTTTGAGCACGCTTTCGGGCAGCATCGACGGGCCGGCCGAAAAATTATACACTCTTGCCATAATACGATTCCTCCAAACCGTTTCAAAAATTGCACAACCACCCGCCATTGGGCAGCTTGCCGACATCCACTTTATAAAAAGTAAGATTTGCCCCTATTCTACTCTTTTGTGATTATTTTGTCAATCATCCGGCAGCAAATTTCCGAAAATATTTTGCATTATTTCCCGATTTTTTTACTTTTTGCGAAGCGGGCGTTTTTTGCCGTCCGGCGTGACGATCACCGTATGGTCAAGTTGGGCGCGCAGCGACTCGCGGTAGGCAGCGATATACTCCGCGCGCAGCGCCGCTTGCTCGGCTTTTTCCTCGTCGGTCAGCTCCCCCGCTTTGGCTTTTCTCGCCAGCTCGTTGATACGGTCGATTTTGCGTTGTTCCACCGAAATATCCTCCGTTTTTTCATTCAAATTCCTTTTATTTATACCACAGCTTTGCCGCTTTTGAAAGTGGATTTTTCAGGCGATCCCCGCTTTTTGTAACAAATGGATAAAATTGCGGTTATTTTTTCTTCTATTTTGCCGCCTATCCCCAAAATATAATTTGTGATATAGTATATATGGCGGTTTTTGAATTTCAGCATTTCGGCAATTCATTTTTTAAGGAGGATACCATGAAAAAGATTCTTGCTATTGTTCTGGCAGCGGCGCTTCTTTGCGCGGCGCTGCCGCTGTCCGCGCTTGCCTTCGATCCGCATATCATATACGGCGGACAAACCGGCTGCCGGCTGGCTTCCTGGACGTTTACGCAGGCAAACAACGCGTGGCTTCTTTGGGACGTCACGTTCAAGTCGGTCTGCGACGGACGTGTGCTGGAAACCGAAGCCGATCACCCGAACCTGATCGGCCGCAGCGTGATCCCGACGTTTGATTTTGAAGGCGACCGCGTCACCTTCAACGGCGAGGAGATCACATCGGACGCCTCCTCGATCACGCTCAAAGAGCAAAACGATCTGGTCGTATTCAGCGGTGAGACCAAGGCGGAATATCAGATCTCCATCACCGAGAAAACGAACGGCGTTCCGGTCGTGCTGATCGACACGGA
>JAFTBJ010000183.1 GCA_017455295.1 Clostridia bacterium
GAGAAGCCTTGAAGACACGCCGCCGCGATTTTCTGGCAAGCTCGGCGGCGCGATGTGGGGACGGGGCTACGCGCGCCCAGTGGGCGATGAAGCGAGCAAAAAGGAGTGGCGGCAACACGGTGAAATGAGCCGCAACGCTTTGCGGCGAAATTGAACCGATGTTTGGACAGGGTCATCGCGCCCTACACCGTCTCCGGGAATCGGTGCGTTACTCGCGGCGGGGCCAAGGCCCCGCCCTACGGGGTGCCGGGAACTGGTGCGAACCTTACGGCGCGATGTGGGCATCGCGCCCTACGGCATCGACAAAAGATGGTGCGTAAGTCTCGCCGCCGCCCCTCTCCGTCACGGCTTCGCCGTGCTACCTCTCCCCACTGCTTGGGGCGAGGCAAGGATCTCTATGACGGCGCTGTTTCCCACACGGGATCCTTCGACTTCGCACTTTGCGCTCTGCTCAGAATGACAAACCGAAGGCAAGGATGATGAATTGACCGCCAAAGCGTGCATAACGGTGCAACAGGGGCATCGTACCCTACACCACCGCCGATAGACGGCGCAAACGCAAGGAATTCACCGTCCAAATATTACAGCTTTTTCCAATATTCGGATAATTTGTGAAAATTGTGCATCTATTCCAAGGCGAAACTGTGACCGAATTGTAAATCTTTTCGAAAAATCGTCTTTTTTCACAAGAAAATTGGGGTTTTTCCTTGAATTTTCCGATGAAATTGTGTATACTGTTACCGTAAGTAGCTATAGGCACTTAGCACAAATCGGGAGAAAAAGCCGTCGCGCATACCGCGGACGAGTTTTACAAAGGTAAGGAGATAGCACTATGTCGAACAGATTGTTTCAGGGCGTTGTCCACCAGATGCGGGACGCCATCGACCGCACCGTCGGCGTGATCGACGAAACCTCGGCGATCATCGCCTGCAGCGATCTCGGCCGCGTCGGCGAACTCAGCGACGTGGTCACGACCGAATCCTTCACAGCGCCGGATGCGTTTACCCGGAGTGGCTGGACGTATAAACCGTTCGGCTCGCGTCCGCACAGCGAGTACATCGTATTTGTGGAAGGGGAGGATGCCGAAGCGGATAAGTATGCGTCGCTGCTGGCCGTATCTCTTTCCAGTATCAAACAATATTATGATGAAAAATACGATCGCGGCAACTTCGTCAAAAACGTGATCCTCGACAATATTTTGCCGGGCGATATCTATTTGAAAGCGCGCGAACTGCATTTCAACAACGACGCCAACCGGGTCGTGGTGCTTATTCGCGTATCCAATCGCACCGATATCTCCGCGTTTGACGTGGTGCAGAACCTGTTCCCTGACAAAGCGAAGGATTTCGTGATCAACATCAACGAGACGGATATCGCTCTCGTCAAGGAGATTCGTCAGGGCATCGACGCCGCCAGCATCGAAAAGCTGGCGCGCTCCATCGTCGATACGCTCAGCAGCGAATTCTTTACGCAGGCGGTCGTCGGCATCGGCACCATCGTCGAAGGCATCAAAGAGCTGGCGCGGTCATTTAAAGAAGCGCAGGTGGCGCTGGAAGTCGGCAAGGTATTCGACACGGAAAAAGCCATCGTCAGCTATGACAACCTCGGCATCGCGCGCTTGATCTATCAGCTCCCGACGACGCTGTGCGAGATGTTCCTCAAGGAAGTGTTCAAAAAGAGCTCCATCGACGCGCTCGATCAGGAAACGCTCTTTACCATCCAGCGCTTCTTTGAAAACAATCTAAATGTTTCCGAAACGTCCCGCAAATTGTTTGTCCATCGCAACACGCTTGTCTATCGTTTGGAAAAGATCAAGCGGCTGACCGGACTCGACCTGCGTGAGTTTGACGATGCGATTGTGTTTAAAGTGGCGCTGATGGTGAAAAAATACTTACAGGCCAATCCCGTAAAATACTAATAGTGCCGGCGGCGAGCCTGTTAGGCTTCGCCGCTTTGGCAAAATCGGCCATATATGCCTAAAGGAGGCGGTTTTCTTTGATTGAATTCAGAGGGGTCCACAAGACGTATGCCAACGGAACGAAAGCGCTGCGCGACGTCAACATCAATATTGAAAAAGGGGAATTTGTATTCATTGTCGGCGCATCCGGCGCCGGTAAATCCACCTTTTTGAAACTCATTATGCACGAAGAAGTCCCGACGGCCGGCGAAGTGATCGTCAACGGCTACAAGCTGTCCAAGCTCAAGCGCCGCGAGATCCCGTATCTACGCCGCACGATGGGCATCGTGTTCCAGGATTTCCGGCTGATTAACACGATGACCGTGTTTGACAACGTCGCGTTTGCCATGCGCGTGACCGGCGCGTCCAAGCGGGAAGTGCGCAAGCGGGTGCCGTATATTCTCGGCCTCGTGGGGCTGGAAAACAAAGCGCGCAGTTATCCGATGGAGCTTTCGGGCGGCGAACAGCAGCGCGTCAGCTTGGCGCGGGCGCTCGTCAACAATCCGGCGCTCATCATTGCGGACGAGCCTACCGGCAACATCGACCCCGAACTGTCCTATGAAATCATGGAACTGCTCACCGAGATCAATCGCCGCGGTACGACCGTGCTGGTCGTGACGCATGAACACGATCTGGTATCGCATTTCCATCGCCGGGTCATCGTGATCGAAGACGGCACGGTGGTGTCCGACGTCCCGCAGGAGCAGCCGGCGGTGCCGGTCAGCGAACCGGCCAACGACGTGGTGGCGGATGTGCTGGACACGATCCAGTCCGCCCCGAAAGGAAGCCCGGCCGATGCGGTGATCGACGACATTGTGAACGGAGGTGACGCGCAATGAGATTGAGCAGCCTCGGCTATTTGATCAAGGAAGGATTCCGCAATATCAAGCAAAACGCCTTTATGGCGGTCGCATCGATTTTGGTGTTGGTGTCCTGCCTGTTGCTGTCCGGCAGCGCGTATCTCGTGTTTGTCAACATTGAAAGCGCGTTCGATTATGTGTATTCGCAGAATGTGGCGGTCGTCTTTGCCGCTGAAACGGCGGATGAAGCGGCGGTGGCGGCGCTGGGCGAGCAGATCCGGGCGCTTTCGAACGTGTCCGATGTGGAGCTGATCTCCAAAGAAGATACGCTCACGCGCTATGAAGGCGTGATCCCGGAGGCCACGTTTGAGCAGCTGCAGGGGACAAACAACCCCTTCCTGGATTCCTACAAAGTGACCTTTATCGATTTGGATGATGCGGTGTTCAAAAGCACCATTCAGTCCATCAAAGATATGCCGAACGTCGATGACGTCAGTTACAACGGCGATATCGCCGCCACATTGGCGCATCTGCGCAGTGTGGTCATGCTGATCGGCGGCGTGGTGATCATCGTGCTGCTGTTCGTGTCGCTGTTCATCATCTCCAACACCATCAAGCTGACGGTGTACAGCCGCCGCTTGGAGATCGGCATCATGAAATCGGTCGGCGCGACCAAAGCGTTCATTCGCCTGCCGTTCATGTGGGAAGGCATGGTGCTCGGCTTTGCGGCCGGATTGCTCAGCTACGGGATCATGCATTTGATTTATACGCGCCTGATGGCGATGCCTGCCCTCGGGTTTATTAGCTTTACCTCTCTCAGCGTAACGGGGCTTTCCACCGTGATGCCGGTTTGGGCGGAACTGCTTGTCGGTTTCCTCGTGATCGGCGTGCTGACTGGCATGCTCGGCAGCGGCTTGTCGATGGGACGGTATTTGAAAGAAGAAAGCGGTGTCAGCAGTGACTAAAAATGCACGTCGTCTTTTCGGACGTGACGGCGCCAAACGGCGGCGTCTTGTCTTGACGCGTGCGCTGTGCCTGTTGCTCTGCGGAGTGCTCGTCGCTGCGGCAGCCCCGGCGGTATATCCTGCCGCCGTCGCTGTGCGGGCAGAAGAAGACTCTATTGACGATTTGACGCAGCAAAAAGAAGAGCTCGCCGCCGAACAGGCGGCACTGGAGGCACGGCGCAACGAGTCTGCCGAGAGTTTGGAAGAGCAGGAAGAACAAAAAGCCATTCTGGAACAGCAAATCAGCGTGAAAACGCAGGAGATTGCGGTCAATCAACAGCTGGTCGACGATCTGGAGAGCCGTATCGCTGAAAAGGAAGAAGCCATTGCGGCGCAAACGGCCGCGGCGATTAAACTGGATCGGCAGATCGAATTCCAGTTTGCCCTTTTGCAGCAGCGGCTGCGGGCAATCGCCAAACGCAGCACTTTTTCATCGGCCCTGCAAATGCTGTTTTGCAGCCGGGATTATACGGATTATTTGATTGGCACGAAATCGGCGGCGCGCTTGGCGCAAAGCGATGAAGCTCTGATGGAGGAGCTGGAAAACAACCTTCATTCGGCCAAAGAGACCGCCGCCAAGCTGGAAGCGGATAAAGCGGCGCTTTTGGAAGAACAGGCAAAGGCGACAGCCCTGCGGGATGAGACCGCCGGTGATAAACAGGATCTCCAGGTATTGTATAACGAAGCGGATGCGCTGGCGGATGCGCTAGCGGATCAAATCGACGAATACGACGAGTCGATCGCCGAGCTGGAAGCGCGGCAGGCGTCGATGCAAAGCCGCATCGACGATGTGATGGCGCAGATTCTGGTGGAGGAAGAAGCGCGTCGTGCCGCCGAAGAAGAACGCAGCAGAGACGATGAAGACGACGAAGATGACGATGATGACGGCGGCGGATCGTATGTGTCGCCTACATATCAAAGCGGTTCCATGCTGTGGCCCGCGCCGGGATGCACGGTGATTACCAGCAGCTATAAAGCGCGTTGGGGACGCTGGCATTATGGCGACGATATCGCGTGTTACGGCGATGCGGAAGGCATGCCGATCGTGGCCGCGGCAAGCGGCACGGTGGTGTATGCCAACCGATACGATACCTGGGGCGATGGCTACGGCCTCTATCTGATCATCGACCACGGCTATGACGATTACGGCCAGCGCATCATGACGCTGTATGCGCATTGCAGCTATGTGGATGTGAGTGAAGGCGATTACGTCGACGGCGGCGATTATCTCGGCAACATCGGCAATACCGGCGCGTCGGACGGCGCGCATTTGCACTTTGAAGTGCGTGTGGATGGCAGCGCGGTCGATCCGGTGGAAAGCGGATTTCTTTCCACAAGCGGAATTGACGTGCTCGGCTGATTATAAAAAATACGATCCCGCGGGTGCAAAAGCCGACAGGATTTTTGCACCCGCGATGGTATGCTAAACGAGAATACCGCCGGATCGTAAACTGGGAAAGAAGGTGATGCGGGGTGAACCGTATCCAAAGTGGACGCATGCCGCTGATTCGATTGACAGCGCTGCTGCTTGTAATGGCGCTACTGTTTTCGGCGGCGCTGGCGTCGGGCGGCAGTACGCCGCAGATGCATCGCGCGGCGGCGGAAGAAAGCGTCGATGACCTGCGCGACGAAAAAGCCAAGCTGGAAGCGGAACAGCAAGAGCTGGCAACGCAGCGGGATAAAACGGCGGCCACGCTGGAAGCGCAGGAAGCGCAGAAAGCACTGCTGCAGCAGCAGATCGATGTGAAAGTTGCCGAGATCTCGGTCAACAAAAAACTGCTGGACGAACTGGACGCTAAAATCGGCGATAAAAATTATGAGATCGCGCAAAAAGAACAGGCAATCGGGAAAAAGGAAGCGGAGATCAGCGATCGATTCCAGGAATTGCGCCAGCGTCTGCGTACGATCTTTATGCGCGGAACGATGACGTCCAAACTTCAAATGTTGCTCGATTCCGAAAATCTGTCCGATTATTTGATGCAGACCAAGGCGATGGAGCGCTTGACGGCCAGCAACCGTGTGCTGATGGACGAATTGGAAGCGCAGCTGCAGGCGATCAAATTGGACAAACTCAGTCTGGAAGCGGATAAAGAAGCGCTCGCCAAAGAGCGCGCCCCGATTGTGGAACTGCAAACCGAGCTGAACACGAAAAAGCAGGAACTGGACGTGTTGTACAGCGAGATCAATGCGGTCACCGAACAGCTCAATGCCGATATCGATCACTATAACGCGTCGATTGCGGAATCCGAAGCGGCGGCCGCTCGCATCCAAGATAAGATCGACGACATCATCCGCACCACCATCGGCACCGGACAAGCATTCCTCAGCGGTTCGATGTACTGGCCGGCGCCCACGGCGCTCATCATTTCCAGTACATTCAAAACGCGATGGGGACGGCTGCACGGCGGCATCGATATCACCGGCGGCGGCTGTTACGGCGAACCGATCGTCGCGGCGGCGGACGGTGTGGTACAGATTGCGGAATGGGACGATTCTTACGGCTATTATGTGATGATCGACCATGGCAACGACAGCGCCGGAAGACGCATCATGACGCTATATGGACATAGCTGTCAGCTGCTTGTCAGCCCCGGCCAAACGGTGTCGGCAGGCGAGACGATCGCGCTGATTGGCAGCACCGGCAACTCGACCGGCGCGCACCTGCATTTTGAAGTGCGGGTGGATGGCGACCGCGTTGACCCCATTGCAAACGGGTATGTATCGACAAGCGGCATCACCATCGACGAATCGCTGTAATGCGGTTTGTTACAGATCAGATAAAGGAGCTATTCGGGTTATGAAATCTTGTTCGGCTTTGAGGCGCGTCGGCCTGTGCTGTCTCGCGGCAGCGGTGGTCGTATGCGGCGTCGGAGCAACGCGGCTGTTGCCCGGCTCAGCGGAAGAAACACTTCCGCTTGAGACGGAGATGACCCAAGTCGAACCGGCTGTGATTGAGCCGCCTATCGAGGATATTGAAATACCCGAGTCCGAATCTTCAAACGACGCTCCCCGCGAAGCCACCGAACAGGAAACGCTGACGGTATATGAGCTGCAGCAGCAAAAAGCGCAGCTCCAGCAACAGGCGCTCGACCTGCAGGCGGCCAGGCGATACTATTCCAGTTCGCTTGAGGATCTTTTGAAGCAAAAAGAGAGCATCGAACAGGAGATCAAGCTCAAGCAGCAGGAGCTCACCGTGAATGCCCAGCTAAAAAAGCAGTACAACCAACAGATCTGGGATATCGAATCGGAGATCATTGACAATGAGAACGCATTGCTGACGCGTGAGGCGGCGCTTCGCGACCGGTATCAGCAGCTGCGCATGCAGCTTCGCAATATGTCCAAACGCGGTACGCTCACAACCTTTCAAATGCTGTTCTCCACGACCAGTTTTCTTGATTATCTCATCAATGCCAAAATGGTGCAGCGGCTGGCTGTGGTTGACCAACAGCTGATCGACGATCTGGAAAGAGAACTGACTGCGATCCGCAGCGATCGCCGCCTTTTGGAGGAGAAGCGGCAGCAGCTGGAAGAACAGCGCGCCCCGTATGTCAATGCGGAAAGCGACCTCGAACAAAACAAAGCGGAGCTTATGGCGCTGCGCACACAGGCAACGCAGATCGCCAATCAAATCAACAGCAACATCACCTATTATCGCATGCAGTATTCGATCGTGGCGGCGCAGCAGCTTCGCGTGCAGAACCAGATCAACGAGATTATCAAAGGCACATCGCTTGTCAATTCGATTGCGACGTCGGTGATGTACTGGCCGGCGCCGGGGTGCACCGTGATCACCAGCAGTTTCAAACTGCGCGATCTTTATGGAACCGGCGACTGGCGCCAGCACAGCGGCGTGGATATCTGCGCATGGGGCGATTCCGCCAATATGCCCATTATGGCAGCGGCGGACGGCGTGGTGGTGTTCACCGGATACGACGCAAATGGCTATGGAAATTATGCCATGATTGACCATGGCTATGACGCGGCCGGGCGACGGATCATCACGCTGTACGGACACGCCAATATGCTGTATGTCGAACAAGGTGAAACTGTGATCGGCGGGTCAACGGTGATCGGCGCGATCGGCAGCACCGGCAACTCGACCGGCGACCATCTGCACTTTGAAGTGCGGGTGGACGACACCGCGATTGACCCGGTCGAAAACGGGTATCTGCAGCTTGACGGCATCACCGTTTTGGCATAAAACAAAAAGAAAAGGCCCGGCGAAAACAGCGGTTCAAAGCCGTTTTCGCCGGGCTATTTGTATATGATAGATCACGATGGCGCCTGAAATGCGGCGATCGCTTCCAGCGCTTCGCGCAGCGCGTCCAAAAGGGAATGACCCGCTTGCGGCTTGACCGCGTAATACGGCTTGCTTCCGGCGCTGATCATCACGCGCCCTTTGAGCGCGGAGGAGAGGGCGGAGGCCAGCGTCAGGTCGAGCATTTTCGGGAACAGCAGCAGCGTGCCGCCCTGCTCTTTAATCTCCGTGATCCCGCTTTGTGCGGCCATGTTGCGCAAGAGCGCCACTTCGACAAGTCCCTGCACAGCGGCGGGCGGCTCGCCAAACCGATCGATTAGTTCGTCGTACACATCAAGGCTGTCATCGGCGTTGCGGATCCCGGCGATGCGGCGGTAAATGTCCAGCCGCTGCGCGTTTTCGGCAATATAGCTTTCGGGAATATGCGCCGAGATGGGCAGGTCGATCAGGCATTCCGCGTCGGACGGCGCAGTCGTTTCGCCTTTTTCTTCGGCGACCGCGTCGGCAAGCAGCCGCAAATACATGTCATACCCGACGGTTTCCATGTGGCCGTGCTGCTGGGCACCGAGCAGATTGCCCGCTCCACGGATCTCCATATCCCGCATCGCGATCTGGAATCCGGCGCCGAATTCGGTGAATTCCCGCATCGCTTCCAATCGTTTCACCGCAACTTCATCCAGCACTTTTCCGCGCCGGAAGGTGAGATAGGCGTAAGCGCGGCGGGAACTGCGGCCGACCCGACCGCGCAGCTGATGCAGCTGGGATAACCCGTAGCAATCGGCGTTTTCGATGATCAGCGTGTTGACATTCGGCACGTCGATGCCGGTTTCGATGATGGTGGTGCACACGAGAATATCGATCTCCTGTTCAAGCACTTGCCGCCAGATCTCGGACAATTCCTCTTCGCCCATCCGCCCGTGCGCGATGCCGATGCGGGCTTCCGGCAGCCGCATCTGCAATCCGGCCGCGCAGCGCTCGATGGTGTCCACGCGGTTGTGCAGATAATAGACCTGGCCGCCCCGCCGCATTTCCTTGCGGATCGCGTCGCACACGATCGCATTGTCATGTTCGAGCACATAGGTTTGCACCGGGTGCCGATCGCTCGGCGCTTCTTCGATGACCGACATGTCCCGGATCCCGCTCATCGCCATGTTCAGCGTGCGGGGGATAGGGGTAGCGGACAGCGTCAGCACGTCCACCGCCGGATAGCGCTCCTTGATCTTCTCTTTTTGCGACACGCCGAATCGCTGTTCTTCGTCCACGATAAACAGGCCGAGATCGCAGAATTTGACGTCTTTGGCGAGCAGCCGGTGGGTGCCGATTAGGATATCCACGTCACCGCGTTCCAGCCGCCGCAGGATATCCGCCTGTTCTTTCGGCGTGCGGAAGCGGGAGATCATCTCGACCTTCACAGGAAACCCTTCAAATCGCTCCAATACCGTGTGATAGTGCTGATAGGCGAGAATGGTGGTCGGTACCAGGATGACGCATTGCTTGCACTGGGATACACAGCGAAACGCTGCGCGCAGCGCCACCTCGGTCTTGCCAAATCCCACGTCGCCGCAAAGAAGACGATCCATCGGGACGGGGCGCTGCATATCCGCACGGATCTCGTCCGCACAGCGGAGCTGATCCTCCGTTTCTTCATACATAAAGTGCCGCTCAAAATCGTATTGCCATTCCGCGTCTTCTTCAAACGCATATCCCGGCATGGACATCCGTTTGGAATACAGCGCAATCAATTCTTTCGCGATGTCCCGCACGGCTGTCCGCACGCGGGTCTTGGCCTTTTGCCATTCGACCCCGCCGAGCTTGTGCAGCCGCACGGTCCCGCCGTCTTTGGTGCCGATGTATTTGGACACCAGATCAAGCTGGGTGACCGGAACATACAGCAGGTCGCCCTTGGCGTACTCGAGTTTGATGTAATCTTTGATCAAACCGTTCATTGTGACCTGCTCGATACCGAGGTAAACGCCGATCCCGTGCGCGGCGTGGACGACGTAATCGCCCCGCCGCAGTTCGTCGATCGCGCCGATCGGCTTGCCGCGATATTTTTTCAAGGCAAGTCGCCGTTTTTTCGGCGGACCTCCGCGCCCACAGGTCAACACGGCCACGCCGTCCGTCACCCATTCCACGCCGGAGGATAACCAGCCGGTGGTCACCAAGATCTTACCGCGCACCGGTGCGTTCGGATGCGGCGCAAAGAGTGCCGGCAGTCCGGCACTGCCAAGCGTTTGGGCCAAAAGCTCGGCGCCTTTCGGCTCGCCGCCGGTCAACAGGATGCAGGCAAGATTGCGGTGAAGCAGATCCCGCAGATCCTCATACAGCGTTTCCTGTGTACCGGAAAACGCAGCCAGCTGCCGCACGTTCGTGTGGAAGGACGAGCGCAGCGGCAGATCGCGGATCGATCGCGCAAAGGTTTCCAGCAGCACTGTGGAACGTGCCAGCAGCTCGTCCCTCCATTCCTCCTCGCTGAGCAGATAGCGATCCAGTGTCTGGCAAAGCCGTCCGCTTTTCAAAAGAGATTCGATCTCTTCGTGCAGCCGCCACACCGCCGCGTGCAGCTCTTCTGTGCTGCGGCTCCAGTCGGTCAGAATGATCGGGCTGTCCGGCAGATGGTCAAACAGCGTCGCCGGCTTGTCGTAGAGGATCGGCAGATAACGATCCAATGAAACCGTTCCGCCGCCGGTCAGCTTTTCCGCATCCGCAAGTAGCCAATCTTTGGCGTCTGCCTGTTTGCCTCGCAAAGCGGCGGCGAGCAAGCAGAGTTTTTCGGCAAAGGCGGCGGGCTCACGCACAAGACATTCGACGACCGGCGGGATCGACACAGCGTCGATGGCGTCGTCCCGCCGCTGGGTCATCGGGTCAAAGCGGGCGAGCGAATCGATCGTGTCGCCCCACAGCTCCAATCTTACAGGAAGAGTCGCTGCCGCGGGAAATACATCCACGATCCCGCCGCGCACAGAAAATTGCCCGGCGCTTTCCACCTGCGGCGCCCGCTCATATCCGGCGGCTGTCAAAGCGGCCGGAAGGTCGGGGACGGGGAGGGGGGCGCCGTTTGTCAGCTTGATTGTGCTTTGCCGCAGCACGTCGGGCGGCAATGTGAACTGCGCGGCCGCTTCGGCGGTGGCTACGACGCAGTCGACGCCGTCCGCCGCGATCGTACCCAGTACGGCGAGACGTTGCTGCTCGTATTCATGCGAGGCGGATTCGGTCGCATTCAGCGACAGTTCCCGCGCCGGGTATACGAGTGCCCGCACGTCGATTGCCTGCAGATCATCGACCAATTTGGACGCTTCCGCTTCGGTTCCGGTCAGCACGATCGGTAGGCGCAGATCCTGCGACAGCGTGCCGATCAGCATGGCTTTTGCCGCCTGCCCCGGCCCGGTCAGCAGCGCGGGCGCCTCACGGGACGCGATCGCCTGTTCCAGCGCCTGCACGGTTTTAGAGGTGTGCATCGCGGTGTATAAAACGGTTTTCATAACACAAGAGCTCCTTTATTTACGGCAACACGAAAGGGGGCGGATTTTAGAAAAACCCACCCTTCGAGCTTGTTCGACTTATTTTTTGGAATATCGATTCATCGCCTGCGTGATGTCGCCGGCGGCAATCAATCGGGCGGCGTCCGCCGCATCGGCAAATGCGCGATCCATCACCGCCATATCTTCTTTTGAGAAGCGGGACAGCACCCATTTGGCCAAATCATAGTCGGGATGCGGCTTTTGCCCGACCCCCACCCGCACACGGGGAAAGTCCTCGGTGCCGAGGCAGGCGATGATATCCTTGAGGCCGTTTTGCCCGCCGGCGCTGCCGCTTTGCCGGATGCGCAGCATCCCGAGCGGCAGGTTAACGTCGTCCGAGATGACCACGATCTGTTCCGGCGGCAGCTTATAAAACATCGCCGCTTCCTGCACGGCGAGGCCGCTCAGGTTCATCATCGTTTGCGGTTTCATCAGCATCAGCTTCCGGTCGCCGTCCTCGACGACGGCGGTCAGCGCGTGGAACTTAGCCCGATCAATCCGGATGTGAAGCGTATCGGCCAGTTTGTCGATGCTCAAAAATCCGGCGTTGTGACGGGTTCCTTCATATTGACGACCGGGATTTCCGAGTCCGACGACAAGAAAATCAATCGGTTTTTTGGCTCTTTTCCAAAACATATACATGTCACCCGTACCATTATGACTGAAAAACAGGCGTTTGGCAAGCAAAATTTTCAACAAAACGGACTTTTTTTTAAAAAAAGAAAAAAATGCTGGTAAAATCCGCCATTATCTGTTATAATACTTCGGTAAGAGCGCGACCGCTTTTCGGCGGCCGCAGATCGAGAAAAACAAGGAGGCAACCTTTATGAGTCACAAGTATGTGTATCAATTCAGCGAGGGCAACGGTTCCATGCGTGAACTGCTCGGCGGCAAAGGCGCCAACCTGGCGGAAATGACCCGTCTGGGCCTGCCCGTGCCGTACGGCTTCACGGTCACGACCGAAGCCTGCACCCGGTATTATGACGACGGCGGCAAGATCGGCGAGGACATCGAGGCGCAGATCTATGAAGGCCTGGCGGCACTCGAAGCGAAAGCCGGCCTGAAATTCGGCGATGCGCAAAACCCGCTGCTCGTGTCCGTCCGCTCCGGCGCGCGTGCGTCGATGCCCGGTATGATGGATACCATTTTGAACCTCGGCCTAAACGAGACGGTGGTCAACGCGATCGCCGCCAAGTCCGGCAACCCCCGTTGGGCGTGGGACTGCTACAGACGTTTCATCCAGATGTATTCCGACGTCGTCATGGAAGTCGGCAAGAAATATTTTGAGCAGCTCA
>JAFTBJ010000184.1 GCA_017455295.1 Clostridia bacterium
GATATGGCGTTATCAAGCTCGGCAATCCTGTCGGATTCCCCTCATTTTTCAGGCAGTACGGGCGAAAAAGAGCCGTTCAAAACCTAAATCTCTTTATGTGAGTGCGCCCTTCGGCGATTTACTTTTTTGCGCAGGTGTGCTATACTAATAAAATAGCCACTCCGCCCGCAATGGAGGTCCTTGTTATGTATGAACGCTTTTTCCCGCGCGGTTTCATCCGGTTGGTGTCCGCTGTGACCCTGCTGCTTGTCGGAATCGGGATGATGCTGTTTGCCTTTTCGCACGACGCCGCCCCCGACGTCGCGCCCACCGAAACGACCGTGCACCGCAGCACCACCACCGCCGCGATGACCGTCCCAACCACCACCGCTCCCACCACCTATCAGGATCCGTTTGCATCCTTTCTGCTGGAGCACGGTCTGTCGATCAAAGAGTATCCTCTGACGCTGCTCGCCTTGCTGCTGCGGGAACCGGAAGCGGAGTCGTTTGTGCAGAACTACCCGCTGCTCAAAGGGCAAACCACAGCGATCGATCTGTCCGCCGAAGCCGCCGCCGACAAGATCCCTCTCCTGCTGCAATGGGATTCCCGCTGGGGATATAAGATATATGGCAGCGACGTGATGGGACTCACCGGCTGCGGCCCGACCTGTCTGTCCATGATCGCGATCGGCCTGCTGCATGACGCGTCGCTCTCCCCCGCCGCCATCGCCGATTTTGCTGTGGAAAACAACTATTGCGTGCCCGGAAACGGCACCGCCTGGACCTTGATGGACGAAGGCGCCGCCCGGCTCGGCTTGTCGGCCGAAAGCGTCGGCCCGAACGAGGCGGGGATCGCTGCCAAACTGAACGCGGGGCATCCGATGATCTTTTTGATGTACGAAGGCGACTTCACTACCGACGCTCACTTTATTGTCGTCACAGGCTATCAGAACGGCGTTCTCACCGTGAACGACCCCAACAGCCCGACCCGCTCCGCCAAAACCTGGAACTATGCGGACATTGAAAGTCAGATCGCCGCCTGCTGGGCGTACAGCCGTTGATTTTTTTCACATTCTCCCTTTCGGCCGTTGCAAAATTGGAACGGCCGTGATATACTATGGTTGGGTCGGCACAACATCCGGCTCTTACCAACATCGAGGGAGGTGAACTCGATATGGAAAACGGCAATACCGCCGTCTCAAAACGGCTGCGGCAAGCGCGCGAAGAAGCGCAGCTCTCCTATGCCGACCTGTCCGCCCGTACCGGTTTCAGCAAATCCGTGCTGCAGCGGTATGAAATGGGAACCGTGAAAAAGCTGCCGCTCGATCGGCTGGAAATCATCGCCCGGGCGCTCGGCGTCTCCCATGAGTGGCTGCTGACCGGCAACGAAAGCCGCGGCTCGCTCACCCCACAGGACGTGACCGAACAGATCCGCCTCAAATTCATCGAACATGGGATCTTGCAAGAAGGCGACGATCTCACCGACGATCAGCTGACATATTATCTGGACAAACTGCGCCAGATCCTGCAAAACGGCTGACGCTATCCACCATAAAATGATAATCGTATCTGTCATAACCACCGGCTTGGCCGGTGGTTTTACTTTTACAAAAAAGGATCGCAAAGGGCGCACTCACATAAAGAGATTTAGGTTTTGAACGGCTCTTTTTCGCCCGTACTGCCTGAAAAATGAGGGGAATCCGACAGGATTGCCCTCATTTTATCAGATTGCCCGGACAAAAAATTGCTCGTTCAAAACTGCCATACACCGCCAAAAACAGAGATTTTTGCGCGAGATAAGGCAGAAAGCTCGGCAATCCTTGCCGGATTGCCGAGCTTGATAACGCCATATCGCACAAAAAGATCGTTTTTGCAGCTATATATCTTTATGTGAGTGCGCCCAAGCGGCAAACTTTGCGATCCTTTTTTATTCTTATTCTTTTGCTCTCTTTTTCGTCTCTTTATAGGCCAAAAGCTGTTCCACGCATTCATCCGGGATGGATGTGCTGCCAAGCGACCGCAGCGTGCGGCTGTACATGCCGTGGAAATCCGACCCGCCGGTCATCAGCAGGCGATGCTCTTCGGCATATTGCTGCAGCGCCGCTGTCTGCTCTTCCGAATGGCCCGGATGCCAAACCTCCACGCCGTCAAGCCCCAAGGCCGTCAATTCTTCGAGCAGCGCTTCGTTTTGATAGAGATACGGGTGCGCCAGCACCGCGATGCCGCCGGCGCTGTGGATCAGCTCCAGCACCTCTCGCACGTCAGGATAGTCGATCTCCACCCGCGCCCGGCCGTTTTCGCCGAAAAGCTGATGATACACCTCGCCGTAGATCGAGTCGGCATATCCGGCGTCCATCAATGCGTGCATGATGTGCTGTTTATATACGTTGGTGCTGCCGGTCGCGTGCCGCAAAATCAGCTCCGGCATGATGCGGTAATACCGCATGACGCGGCGCACCATTTCATTGGCTGCCGCTTTGCGTTTTTCGCCTGTCGCCCGGCAAACCGCTTCCAGACGATCCGGCGTGTCGCAAAGATAGCAAAGCAGATGCGCTTTTCCATTTCGGACCGGATCCGCTGTGGACAATTCCACCCCGTGGATCACCGGCAATCCCTGCCGTCGCCCTAAGATCACCGCGCGCGTTGCCGCTGCCGTCGTGTCATGATCGGTCACCGATAATGTGGAAAGCCCGCGCCGCTTTGCGAGCGCGATCAAGTCTTCGATGCCGACCGAGCCGTCGGAAATTTTTGTGTGGCAGTGCAAATCGCTGGCCAAACGGATCCCCCCTTATTCTCCCTTATATATACCGTCAATTGCTGCGCGAACCGCTTTGTTCGCGCGCCGGGAGATACATTCAAAAATTCTAAGTATACGTCCTCTATCTATACAGTATACACCCAAATTTTCCAAAATGCAAGCCGAAATTCGACAGGATCGCCCTTGTTTGTGAAAAAAATTGCAGTCTTCCCCCATCGGCGTCCGTTTTTGGGACAAAAATCGCGCTTTCGGTTGCCGCACAAGGGCTGCACGGTATGCCCCTTTTGGCGCCCCGCAATCGAGCCGCTGCTCGCCGCCGGTTTTTGACCCTTTTGAGAGCGCTGACCGCACCGGATTATGAACTTCGGTATGCACCTTTGTGC
>JAFTBJ010000185.1 GCA_017455295.1 Clostridia bacterium
AGCAGACGCGCCTGCACATCCTGCGCAAAGTGGACGGTGTATACGTCAAACAGGACAAAGATTTTGTCCACGTCCGGCAGCGCCACAGCGTCGGCGGTGAGCGCTTCCTCCCGCATCGTGACGATGCGGTCGTCCGGCACCCCGGCGAGCAGCAGCCGCACCCGGAAATCGGCGGCGCGCACCCCGGCCACGATGACCTGCCGCACGTCGGCTTCGGAGAGAAATTCAAAATCCGTGTCGTAAAGCCATGCAATATTTTCGGTGGAGTGCTTCGCGTCAAAGAAGTCTTCCACTAAGAGAATGACGGCTTTACGGCCCTCGGCACGGCGGATGAAATCAAATGTGCGCGAGCAAGCGATGGGGTTTTGCCCTTTGGCCAGATTCAAAATGACGGTTTTGTCGCCGACTGTGGTTTCTTCATAGCGGGAACGGACGATGCCGTGCTGCTGCAGTGAATGCTCGATCGCGTCGGAGGGGATACCCAGCTCTCGCAGTACGGTGACCGCAGCAAGGGTGTTGTACCAGTCGGTGATGTTGTCGCCGAGCATTCGGTAAACCGCGTCTCCGCCCGGCTCCCGCACGGTGAGGCGGCGCTGCTTAGCGTCGATGCCGGTGATCTCATAATCCACCGGAAGCGATCCAAAGCCGCATTTGGGGCAGTGTGCCCGCCCGATGTGGTTGTAACGCACAAAGTCATAGACAAGCCGCTTGCCGCAGTGCGGGCAGGCGATCATGTCGCACACAATGTTTTGCGGGGCCTGCCAATCGCCCTCCCGGTGCGCGATGCCGAAGCTTGTCCGCGGGTTGCCGGGGGCCAAATGGCTGCTGATCAGATCGTCGGCGTTGACGATGAGCTTGGTCGTTTTCGGAATGTTCGCGTTGAGAATATCCGCGATGAACTCGGAATGAGCGTTTCGCTTGAAGGAATCGCGAAACAGATTGGTCACAAGCAGCATATCTGGCTGCACAAAGGGAAAAATATGCATCGCGCTGCGCTCGTCCACTTCCAGCACCGCCACCTTTTGACGAATCTTGCCGCCGAGTGTGCAGGCAGAGAGAAAGGTTGTCACGACGCCGCCGCGCACATTGCCGCCGAAGCGGTTGTTGAGCGGTTCTTCGCCTTGGTCGGTCAAAATATCATCCAGCAGGTTGCAGACGGTGGTCTTGCCATTGGTGCCGGTGACGGCGATGACCGTCTCCGGCTTGTCCACTCGGCGAAGAAAATCCGGGCAAAGCTTCAGCGCGATGACGCCCGGCAGATGGGTCGCGTTGCGCCGAAAAAGCCGCAGTCCGGCGGCGGCAAGCTTGGCCGCCCAAAGCGCCGCAAAAAAGCGGACTCCCTTTTTCATAAATCCAATCACCCTTTCAAGGGATCGAGTTATCCATTTCCTTTATAATATATCACATCCCCCGCCGTCCGTCAATCATATTTGCACGGATTTTCACCGAAATACCCCACGAATTTTGCTCTGCAAAAAATATAAAAATCGTTGATATAGAGCCAAAAACAAGGCGGTTACAAAAACGAAACCGAATATATGTTCGTTTTTTGAAAGGAAACTATTGACTTTTGAAAACCCGTCCTTTATAATGAAACGCAGAAACGCACTATGACAGAAAAAGGAGACATCAACATGGCTGAAAAGAAAAAAAGCGGAAAAGCGCTCGATCGAAAATCGTCCGCCGTTTCATCGGAAGATAAGAAAAAAGCGCTGGCTATCGCACTGCAGCAGATCGAGGAAAACTATGGCAAGGGCGCGGTCATGCGCCTTGGCGATCATTCCGCCATGACGATGGAGAGCATCTTTACCGGCTCGATCGCGCTGGATATGGCACTCGGGATCGGCGGGTTGCCGCGCGGCCGCATCATTGAAGTCTATGGCCCGGAAGCATCCGGCAAAACGACGCTGGCGCTGCACGCGATTGCCGAGGCGCAGAAAGCGGGCGGCGAAGCGGCCTATATCGACGTGGAGCATGCACTCGATCCGGTGTATGCCCGAGCACTCGGCGTGGATGTTGACGCGCTGCTTGTCTCCCAGCCGGAAGCGGGTGAGGACGCGCTCGAGATTGCCGAAACGCTGATCCGTTCGGGCGCAATCGACATCGTGGTGCTCGACTCGGTGGCGGCGCTGGTGCCGCGCGCGGAGATCGAGGGTGATATGGGCGACAGTCACGTCGGCCTGCAGGCGCGCTTGATGTCACAGGCGATGCGCAAGCTGTCTCCCGCCGTGTCGCAATCCAAATGCATCATGCTGTTCATCAACCAGCTCCGCCAAAAGGTTGGAGTGATGTACGGCAACCCCGAAGTGACCACCGGCGGCAACGCGCTGAAATATTACGCCTCGGTCCGCATGGATGTGCGCCGCACCGAAACGCTGAAGGTCGCCGGCAATTCCATCGGATCGCATACCCGCGTGCGCATTGTCAAAAACAAAGTCGCGCCGCCGTTCAAAGAGGTGGAATTTGACATCATGTACGGCGAAGGCATCTCCCATGAAGGGGAGGTGCTGGATCTGGCAGTCAAACTTGACATCATCAAGCGCGCCGGCGCCTGGTTCTCCTATAACGACGAGCGCATCGGCCAAGGGCGTGACAACGCGAAAGAGTACCTCAAAAACAATCCCGAAGCGATGGCGGAGATCGAGAAAAAAATCCGGGATACGTTGGGCAGCAAACCGGCCGAATCCAAGGAAGCAATGCCCGCGCCGGTGGAGATCCCGATTGCCGATGCACCGCGCATGACGGCCGAAATGGCAAAAGCCAGCATCGACATCGTGGTAGACGACGAATAATCTGCCCGCATCGGCACATACTAACGGCAGGCTTGTTGAGCCGTATCATCAAAAGAAAGCCGGTGTGACGATGCAGGACAGAGAGCAGGAAAAGCGGCTGTTTCCGCCGCAAAAGAAGGAGATCCCCGATGTGATATGGGCCGGGATCCCCGGAACCTATGAAACGCAGGCGATCTCGGACGACAGTCGCCGCGAGCCGGAAACCGGCATGGCGATCCCGGACGATCGCTGTGTGGAAGAGGGCAAAAACTGGGTGGACAGCAACGAAAAATAACAAAAGCGGGCAGACGCCAACTTGGCGTCTGCTCGCTGCTGTTTTATCGCTATTGTTTTATTGTTCGCGTTTGTTCAAACGCGCGGCGGGGAAGGGCAAACCGCGGCCCTTCTTCACCGATGACGCCGGTCGCTTGAAATCCGCATTTTGCGAGCACTCGCTGCGAAGCGGCGTTGAGCGGATCTGTCTCGGCTTCCAGCCTGGTGACCTCCTGGTGAGAAAACGCCCAGGCGACCGCGCCGGCGACCGCTTCGGTCGCATAGCCGTGGCCCTGATAGTCTTCCAGAATGCCATAGCCGATCTCCGCCGCGCCGTCCGGCCCCAGCCCTTTGAAGCATAAGTCGCCGATCGGGGTACCATCGGGCAGCTCGATCGCCCACATCGCATACCAGCCCCACCGGTCGGGATGGAGCAGACAGCCGTCCAGCATCTCCTGATAAGCGGCGCGAAGATCCAAATCGGCTTCTTTGGCGATGGCGGCTTCCATTGTTTCCCGTGTCGCGGGATATATACGCAGTCGTGTGGTCGTTATCATAAAAACCCTCTTGCTTTATAGCTGCAAAAACAATCTTTTTTGCAGAAAATTCGAATTATGTGTTTTCAAACGATGGGGTGTCGACATCTGTCAAAAGAATCAAAACTCCCCCGATCATCCGAACGGGGGAGTTGATAAGAATTGAGGTTATCTCAGGAAGAAGTTGGCAGCGCTGAAAACGGCCGCAGTCTGGGCGCCTCGAGCGGCGGCCCGTGACGCGATGGCTGTCTGGCGAGCCATGTATTCCATGTTGTTGCGATGGGCGTCCGAAATAAGAATATTGATCGCTTCTTTGATCGTATCGGCACGGCCGGAGTTCATAACTTCGTAGATCGCAAGCAGGTTGGCGGGATTGGTGTATTCAGCGCTGACCATGCAACTGCCGTATTGCTTATAGTAGGTGTACAGCTCATCCGACAGCTCGTCAAAGCGGCGGCAGACATAGGCGTAGTTTCTGGCGCGTGCGTTGGAAGACAGGACATAGCCCATGATCATCAAGGCGGCACCAATGAGAATGACAAGAGCAGTGATGATAAACGCACTCTCCTTACTATAGGCGGCGATGACAAAAAAGAGGATCGATAGAAGAGCGAAGAGGATGCCCCACGCTAACAAGCCGCCGCGTTTGCGATAAAGATTGGGATCTAATAACTCGCAAACTCTGTCATATTCATCGTACTCGGCGCTTTTTTGCGAAAAATAGTTGATCATTCTCTGCATCTCATCCATCTCGCTCTTGCGGATAGACATGCGCTGATCAACCGGGGAATAGCCAACCGGTGCAACAGGAGTCTGACCGACCGGGGCAGGTACGCCGGAATTCATGCTCTGGCCGCAGTTCACACAAAACGACGACCCGTCGGGTATGGAAGCGCCACAGTTCATACAAAACATGTATAATCTCTCCATTTCGTGTATATATTTGCATTTATTATAAAATATATGCAGTATTTTGTCAATATCTTCTTTGAAGGATTTGTCGATGATTGGCGAAAGCCATCATGCAGTAAAACAAGAGTGTTAAAAGAGCGAATACCATGCATGGCTTGGCTGGGATCCCATTCCTTGCGCAAAGCGTTCAATGGACAAAAGGAAATATGCGGTTTGGTAAATAGAAGAGGAGCACAACCCATACGGTCAATACACAGAATGTCCTGACCTTAACGCCCAAAACGCCTATGGGGACTGCTCCTAACAGCAGAGTATCATGATTTGATTCCGCTGTCAACACTGGATTGACCGGCAATATGCTGGCTGAAACGGTGTGAAAAGGCGAACTTTTGTGGTGCTACATGAATACTATTCGGTAGACGATACAGACGAATGATACCACGTCAACACGTTTTCTTTATTTGTATGATTCAGGCACCAAATAATATAGCGTTTACCGTCTTTGGTATGCAGCGTGATCCGATAGGACATCCCCGCGCGTCCCGCTTCAAGATTAGGCTTTGCGCTTTTGATATGTTTTTTGTACAAAGCGCAGCTCCCGGCCCAGATTAGCCATTCGTCGCTCAAATATAGTGTGGTTTCAAGATGCTCGGCATGGTTGTCGGAAAACGTGATTGCGTACTGTTTTTCTTGGTTTGCAATCATATTTTTGAAACGAACAGTCGGCAGTAAACTCAGAAGAACGCAAATAAATGCTAAGCCGAACAGGATAAAGGATAGTGCAATATCGTATGGCACATAATCATAGATCAAACTCGCGATAAAAAGGGGGATAAAAACCATAGTCGCACAAACGAAAGCGAGCCAGATATTTCTCTTCATATAAATTCTGATGTATGTTGCAATCATGGGGGTTCACCTCAAACAGGACATATCTTTCACTCTTTGATGTATCTGGTTTTATTATACAACTTTCGTATTCCGTATTCATTTAAAAAATCCTGTCGGGAAGTAATGAAGAATGAATACTGACAAAGTTAAAAATGAAAAATACAAAACAAAAATTCCGCCGACTTCGACGACGGAATTTTTGCTTTGGCAGGGGTAGTAGGATTCGAACCCACGACACGCGGTTTTGGAGACCGCTGCTCTACCAACTGAGCTATGCCCCTATATGCAGTTTGGTGCGAGGCTTAGTATATCATTTAACTACTTAAAAGTCAAGGATAATTTTCAAAGTACGCCGTCTGTGCGGGGCAAATATGCCGTGGCGGCGTTTCCAAACGAGGGATGGACTCTTTTTATAAAAAATGGTTGAATAGCACTGAAAATTATGATATACTATTTATAATTATATTATTTTATAGAAATGGGGTGAGCAGCGCATGAGCTTCAAGAAATGGACCTTTGCACCGGTCGATAAA
>JAFTBJ010000186.1 GCA_017455295.1 Clostridia bacterium
AGGACGGCATCGCGGTGATCTCCCCTTTTTCCCGCGTGGCGTATATCTCGTCGTCCGTCAAATTGAAATAGCTGTGACGCACCACGTTTTCTGTATCGTCCCATGTCACATCCAGATGATACGGCTCCCCATCGATCCACACGAGATTCCACGCGTGATCGTCATTATAAGCCGGGGCCGACCGGATCCCCACCCGATCAAGAAGCAGCGTCATCGCCGCAGAATAGCCGTCACACACCGCCAATTTTTTACAAAGAGTGCCATAGGCCGTATGGCAGCAAGGATCAACCGTGTCGTCTATCTCGGACACATCCAGTCGCTGCCGGTCGATCACAGCCGCCGCGTCCTCATCATAGACGCACCATTCCGCCAATCGGTCATGCAGCAATCGCTCCATGTCAAACGGCGAATACTCGCCTCCCTGCAGATCGGCTGTCAGCGATTCAATCGCATTCTGCAGTTCCTGTTCCGCTTCATCGCGCTGTGCCTGCAAGAGATAATAGCGAATATACATTTCGTTATACCAGGTCTTCCCAAGGATCTCAAAGCCTCTGTAACACGACCCGCCAACGTAAAAGCACGCGGGGTGGTCATAAGTATATACCCGATAGAGCATCTCAACTTCATCCTCAGATGTGACGCGATTCGGGAAACGCACCCGGGCGCCATATACCGTCCCGTTCTGTTCTTCTTCGGGCAGATAAGCGGTGATATCCAGATCCTGTTCATTCGCTTCTTTCACTGCGGCGTCGATGGCACGATAGTTCTCTTTTTGTTCATCCGTCAGCAGGCCATAGTAAAAACAGTCGTCAAACTGCCCGTCGTCCGGTATCACCGTTTCCGATGTGGTCGATGTGCTCGTCGGTTCCGTCGTATGGATCGGTTCATCCAGCAAATCGGATAATCGTCCCGGAACCACCGCACAGGAATTGGCACACAGCAAGCAAGCCACAATTGACAAAATTGCCACAATCCGTTTCATAGGTGCCTCCTTTACGATTCCTTCACCACCGCCAAAACATTGTCGAACGGTGTGAATACAAGAGTGTCGCCCGCGCCCTCGAATGCACCGTCAACCGCAAGCGTCGTGCAGATCGAGCCGGTGTTCTTTTGCGCCAAATATGAGAGCATCATTTGCGAGGACTGCCATTCGATCTCCCGGATATTGGTACCTGAAAAACTGCAGATCGCAGCATAATCCGTTTGGCCGTCTCGTCCTGCCACCAGGTATTGGTTGCAAAACGCCGCTATCATGGCCGCATGCATATTTGCCTGTGCACGACGACCGCCCTGCCAAGCATTATACTGCAACAAATTAGCCGCCTGCTCCGGCGTTAGCGATTGCCATCCCGCAGCCAGATGCAGCGCATAATTCTTGCTTTGTGCATGCACGTCTTCGCCTATTTCGATATTCAATCCGTCTTTCATTTGCAAAAGCAGTCCCTGCACCTGCTGATACCGGAAAACCACACAATAATTATCGGTGAGAGAAAAATACGATTTGACTGCCGTTTGCACCGCTTCGATTCCACCGGATGCGTAACAGCTTTTCAGCGTTTCACCGCTTTCGTCGTTCAGTAACAGCTCGGCCGGGAATCCGGCAGCGGTCATCGCATCCTTGGTCGGATCGGCTTTCAAAAGCGTCATCGTCTGCAAAACGCCCGCATCATCGGTGAGGTACACAGCAACAGTACGGCTATCCTTTTCGCTGAAAAGAGGCGCTACCGTCTCGCTCGTTGCGGTTTGTGCGGGAGCGGCCAGCGAAGGATGCTCCGTATGCTGCCACCAGAAAAAGCCGATCGTACCGAAGACGACCAGTGACACCAAAAATACGATGGTAAAAATCACTGTGCCGGATGATGAAGGACGTTCTTCTTCCTCCGGCGGTACCGAAAGCCACAGCATCCTATTCCTCCTCTTCGCCGCATCGCACGGCGGCTTCATACTCCTCTTCCGAAAACGCCGCATTGAGTACCGCAATCAGTCTCGCTGTCGAAAGCCGCGGCGGCAGTCCGAGAGCACGGCAAAGCTTTTCCCGTTTGGCTCGACTGTCCGGACGGCCGCTGAAGCCGTCTGCATAAAAGCGAGCTGTTGTCATATAAAGATGGGTTGGCTTTTCGCCGTCTTCCATCGTCACACCGGCGCGAAGCAGCGCTTGCTGTAGCGTTTTGGTATCCAATCCTTCCACACCGAGCAGCCCCTCGCTCGAGGGAGCAGCTTTGCGTTTTTCCTTGCCGAGAACCGCCGGAATACACGCATGTTTGATCTGTTCGGGTGGAATACACGACGCAAGATGATCGCGGATCACAAACCCGGCACCGTCGCTATCGGTCAACACCACCAGCCCGCGTGTCGCAGCAAGCGTTCGCAGCAGCGCCAATTGGTCTTTGTCTTTGAAGATCTGAAATCCATCCGTTTCCACAATGATCGTATCCAGAAACGATCGCAGCCGGATCACGTCGTAGCGGCCTTCCACGACCACAGCTTCCCGAATGCGCCACATGCGATCATCTCCCCGTTTTGGCGATCAAAACAAGTTTGGCCGCCGTCTCTTCCAGGATGAGGCGTTGATGGGCAGATCCGGTGCTCTTCATCGTCGTATCCGCTTGTGCAAGCGTCTTCAAACAACGGCGCAGCGCCTGTAGCGACATCCCCCGGCTGTCACGCGCCGCGTTGCGCAAGCGGAACTCCCGACCGCGATAAGAAAAATCCGCTGCGAGCGATTCCGCCTGTTTTCCGGCTGCCGCTGCCAGCTTGGCGCGGTAGAGGTCGACATAGCTTTCCGACAGCACCGCCAGAATACGGATCGGCTCTTCTCCGAGTGCGAACAAAGCGGCAATGCAGTCATACGCATCACTGTAGTTACGGCGAAGCAATGCTTTGGACAATTCATAAACCGAAGCTTCCAATTGCCGCACCGCCGTTTTTTTGACCATCTCCGCCGTGATCTCGCCGCCGGAACCCGCCACAGCACATAATTTATCCAATTCGCCGAGCAGCGTCATCAAATCGGCGCCGCATTGTTCGATCATGCCCGATGCAACCGCCGGCTGCATGGTACACCCACGCTTGGCAGCCCCCCGGCAAAGCAGCCGCCCGATCTCGGCCGGTGAACGGCGTGTAAAGCAAACCGCTTCGCCACGCTTTTCGATCAGCGACAAAAACGCTTTCCATTTGGCATTCTTTTTCATGTCCGGTATAAATGCCGTCACCGAAAAGAGCAGCAGCGTGGGAGCGGCGACAGACGACACGATCGCTTTCATTCGCTCGGTCGTCGAGGCGGACGCCGCACCGGCGTCATAATCGCGCACCCATACGCAGGTGTAATCTCCCATCAGCGGGAGCGCCTGCACCGCCGCTTCCAGTTGATTGAGATCGAGCGACGTACCGTCGAACACATGCCGATTAAAAGCTGCCAAGTCGCCGAGCGGCGCCGCTTTGTCGGCGATCAGGCCGGCATAATGCGATACCAGATAAGGTTCCTCGCCATACAGGAACCACAACGGCGAAAGCGTTTCATCGTTCAACCGCTGTTTGAGATCTTGTTCGGTTTTTGGCACACGATCACCTCTTTGCCGCGCTGCTTTTGCGGGCGCTTTCTTATTTACTGAGCAATCCGTTTTGATCCATATTGGCGATGATAACAGCGATCTGCGCCCGGGATGCATATTCATTCGGCGCGATACGCCCATCCGCCATGCCGCTTATCACCTTGTTTTGGATCGCCCAGGCGACAGCGGGCTTGGCCCAATCGCTGACACGGGACGCATCCTGAAACGTCTTCAGCGTTTGGTCGACATTACCGACGGCCGGCGATCCTTTATAGCGATATAGGATCGTACAAACCTGTTCGCGCGTGATCGGATCCCCCACGCCGAATTTGCCGTTTGCATACCCGCTGATGATTCGAGTGTTATATCCCCACAATACCGCTTGTTCATAGTAAGACGACGGCGCCGCATCCGACGGCAGATTTCTGTTGGAATAATGGATATGATCGCCGCCCGCAATATGACAAAGTACGATCACAAAATCCTGCCGCTGCAGCTTGTCGCCCGCGCCGAATTTTCCATTGGCATAGCCGCTCATGTAGCCGCGTATCGAAACATATTTCACCGCGTCGGTATACCAAATATTATTTGGCACATCGGGGTATTGTCCGCAGCGAAAACGCAGCGTTACATTTTTGTCCGAAAACAAATCGTTCCCATCCATGATCTGGATCGCGTCCCAATCTTTTTCGGAACCGGGATACAGGACGATGTCGATATTGTCATATTGAGAAAATGCGCCTTTGCCGATCAATCCCATCGACAGCGGGATCGAAATGCCATACATGTGATTCAGAACCAGATGATGCACGCCTTGGCTGTCTGCAAATGCTTGATCCGCAATGGATTTCGTTCCCTCTCGAATAACATAATCGCAGAAAGGACCGTCTTTTTTCCTTAGCAGGTGAGCGCCGCAGTATAACAGTCCGTCGACCGCCCAGGAATCTGCATCGTTATAAAAGGCCGTACCCTCAAAGGCGATCCTTCCGATGCGCATGACACGATCCGGCAGTGTGATGCTCCGCAGCTCGTCGCAACCATAGAACGCACCGTCTCGAATGACCAGCACACTGTCCGGCACGACGATTTTCGTCAAGCGGTCACATTGTTGAAAAGCGCCCGCTCCGATGATTTGCAGATTTTGCGGCAGCGTAACATTGAAAAGCGCCGTACAGTTGAAAAAAGCGCCCTCTTTTATCTCTGTGACGTTGTCCGGAATACAGATCGACTGCAAGCCGCTGCAGCCGGAAAACGCATAATTGCCGATTTCGGTCAAATCCTTCGGCAGCGTCAAGGCCGTCAAGCCGCTGCAGCCGAAAAATGCCCCATAGCCGATCCGAGCGACCGAGGGCGGGAGGTGCACCGCCGTCATATTCTTCGCTTTATTAAACGTGTACGCAGCAATGGTCGTTGTTCCCGGGCGAATGTCAATTGTGCCTTGCAGCTCAGCTTCTTTTGACATCACAAGATATTGGCCGATATACAGCAGATTGTCGACCCAATTGTCATTGTTTTCCGCAAAGGCAGTACCAAGGCAAACACGGGCGCCAATACTCGTCACGTTGTCCGGAAGCTTGATGTTCGCAAGCTTTATACAATTGTTGAAGATCGCGCCGCCGATCGTGGTCAATGTGTCGGGCAGCGTCACATTTTCGAGCGCTGTACAACCGAAAAACGCCTGATCGTCGATTTGGACAAGGCCGTCCGGCAGCTCGACCGTCTGCAATGCCGTACAGTCAGCGAATGCTTTTTCCTGGATGGCCCTCACTCTTACGCCATTTACCCGTTCCGGGATCGTCGTCGTCGTTATCGCAGGATCGCAAGCGGTAACAATGGCCGCGCCGCCCTGAAACATATAGGTAATACCATTCTCCTCATATGTGGTGCCATCCTCAACCGCCGCAAGTGCCGAGGCAAAGGAAACCGGGCATGCCGCCGGGAGCAGCACAGCTGCCAGCAAACACGCCATTATGCGGATCATGTTTTTTGACCGGATCATAAAATCATCTCCTTTTCCATACATAATGATATACTGCTTATATTATACGGTATTTTTTTCAAAAAAGCAATAACCTTCCGTGTGATCAAACGATCAAACGTCCCGTTTTTCCATCTGCAAAAAAACGTCCCAACTCGTCGAAAAACGGTTGAATTTGTTGCGGGTAAATGCTATATTATTTATGTATGCGATAAAATCCAAGCGAAAGGAAAGAGTCCGCTTTGAATGTCAAATCAAAGAATCCACGCGGCGTCCGGAAACGAGTCGTTCATATCGCTTTGATTGCGGCGGGAACTATCATATTGATGCTGGCTCTGGCTTTCGGCATTTATATTGAAACAACGGATCATATCCACGACGTGCGGTTCATGCTTCCGACCGCCGATGAACAGGAAGCTGTCGCCCTCTATGAGAACAGCGGTGTTTATTATGCGTTCCTGCCGTCGTATGCACAGACGGACACCATGACCATCATCGGCGCACCGGGCAACGAGATATACATCGACGGCAAGATGTATGCCCCGCAAACACTGTGCGGCGATTTGGAGATTGACAAGCCTTATTCGCTGCAGCTCAAAGACGCGTGGGGGCTCACGATCGCCGACAGTCAGTTGATCCTCAAGCAGGCACAAAACGTCCCCGCTTTGTCGATCCACTTGACCGACGGCAGTATGGACGACATCAACGCTGATAAAACGATCGACAAATCCGGCACGATCTCGATCATCAAAAGCGACCGGCAGCTGAATTATGAAGGCAAATGCAAGAACCTGCGCGGGCGTGGCAATACAACCTGGGATCAGCCGAAAAAGTCCTATACACTGGAACTCACAGAAGACGGCGACCTGCTCGGGATGGGAGCTGCAAAAAAATGGGTGCTGCTGTCCGATTCGTTTGACGAGTCGCATCTGCGCAACAAGCTGGCCTATGACGCGGCATACGCGCTCGGCGTCGATTTTACCGTGGATTCCGAATATGTCGATTTTTATGTTGACGACGTATATTACGGCGTATACCTGCTGTGCGAAAAGGTGGAGATTGATCGCCGCCGCGTCGCCATCACCGATCTGGCCGCCTTGACCAAAGCGATCAATCCCGTCGCCCTTTCGGGCTATCCGGCATATCAAGCGGTGATCGACGGCAAGCTGCAAAAAGGATTTGACATCACCAACAACCCACAGGATATCACCGGCGGCTATTTGTTCCAAATCGAGCATCATGACGACAGGATCCAAAGCGGCAGCAGCGCTTTTCAAACGGACGATTTAAGCTTTTCGCTGTCCTCCCCTGCTTACGCCAGCAAGGAACAGATCCAATATCTGTCCGACTATGTCAACCAAGTGGAAGATGCGATCGCCGCCGGAGATCTGTCGGGAATCGACGTCGATTCGTTCGCCCGGTATTATCTCATCCAGGAGCTCTTTGCCAACAACGACAATTGCAGCGTCTATTTTTATAAAGACATCGACGCCCGCGATCCCAAGCTGCACACTTGCTCCATTTGGGATTTTGATCTGAGCATCGGCAACAGTTGGCTCGTCCCCAACATGTCGCCGCAGGCGTTTTACCGCAATACCGACAACTGGTTCGACCGGTTATATGCTATCCCCGCCTTCCGCGAACGGCTGCAAACGATCTATGCCGAGGAGATTTCGCCGTATCTGACCGACTGGATCGCCGATCAAACGACCCTATACCGCTCGCAGATCGGCGCCTCCTTTTCGATGGATAAGCTCCGCTGGCAGAATGTACAGGGCGACAACGACTGGGCGGATCGCAGCCAAAACCGATTTGACACGCTCGAAGAGCACGCGGCATACATTCAAGATTTCATGGAAAAGCGACTTGCCTTTTTAAACTCTGCATGGATCGACGGCAAGGACTACGCCACCGTCACCTTCTCTACCTATACCCACACCTCGTTCAAGGCGAGCTATGCGGTTGAAAAAGGCGGATTGCTCGACGTACTGCCCGATCCGTCGTCCACCGATACCGCTGCCTTCACCTTCCTCGGCTGGTTCGACGAAAACGGCGAAGCTTATACCGCCGGTGCAGTCATCGATCAAGACAAGGCATACACCGCGCAATGGGCATTGGCAGACAACGGCATCCTGGCAAAACTGCAATATACCCTATTGGAAAAGATCGATCAACTGCAATATGATGTGGGACCGATCGCGTTGATTCTTCTTGCCGTGTTTGCCGTCGTATTTTTGGCGGTTCTGATCATCAGCTCCCGGCAAAATCGCGTCGGCCGCAAACGAAAGCGTGGTGATGGCTCATGAAATATCGACACGAATTCAAGTATTTTATCTCCGCTCAGGAGATCGCGGTTTTGAAAACCCGTTTGTCGGCGATCGTCCCGCTCGATTCCCACGTCGGCCCGGACGGCCGATACACGATCCGCAGTTTGTATTTTGACAGCATAACGGATCGCTGTTTCTGGGAAAACGAAGGCGGTTCGGATCCCCGCGAAAAATTCCGTATCCGCATCTACAACGGCTCCCCCGCTCGCATCGCTCTCGAATGCAAGCGAAAAGAGCATGGCAAAACACTCAAGACCTCCTGCACGATCAACAGAGACCAATGCGAATCTCTCATGCGCGGCGAACTGCCCGGCGATGTGTCCGAGTCACAGGACGTGCTGCGCAAACTGATGACGCTGATGCAAACGGAGCTGTTTCGTCCGAAGATCATTGTGGAATATGACCGGATCCCCTATGTATATCGACTTGGAAATGTACGCATCACATTTGACACCAACATCCGCTCATCCACACAGCTCTCGCAGTTTCTCGAGAAAGACGTACCCACCCGCCCGATTTTGCAAAGCGGCGAACACCTGCTCGAAGTCAAATATGACGAGTTCCTTCCCGATTATATCAAGAACGTCTTGGAACTCGGGACGCTCTCGCAAACCGCTTTTTCAAAATATTATCTGTGCAGAAAATTCAACACCGGAGGGATATTATGACACTCAAAGATATTTTCAAACAATCGTTTTTGTCCGGCTATACGGCCGGCGTCGACGTCAAGCTCGTACTGGTTGGCTTAGCTCTGGCGTGCGTGGTTGGCCTGTACATCTTCCTGATCTACCGCTTGATGACCCGCAAGACCTTCTATTCGAAGAGCTTCAACATCTCGCTCGTTGCGATGTCCATCATCACCGCCGCCATCATCTTGACCATCCAGTCGAACCTCGTCGTATCGCTCGGCATGGTCGGCGCCCTCTCCATCGTTCGATTCCGTACCGCAATCAAGGATCCGATGGATCTAGTGTTTTTGTATTGGTCGATCAGCGCCGGCATCATCTGCGGCGCGGGGCTCGCAATCATCTGCGTGGTGCTGTGCCTGATCATGACGGTGATCGTATTCGTGCTGATTAAGTACCCGAACAAAAAGATGAGCATGATCCTCGTCGTGAACAGCACGAAGCTGGACAACGATACCGCGATTATGGAAAAGGTCAAGGAGTTCACAAAAGTGTATGCGGTGAAATCCAAGAACCTGACGG
>JAFTBJ010000187.1 GCA_017455295.1 Clostridia bacterium
ACTTCGTCCGCAACCAGCACCTCGATGCCGCGCTCAGCGCACAGCCGCCGCAGCGTATCGACATCCCCGGCGCCGCCTTTGCCAAAGCGGAAATTGAACCCGCAGCAGACCCGCCGGGCACCCAGTTGGCGATCGAGCGTCTTTTCTACAAATTCCTCGGACGTTTGATCGCGAAAAGCCGCAAAATCCGCTTCGATCCATTCGTCGATCCCGATCGTCTCCAGCACGTGCGCCATGCGCGATGCGGTGCAAAGCGCCTTGGCGTCCGGCTTGAGCGCCGCCGCTTCGCGGCCGAAGCTGAATACCGAGGCGGTCAACCCGTCGACGCCGACCGCATTCATCATCACGCGGCGATGCCCGAGATGCACCCCGTCAAACAGCCCGAGCGCGACCGCGCGCGGGGCGCTTGGCACTATTGTATCGGGGCTTTTGATCTGCAAAATCTCCATCGTGTTCATCTCAATCCAAAAACAGGCGGGCAACCGCCAGCGTATTGTCTTTTGGCGTTCCGAGCCCCAAAAAGCGGCCGTCCGGCGCATAGACGCGGGTCACGCCGTCCACCGGGGCGCTTAGTCTCTCGAGCAACAAGCCGCCGCCGTTTTGAAAGCGTGTCGCCTGCCGGTCGGTGACCGTGATGTCCGGATAAACGGCGAACACCTGCTCGATCGGCAGCACAGCCTCCTCCAATCGCCCTTCTTCGGCAAGCGCCGTCATCTCGGGAAGGGTGAGCGCCTGCGACAGCGAAAACCCGGCCGCTTCGGTGCGCCGCAGCGCCGTCATCACCGCACCGCAGCCGAGCGCCTTTCCGAGATCGGCTGCGATGGTGCGCATATAGGTGCCTTTGGAGCAGCGGCAATCGAGCACCGCCTCCCCACCGTCAACGCTCATCAGTTCGAGATGCGACACGGTGATACGGCGGGCATCCCGCTCCACCTCGATCCCTTGTCGCGCGAGTTCATACAACCGCACGCCGTCTTTTTTGAGCGCCGACGTCATCGGGGGCACCTGCCAAATCTCGCCGCGAAATGCGGGGAGCGCCGCTTCGATGGCGGCGGCGTCCGGCAGCGGACGACCGGTTTTTTGCACCGTGCCCCAGATATCCTGCGTATCGCTGACCGCGCCAAAGCGCACGGTGACCAGATACCGTTTCTCGTGAGACGGCAGCCAATCAAGCGCCTTGGTCGCGCCGCCGACCAGCACCGGCAGCACACCGGTCGCCATCGGATCGAGGGTGCCCGCGTGTCCGGCTTTTTTGACGCCGAGCAGCCGCCGCACCTTGGCACAGGCGATAAATGAGGTCATCTCCTGCGGTTTGTCAAGACAAAGAATGCCGGTCACGCACACGCCCCCTTTTTATGGTAAATCATACATATTATAAAACAAACGAGCCAAAAAGGCAACTAGGAAAGCATAGCGGGGGGCAAAAGAAACCCACCCATCCCATCGCAAAAGCGTGTTCATTCATTCGGCATCGCCAGATTCACAACGACCCCCGCCTTTTTTTGCGCATATTCCAAGAAATCCCGTGCTTTCCCCGTGCGGTAGGCGTATGCGATCACACGGTCACACCGATCAATCATCCGATGATTGGCTGCCACGATCGCCGCACGATAAGGCGGGCGGCAATCGTCAAACGGATAGATCGACCCATCAAAACCATCCGACAGCGAAACCGGTCGCATAGCGGGATGAAACGGAAGCACCAAATACAGACGTATGGCGGGAACGCGCTCTTTGCTCTCGCGGAGCGCGCGGGTGACCAGCCGATCAAATGCGCCGTAGTGTCCCACGTAAAACGTCATAATTCCCGCAGAGATCGCCTCTTCCACCGCCTCGCAAAGCGCCGGATACACCGCATCGGGTGTATCCGCGTGGCCGATGAAAAAAACAACTTTTTCCATAAAATCGCCTCCCGGTTAATACTATAAATATCACAGTTTTTACATTAGTATTTATAGTATACCTTTTGGCAAGATAAATATCAATAGTCTGTGGATAATCCCAATTTATATTTATAGACTATATCTTGAAAGAAGGTGATCGGATGAATGATTTGAAAAGCATAATCGGAAAACGCATTCGGGATTACCGGCAACAACAAGGCCTTAGTCAAGAAAAATTAGCGGAACGAGCCGGATGCCACGCCACCTATATTGGACAGATCGAACGCGGCGAGAAAAATGCCACGCTGGAAAGCATCCAAAAAATAGCCGAAGCTTTGCAAGTGCCGCTGTCGCTTTTGTTTGAAAAGATCGAATCTCCCATCCGACCAGAAGAGCAAATCCCGGCTGCGTGCTATGAATGGCTCCTTTCCAAAAGCATCGCCGAACAGGAAACGCTTTTTCATCTTCTAAAAGAAGCGGACACCTATAAGCGCGTCAACTGAAATTGTTTTCGTCTATGCCACGACGCGAGCAAGCCCGCGCCCTACAGGAACACATAAATCTGCGCAAAACTTAGGCGACTCATATCACAAAAACCTACTCACAGATATAAAACAAAACCCGGC
Organism: Clostridia bacterium; assembly: GCA_017455295.1. GTDB lineage: Bacteria > Bacillota > Clostridia > Oscillospirales > Acutalibacteraceae > RGIG1959. The sequence goes on from JAFTBJ010000187.1 coordinate 2,510, forward strand.
TCTTATTCGCCCACGCAGGTGAACAAGAGCCGGGTTGTTTTGTATATTTACAG
>JAFTBJ010000188.1 GCA_017455295.1 Clostridia bacterium
CCACACGTCGATGCGGTCGCGTTCATACTGGAGCACGAACACGACGAACAGCACCGCCGCGACCGCTATCACGATGGTCATAATCAAATAGAGCGGGCGAGTACCGCCGGCATACATCATCATGATGCCGATACCGAAAATCAGGATCGTACCCGACAGGTGCGGTTCCCGCAGTACCAGCACGCATATCACTGCCAGAACCGCCATGAACGGCAGATATCCTTTTAGAAAGCTCTTCATCGCTTTATGATTGAGCGATATGAGATGTGCAAATGTCAAGATCACGGCAAATTTGCCGACTTCCGACGGTTGGAACGGTGGAATGATCGGAAGAGCCAGCCATCGCTGCACGCCGTCGCTGCTCGGGATAAGCAGCACGATGATAAGCAGCAGTACCGCCACACCGAGCACCGGCAGCGAAAGCTTGTGCCATATCCGATAGTCGATGATCGAAAATAGAAACATCGCGGCCAAACCGACGGCGGCAAAGATCAGCTGCTTCCGGATATATAGATAGCTGTCGCCGTCGTTTTGATAATAGGAGTACGCATAGCTAGCCGAGAACATACAGGTCAAACCGATGGTCAGCAGTACCAGCAATACCAACAGCAGCGGTACATCAAAATTATGGGCGATATAAAAGAATTTTCTTCGTTTCTTCAGTACGGGCTGACGGCCCTGTTCCGACGATGCCATGGCGTCCCTCCTTTCCCGGGTATGTGTTTATCACCAAACAAACAGCAGCGCCGCGCCGCCGAAAACGACGGTCACGATGCAAAACACCGTCACAATTTTGTTTTCACTCCAGCCGGACAGCTCAAAGTGATGATGCAGCGGGCTCATTTTGAACAGCCGCTTGCCATGCGTCAATTTGAAATAGCCCACCTGCAGGATCACCGACAGCGTTTCGGCGATATAGACGATGCCGACCGGCAGCAGCAAGAGCGGATGGCCGACGCCGAACGCGAGCGCGCACAGCATCCCGCCGATGAGCAGCGAACCGGTATCTCCCATAAACACCCGCGCCGGGTGCAGATTCCACACAAGGAAGCCTGCGAGCGCTCCTGCAAACGCCGCCGCCAAAAGGCTTTGGCCGAAATGCGCCGTCATCGACGCGGCGACCATCAAGCAAAGCGAGGCTGCCACGCTGATCGATCCGCACAGGCCGTCCACGCCGTCGGTCAGATTGGTCGCATTCGGGAAGCCGACCACAAAAAAGATGCACAGCGGCACAAACCACCAGCCGATATCCACCATTCCGACAAACGGTATATACATCTCCGACCCGCCGCCGAGCCAGTACATCACCGCCGCATACCCCGTGGCGACCACCAGCTGCAGCACGATCTTTTGGGTGGCCGTTAGACCGAGGTTGCGCTTTTTGACGACTTTGATATAGTCGTCCGCAAAGCCGATCAGGCCGCAGCAAAGCGCCATCAAAAGCCCGGCAAACAGCCGAACCCGCTCCACCGGCGTCACGCCGCTGACCGGTTTCATCGGCAGCGTTGCTTCGCATACCGCGACCGCCGCCAGCACCGCTACGAGCAGCCCAATCACAAAGATCACGCCGCCCATCGTCGGGGTGCCCTGCTTGTTTTTATGCCACGCGGGGCCGATGTCGCGGATCGTTTGTCCGAATTTCAGTTTATGCAGCAGCGGCACGAATATTCGGCCGGCGACCGCCGCTGTTAAAAAGCCGATCAACACCGTCACGGCCAGCACCGTCAGGCGGATCATGGATTCATTCATGTGCGTTTTACAGCTCCTTCAATGCGTCGGCGATAACTTCCCGTTCGTCGAGATGGATCACGGTGTCTTTCAAGATCTGATAGGTCTCATGCCCTTTTCCGGCGAGCAGCAGCGTGTCGCCCGGCTGCGCGTTCTGCAAGGCCCAGCGGATCGCGTCCACCCGGTTTTCGATCACAATATGCGGCGTACCCTGCGGCAGCCCCGCCAAAATATCGGCGATGATCGCTGCGGGATCTTCGCTGCGGGGGTTATCCGATGTGACGACCACAAAATCACCGTATTTGGCCGCGATCGCCGCCATCTTCGGACGCTTGGTTTTATCCCGGTCGCCGCCGCATCCGAACAGCACGACCAGTCGTCCTTCAGCACAGTCTTTGAGCGTTTTGCCAATATTTTCAAGGCCGTCGGGCGTATGCGCATAATCGATCACGACGGTAAAATCCCGCCCGGTCGGCACCACTTCGGCGCGACCTTTCACGCCGCATGTACCCGATAGCGCCTCCTGCACCGTTTCAAACGGCACGCCGAGCGCCAGCGCGCATACCGCGCTGCCCATCGCGTTGTACACCGAAAACCGGCCGGGGATCGCCAATGTGATGCGTCCGCTGCCTTGCGGCCCGCGCAGGTCAAACGCCACCCCGTCCGCTTTGGTGCAGATATTTTCGGCGGTATATTCTGCCGCCGCCCCTGCCGCGGAAAAGCGGCACAGCCTGCCGGTAAAGCCGTCCGCGATCGCGGTCGCCCACGCGTCGTCCGCATTGACGATCGCGCAGTCGGCCTGAGCAAACAGTTTCTTCTTGGCCTCGCAGTAGGCCTCCATTGTTTTATGATAATCCAAATGGTCCTGGGTCAAATTGGTAAAGATCGCCGCATCAAAGGCGCATCCTGCCACCCGCTCCTGATCGAGCGCGTGCGAGCTGACCTCCATGACCACATGAGTGCAGCCTTCTTTGACCATCAGCGACAGCATACTTTGCAGGTCATATGGATCGGGCGTTGTATGCCCCGACGGCAGCACCCGATCGCCCACCATGTTTTGGATGGTGCCGATCAGTCCGACCTTGCATCCCGCCTGCTCCAAAATGGCTTTGAGCATATAGGTGGTGCTGGTTTTGCCGTTGGTGCCGGTGATGCCGATCATGCGAAGACGCTCGGCCGGCCGCCCGAACCAGTTGGCGCACAGTTCTGCCCATGTGCGTCGCGCCGACGGCACGGTCAGCTCCGACCGCAGTCCCAGCGGGCGCTGCGTCACCACCAAAGCCGCCCCGGCATTTTCCGCCGCTTTGGCAAAGCGATGGCCGTCCACCGCCGTTCCCGGGATGCACACGAACACAAACCCCCGCTCCACACGGCGGGAATCGCAGGTGATCCCCTTGATCTCTTCGTCCGTTTCCGGCCGGAACTCCTCTGCCCCGCTCACGCCGGACAGCAGTTCGCTCAACGTCATACTATCGCCTCGTTTTCCTCCCGCTCATCCGCAGGATTATTCGATATGATCTTCATAGATAAATTCCACCGTCACGATGGTGCCGCGCGTCACGATGGTACCGGGCGTCACACTTTGCGACGCCGCGATCGCCTCGCCGCTGTCGAGGCCGGTTCCGCTGAACTGCAGATTGAGTCCGCAATCCTCCGCGATGCTCGCAGCCTCCGACACGCTGCATCCGGTGAAGTCAGGCACCGTTACCACATCTTCCTGATAGCTGCTTTGATCGGTATAGACGATCACGGTGCCGCTCTTCGGAATGGATTGGCCGGCTTCGGGGATCTGCTTGATGACCATCGAACCGTCGCCCATCACCCGGCAGGTCAAGCCCTGCGATGCAATGGTGGCTTCTGCCGTGATGACATCCATTCCCTCCACGGACGGCGTCGACACGTTCATGTCCGCCATTTCCGATTCGGTGTATTTCGGTTCGACGCCGAGATACTGCAGCGCATCTTCTAAAATCTTTTTTGCGACCGGTGCCGCGATGGTGCCGCCATACCGGTTGCCGCACTGCGGTTCGTCGATCATAACGAGCACCGCGAGCTGCGGATCGTCCGCCGGGGCAAAGCCGCCGAAGGAGGCGACGACGTTTTCGCCGCCGGTCTCGGTTTTTTCCGATGTACCGGTCTTGCCGGCCACGCGATACCCGGCGACATAGGCGTTTTTACCGCCGCCGTTCGCCACCGCGTTCGCGAGCAGCGCCGACACGCGCGACGCCGTTTCCGCCGAGATGACCTGCCGTTTGACGGTGGGCGTGGTGCTCGAGATGACGTTGCCGTCCGCATCCAGCACCTGCTGCACCACATAAGGCTGCATCAGCTTGCCGCCGTTCGCAATCGAGGAGATCGCCGTGATCATTTGGATGGGGGTAATCTTGAAGGTCTGCCCCATCGAGGAAACCGCCAACTGCACGGGATCCAGATCCTCTTCCGAGTGATACAGGCTGCTGGAGACCGCCGCCTCGCTCAGCATATCAACGCCGGTCAATTCGGTGAAGCCGAAGCCGGTATAGTATTTATAGAACAATTCGCGGCCGACCGAAAGACCGATCTGGATGAACGCCGGGTTGCAGGAATTGCAGATGGCGTCCGCCAGCGTCTGCGAACCGTGACCGGAAGGGTACACATGGCAATGGATCGTGGTATCCAGCACCGTATATTCACCAGGGCAATAGAATGTGCTGTTCTCGCTGATCACGCCCTCTTCGAGCGCCATGCTGGTGGTGAACATTTTGAAAACGGAACCCGGTTCGTAATATTCCGAGATGGCTTTGTTTGCCCATTGTTTTTCCAGCGCCGCCACCTGTGCATCTTCTTTTTCCGCTCCCGACAAGGTGGCGATCAGCGCCTTCTCTGTCGGATCGGTGATGGTCCACGGGTCGTTGAGGTCATAGTCGCCTTTGGTCGCCATCGCTTTGATCGCGCCGGTTTTAACCTCCATCACGATCGCCGACGCACGGTTGGTCGCGCCAGTCTCTTCGACCGCTTGCTCAAGATATTTCTCCGTATAATGCTGGATGGTCTGATCGATGGTCAGCTTGAGGCCGTTGCCGTCTTCCGCATCCACGGTTTTTTCATAAGAAAGCGCATTGGGCATCTCGTCGCCCCAGCCGTTTTTAGCGGTCACAATACGGCCCGCTTTGCCGGCGAGCACCCGATCGTACTCCGCTTCCAGGCCATAAAGCCCGCTGTTGTCCGCGCCGGTAAAGCCGAGCACGCAGGACAGCAGGGATCCGTAAGGATAGGTGCGCTTATAGTCGGTGATGACGCGGAAGATGCCACCCATATCGTTCTCGCTCACCCACGCGATAAACGTCTCGGCAAGCGGACGCTCAATCTTCTTTTTGACGATTTCATATTCCGAATCGGTACGCTTCGTTTTGGTGAGGAGTTCCCCTTGATCAATCGACAGCATCATCGGAAGATCCGCTACGATCTGCGCGCGTTTTTCGTCGCTTTCGATGTTGTGCGGCGACATGATGATCGTCCACACCTGCATACTCTCGGCCAGCGTTTCCCCGTTGCAGTCATAGATCGCGCCGCGGTTCGGAGAGATGATGCTGTCGCTGAGCTGCTGCTGCGTCGCACGGCGCTGCCAATCGTCCGTTTGCACGATCTGCAGGATCGCCAATCGCGCGATCACCACGCCGAACATCAAAAGCGTCACGGTGAGAAGGCCGAACATGACGCGCTGCTTCATTTTTTTGGTCGGCTGCTTGCTGCTTTCCGCCGCGTTATTCGCCGCCTTCTGCTGCTCTTTTGCCACGCCTGTTCGCTCCTTTCCGCTGCCGCTTTTGCTCGAAAAAAATAACAAAACGAGAGTTAAGATCATGGATCTCAACTCCCGGTGCTGTCCCTTTGCTGCTATACGGCACCGCTGTCTTATTCGTATGCCGTCGCGTCCCCCGTCATACCCGAATGGGCAGGAATTCGGGAGATATTTTGCAGTGGTCAGCCGCCAAACCAGGACGCGATCACGTCAAACAGTCCGCCCGAAGCCGGATCCGCCACTTCGATTTGGTCGCCGCCGTCCACTGTGATATATTGAATCTGATAAGACCCCACTTTTTCCATGCCGTTTTCCGCCGCATATTCCTCGATGCTTTGCGCGGAAGTTTTGGAGGAACGCTCGTTGCTCAGTCGGCTTGTCTCGCTTTTGAGCACCGCCAGCTGCTCCTGACGATCCAGGATCTGGTCGTTCATCTCGGTCAGCTGCACCCGGCTGATGATCATCATCGCAAGCAGGGCGACAAACACCAGCGCCAGAAACGCCCGTCCCACCACGCGGCGCGAACGCACATTATGGCGTTTCTTTTGTTCGGATTTTTCATGTTCCTCCGTTTTGACCGCACGGAGCTGCGGAGTTCGCGTTTCAAACAACGAGAGGTCATATGCTTCGGAAGTATTCCTTGCCATGACGATCCGTCCTTTCTCAAATCATTCGTTCATGCAGCCGCCGAATGGCGCGCAGCGTGGCGCTGCGGCTGCGGAGATTATGTTCTAGTTCTTTTTCGCCCGCCCGAATCGGCTTTCGCGTGATGAGTTCGCCGGCCGGTGTGCGCCCGCAGGTGCAGATCGGACTTTCTTTCGGGCAGATACAGCCCTGCCGCCACTGATTCATGCGGTCTTTGACCATGCGGTCTTCAAGCGAATGAAACGTGATCACAGCAAGCCGCCCGCCGTCTTTGAGGCAATCGAACGCGGTATCCAATGCCCGCGAGAGTTGTCCGAGTTCATCGTTGACTTCGATGCGCAGCGCTTGAAATGTGCGGCGCGCCGGGTGCTTGTCCCGCCGGGCCGCGGCCGGAACCGCGTCGCGGATGATGTCGCTGAGCCGTTCGGTCGTGTCGATTGGGGAAGCGGCTCGCTCCCGCACGATCGCCGCGGCGATCCGCCGCGCAAACTTTTCTTCGCCATAGCGAAACAGGATATCCGCCAGACGTTGTTCGTCATAGGTGTTGCAAACATCCGCCGCCGTCATGCCCGTTTGGCTCATCCGCATATCGAGCGGCGCGTTTTGGTGATAGGAAAAGCCGCGCTGCGCGTCGTCAAGTTGATGGGATGAGACGCCGATGTCGAGCAAGATACCGTCGATCCCCTGTTCACCGGCTTGACGCAACACTGCGTCCATATCGGCAAAGCAGCTTTGGATCACCTGCGCGGGCAAGCCCTGCAGCCGGGCCGATGCCGCCTGGATCGCATCGGGATCCCGGTCAAGCGCATACAATCGACCGCTTGTCAAGCGGGACGCGATGGCAAACGAATGGCCGCCTCCGCCGGCGGTTCCGTCGAGATACACGCCGTCTGGCCGAACGTCCAGCACCTGCAGCACTTCCTCAAGAAGCACCGGCTGATGATATCCGTTTTCGGTCGCTTGAGCCACGGTTCACCGCCTCCGCTTTTGTTGTTACCATTATACCACAAACAGTTACAGCGTTCAAGCCTTTTTCGCCATTTTCTGTAACTTTTTGTAACCTTTTGCGGTAGATTTTGCGAAAAGAAACGGCGATGGTTTTAGGCACTTTATACAAACACGGTCAGGAAATGGTTACACCGTTTTGGGGGCAATTTTGGCGAAAACCGCACAGGAAAGCGGCTTAAAGCCCCAGCGCCATAAAGTCCGCGATCACCTGTTCGTCGGTCATGGAACCGACCGTGCTCTCATACACTTCGGGCGCCCAGATCTCCGCACGCGCCACACCGGCTGCAATGACCAACGCTTGCTTTTCCAGCTTGGCATGTGTGAGCAGATGCTTCGGAAGCAGGATGCGTCCCTGCGCATCCAGCTGCACATCCGCCGCATTGGAAGACAGATACCGCAGCAGCTTCCGCGACCGGGTCATCGGCAGCTGCTCGAGCTTGTCGAGCATCGCGTTCCAGCCCTCTTCCGTGTACAGGCAGACGCAAGGCTCCATCACGGCGGCCGCGATGAATTTTTCACCGAGCTCGTCGCGCATTTTTGCCGGAACCGCGATGCGGCCTTTGGCGTCGATTGTATGGGTATAACGTCCTCGCACAGCCTGTACACCTCCTTGCTGCTGCCCGCTCGGTGGAAAATGTTGAAAACTCAGTGGAAAACGTTAGAAATTCCACACTTTGTCCCACTTCGCCACACAAAGGGCCACTTTTTTCTCATTATACTGTACTATTTCCAAAATTGCAAGGGGGAAATCGGGGATTTTTTAAAAAAATATAGGTTTTCTTAAAAAAGACGAGCAAACGGCATTGCGCATACCGTCTTCGCCTGATAAAATTAGATCATACCTTTTGAAAACACACAGGAAAAGAGGCGTTGCTATGCTCAAAGGCGTCGAACGGTTCGATTTGAAAAAGCCGGTGGGGCGGCAGCATCTGCGCGGGCTGATGTGGCTTCTCTGCGCGCCGTCGCTGGTCACTCATCAAAACCGGCTGACCAAGGTGCGCATGGACGGGATCAAGCCACCCTATCTACTGCTGTGCAACCACAACGCGTTTATGGATTTCAAGGTAGCGACCCGCGCCGTCTTCCCCCACCGGGCGAATTACGTCGTCGCGATCGACGGCTTTATCGGGCGGGAATGGCTGCTGCGGCTGATCGGCTGCATCTGCAAACGAAAATTCACAAAGGACGTTACGCTGGTGCGGCAGCTGAGGCGGGTGGTCGAGCGCGGCGACATCGCGGCCATCTACCCGGAAGCGCGGTATTCGCTGTGCGTCACCACCGCCTGCCTGCCAGCCTCGCTCGGCAAGCTCGCGAAGCTGCTCGGCGTGCCGGTGGTGACGCTGATCTGCCACGGGCATCATGTCAACTCGCCGTTTTGGAACCTGCCGGATCACAAGGTGCGCGGCACCGAGGCGACGATGACCTGCCTCTTTACGGCGGACAAGGTGCAGCAGACGCCGCATGAGGCGATCACCGCCGCGATCGAGCAGGCGTTTGTCTATGACGATTTTCAGTGGCAAAAAGAAAAAGGAATCGAAATCCCCTATAAAGATCGTGCCAAGGGACTGCACAAAGTGCTGTACCAATGCGCCGCCTGCGAAGCGGAATACCGTATGCGTTCCGAAGGCACACGGCTTTTTTGCGACGCCTGCGGCGCGTCCTGGGAGATGACGACGCTCGGCGAGCTGCAGCGAGTGGACGGCGACACGCGGTTTTCCCACATCCCCGATTGGTACGAGTGGGAGAGAACCAACGTGCGGCGCGAGGTGGAAGCGGGTACCTATCAATTTTCCTGCGACACGCATGTGGACGCGCTGCCCAATGCCCGGCGGTTTATCCCCATCGGCAAGGCGACCCTCACCCACAATATGCAGGGCTTCCGGCTGCAGGGCAACGACGGCGAAGAAGACTATGACCTGACGTGGTCGCCCGCGTCGCTTTATTCCTGCCATATCGAGTACGACTACCTCGGCAAACACGGCGACTGCGTCGACCTGAACACCCCGACCGACACGCTGTACATCTATCCCGAGGGCGAGGTTTTTTCGGTGACCAAGCTCGCGCTGGCGACGGAAGAACTGCACAACCACGCGATGCGGCAAAAACAGGAAAAATGATTTACAAACCCCGGGAAATATGATAAAATGCAACTATCTTAGAAATAAGGAAGGTGTCTTCATGGCGAAGATTCAAATGAAAACGCCGCTCGTCGAGATGGACGGCGACGAAATGACCCGCATCCTGTGGCAGGCGATCAAAGAGAAGCTGCTGCTGCCGTTTGTGGATCTCAAGACGGAATATTATGATCTCGGGCTGCCCTATCGCGACGAGACCAACGATCAGGTGACGGTGGACGCCGCGAATGCGATCAAAAAGTATGGCGTCGGCGTCAAGTGCGCGACCATCACCCCCAACGCCCAGCGGGTGGAGGAATACCACCTCAAGGAGATGTGGAAAAGCCCGAACGGCACCATCCGCGCGATGCTGGACGGCACGGTGTTCCGCGCGCCGGTGCTGGTCAAAGGCATCAAACCGACGGTGTCGACGTGGGAGAAGCCGATCACGCTCGCCCGTCACGCCTATGGCGATATCTATAAAAACACCGAGCTCGCCGCTCCCGCCGGCAGCAAAGCCGAGCTGGTCGTGACCGACGAAAACGGCGTGGAGACCCGCCGCCTGATCCACGATTTCCAAAACGGCGCCGGCATCGTGCAAGGGGTGCACAACACCGACGCCTCCATCGGCAGCTTTGCCCGCGCCTGCTTCCAGTTTGCGCTCGATACCAAACAGGATCTCTGGTTCTCCACCAAAGACACCATTTCGAAAACCTACGACCACCGCTTTAAAGATCTCTTTGCGGAGATTTTTGAAGCCGAATACAAAGAAAAATTTGAAGAGGCGGGCATCACCTTCTTCTATACGCTGATCGACGACGCGGTCGCCCGCGTGGTGCGGTCGAAGGGCGGCTTCATCTGGGCCTGCAAAAACTACGACGGCGACGTGATGAGCGATATGGTCGCGACCGCATTCGGCTCGCTCGCGATGATGACCAGCGTACTCGTCTCCCCCGACGGCAACTATGAATACGAAGCGGCGCACGGCACCGTCACCCGGCATTACTACCGCCACCTCGAGGGCGGCGAAACCTCCACCAACTCGGTGGCCACCATTTTTGCGTGGACGGGCGCTTTGCGCAAGCGCGGCGAGCTGGATGAGCTGCCGGAGCTGGTCGCCTTTGCCGACAAAGTGGAAAAAGCGACCATCGACACCATCGAGAGCGGCATCATGACCAAAGACCTCGTCGGCCTCTCGACGCTGGAGAACAAGACGGCGGTCAACACGATGGAATTCCTCGACGCCATCGCCGCCCGGCTCACATAAAAAGGTTGATAAAAACAAGACATCCCGTCGGACGGTTTCCGTCCGACGGGATGCTTTTCTATTGTGTTGTTCGCGCCGCCGGTATGCGCATTATCCGCGGCGGGATTTGAACTCAGAACGGAGAACTCAGAACTCAGAGTTTAGAGCCCTTATCTCTGCACTCTGAGTTCTGCACTCTTCTATTTTTCGTTTTTCACTGCCCTTTGAGTCCTTCTTTGAACGCCGCTACCGAATCGGCGAGGTGATCGTTTAGCTCAAAATAGTTGGTGATGCACAGTTTATCGTCCACCATCGCATAGTCGTTGCAGTTGAACCACACGGCGCCCTTGATCTGCTGCGCAAATTCATAGCCGGGCCGGTCGCGCTTTGCCAGACACGCAAAGATCTCGCGGATCCACGCCGCCTGCTGATCGGCGTTGCGGCCGAGCGCGGTCGCGTGCCACTGCTTTTCTTCATAGATGTATTGCTGTTCGCCGCCGGCGCCCGCGCCGAATTCAGAGATCACGGCGGGGAACTCGGTAAACCACGGCGAATTTTTCTTGTACAGCGCGCGATAGATCTCCTCAAATGAGCGGATGCGATCCTTGTTGCCCATATCGTAGCCGGTGAGTCCCAGCACCTGCACCGTTTTCGGATCGGGGAAATAGCATTTGTCCTCGCCCCATTTGCAAAACGGCGTCGAGCCGTCAAACGGGTTCCAGATCCAGATGTCGTTGTCGACCCCTTCCTCGCGGAAGGCGCGGTACATCCGCTCCCACACGGCGACCGTGATGTCCGGGTCGATCAGATTGACGATGCCGGAGTAACTCGTCCAGTCGGTGTTCATCTCGTTGTTCAGGCGGAACAGCACCGGCTTGCCATAAGCCTTGAAATCCCGCGCCAGCTCCCGGAACTGCTCGTCGTATTTCCCCCGCAGGATGTTGAAGGTGGGGGTGTATTTGTCGAGGTTCTCGTTATTGTGGGTGGTGTACTGATAGGTGAACTGCAGCACCGGCTTACCGTTAAACCCGTCGCCGCCCGCGTATTTTTGAGCCATCATCGACGGGAAATGATTGATGCGGCTGTCCCACGAAATGTGGGTATAGGTCGGCATGATGCCATAGGAGAAATCCAGCGCACGACTGAGATAGGCGTACCCCGCTTCGATGCGGCGCGTTTGATGCGCCACCTCGTTCGGGTCGCATTCGTCGCACATACTCGCCGAGAAAAAGCCCCAATCGGTGGCGGATTGTCCCCGCAGCTTCGCATAATATGCCTTGGTCGCGTCGTTCCAATAGTCGGGGACGACCACCGGCAGCGTGAGAGGCGGGTTTTGCGCGGTGCCGCGCGGCACGATCTCCTCAAAGGAGCGCACCATCTCGTCCACCTCGGCACTGAGGTCAGCGGGCGCTTTGAGGTTGAACAAATAAAACCGCACATACTCATCGTTTTTGCGGACGATCGCCACGTGGTGATACGGCATCTGCTCGGCTTCAAGCCCTTCAATCTTCACGTCGTGGCGGATGACCGTGTAGCCCTCGAGCATCTCCGTGCTTTCGATCGCGGAGCGCAGGCGGGAAATCTCGTTGCAGGCGAGGAACTCGTCGTTCGCGATATACCGCGTGACCCATTCGGTGAGATAGGTGTTCCAGCCTTCCCGATCGTTGTCATACGGGCTTTTGTCTTCCATCGACGCGTTCAGCACATAATGCGGCGACACATAGCGCATCCGCAGCGAGGATAGCCGGAAGTCCGGCTCGAAATCATCGGTCGGCAGCGTTACGGCATAGCCGTCCGGATAGTTGGTCACCCGCGCCCGGCCGTTTTCATACGCGATCGTTTTTGCGTCGCCGGTATCGGGAGAAAAGGCGCTTTTCTCCACCGCCTCCCCGTTTTGATAATAGATCGTTTTCTCCATGGAACACACTCCTTACAATCTTTATCGTATGCACGTTTATCATACCGTATTTCCCAAAGTTTTGCAAGTATCGCCTGCATAAAAATATGCGGGGTCACCCGGAAAATGGCGGTGTTTTGGCGGCGATAGCCGCGCACCCGATAAACATGCGGGGGCTGCCACACATTTCGTGTGGCAGCCCCCATTAGGGATGTACAAATCTTGCTGTTTTGCGTTACGCCAGAATCATTCTGCCGTCCGCATCGAAGTTGTAGTAGCCAGCGGTGAAGCCGGTGCCTTCCAGCACAGCAGCGTTGAGGTAGCGGCGCTGATTCTTCGCGATCTTGTGGCTTTCGGCAACGAAATAGTAATCGCCGTCGATCTCGACGAGCCGATACGCCTTCTGCTTGACGCCATTGACATAATAGTAATCGTCCACGATGCCGTTCTTGATGACCATCTTGCCGTTCTCGTCGAAGTCATAGTAATCAGCGGCAAGCGGCGTGCCTTCCACCACCGCGGCGCTGAGGAAGCGGCGCTGATTCTTCGCGATCTTGTGGTTCTCGGCTACGAAGTAGTAGTCGCCGCCGATCTGGAAGAGCAGATACGCCTTTTGCTTAACGCCGTTTACATAGTAGAAATCATTTTCAATGACGCCGTCCTTGACGATCATCTTGCCGTTCTCGTCGAACTCATAGTAGCCGGCGGTAAACGGGGTGTTCTCTACGACCGCATCGCTGAGATAGCGGGTCTGATTCTTGACATACTTGTGGTTCTCGGCAATGAAGTACCAGTCGCCCTCAAACTCGACAAGCTGATATGCCTTTTGCATCACATCGTTGATATAGAAGCAGCCGTTCGTATTCGGACCGTTTTTGATCTCGGGTTCGGGAGCGGGTTTTGCAACTGCTTCAAAGGTCGCGGTGTAGGTGATGTCGCCGGTGACGGCGGGCAGAGCCGTACCGTTCGCATAGAAGTCGCCGTTGCCGTCCGTCCAGCCGATGAAGGTGTAGGTGTAGTCGTTGTCCTCGTCTCTGGTGAGGCCCTCATAGGGGATATCGGGGACTTCGTTTTCTTCTACCATCGTATAACCGAGCTCAAAGCCGTCCCAGTCATTCCAGGTTACCTTGTAGGTGGTGGGCTCGGGCGCGGGCTTCTCGGTCGCCTCAAAGGTCGCGGTGTAGGCGGCGTCGCCGGTCACGGCCGTCACGTCGGGAGTCCAGCCGGAGAACGCATAGGTATAGAGATCATCCTCTTCCTTCTCGGGAGCGCTGTAGAAAGGCGTGCTGCCGTACATGGCCTCGGTGGTGTCGAGGACCGTGCCGTCCTCGTTCTTCCAGGTGATGGTATAGAAACGGTTGGTCGCGTTGAACTGAGCGGTGTAGGTCGCATTGCCGGTGACCGCCTCAATCGCGGGGGACCAAACACCTGCAAAAGAATAGGTGTACTGCGCATCCGCATCCTTGGTCGGGATACCGCTGGCATCGCAATCATAGGACGGGGTCTCGCCGTAGGCGACCTGCTCGGTCTTCAGGGTATCGCCGTTGCCGTCCACCCATGTGATGGTGTAGGTCTCAGGAGTGGGAGCGGAGCCGCCTGTAAGCTTATAAAGCTGTACGGGCTTCTGCGATACGGACCTGTAGTAGCGGAAGCCGTCCCAAGTGGAATTAAAACGCAATACCGAGGTGTTGGAAACGATTTTCGCATTGCCGTCGTCGTCAAGTGAAATCGTATTCACGATGGCGTCCCACGATGAAAGCAGCTTGTTTTGACCGGAAACGCCTCCGATATATTCATCGTTTGTTGTTTTAATACTGTAGCCGCCGTCGATCTGAGTGATCGTGACCTTCGCCGCGTCGGTAGAATCGTCGGACTCTATCTCGTCACCGCTGATGGTTACATCGATATAATTACCGGAAGCGTTCAAGGAATCGGAGCTGCCATCAAAAGCTTTGCTTTCATCCTCCTTCTCAAATACGATAAGGTAGTCGCCCGACCAGTCTTCCGGTTCGGAAGTAACCTTGACATAAGCCGCGGAAGCGGGGGCGGCCAGAGCCGTTGACGAGAGCGCCGGGAGCAGTCCCAACATCAGCACCAGTCCGAGAAGCAGACTTAATGCTTTTGTTGCTTTTTTGTGTTTCATAAATATTTCCTCCTTGCCTTTCGCTAAAATTTATAAGATTTGTTTATGACTGATTTCGTCAGAGTTTGTTTTTGATAATTACATATCCTGCACGGGACCAGCCAGGGAGTTCACCGCAAAAGGTGCAAAAAAAGCGCGATGAACCTACGTTAAACAGGCGCACCGCGCCTGATAAAAATTACAAAAAGGGTATTGACAAACGAGCCAAGCGAAATTACGCTCGACTGACTGACAAGGATTGTCGCATCTTTCATCGTACTGTCAATATATTCCTATGTTTATTTTCTTATATTTTGCGCTTTTCAAAAGAGGTTTCCAGATAGGGATGTACAAACTTTGTTGTTTCGCGTTATGCCAAGATCATCTTGCCGGTTTCGTCGAAGTCATAGTAGCCCGCCTTGAGGCCGGTGCCTTCGACCACCGTCGCGTTGAGGTAGCGGCGGGCGTTCACGGCATACTTATGGTTTTCCACGACAAAGTAGTAGTCGCCTTCAAACTCGATCAGCTTATACGCTTTTTGCTTGACGCCGTTCAGATAGAAGAATCCGTCGGCTTCC
>JAFTBJ010000189.1 GCA_017455295.1 Clostridia bacterium
CTGCGGCGTTTTCTTAACGCTCCTTTCGAATCCCTCCTTCTCATAAAAACAGGGCTGCCGCTTAACGCGACAGCCCCATTTTTCTGGCGGAGAAGGAGGGATGGTGCAAGGAGGCAGTGGAGTGCTCGTCTTTTGGTACTGACGAAACCGGAAGCCACTTCAGTTCCAACGGAGCTAAAAACGCCGCACTGCGGCGTTTTCTTAACGCTCCTTTCGAATCCCTCCTTCTCATAAAAACAGGGCTGCCGCTTAACGCGACAGCCCCATGTTTCTGGCGGAGGAGGAGGGATTCGAACCCTCGAGGCACTTTTAATACCTACACGATTTCCAATCGTGCGCGCTCGACCAACTACGCGACTTCTCCGTGGCACTCAACTATTATAATGAATGGTCGCTAAAAAATCAAGCCCTATTTGCAAATTTTTCACTTTTTCGCTTTAAGGCTGTTGATCTGTCATTTTGTAAAATAGAAAGATTGCATTATTCCGGAAAAACAAGTATAATGGAAAAAACACCGCCACATAAAAGGAGGAATGATGATGCAGCGCGCGACGACGTTTTTGCCGGTCAGTCCGCAGGAGCTTGACGGGCAGCCGGATTTTGTGTTTGTCAACGGGGACGCCTATGTCGATCACCCGTCGTTTGCCGCGGCGATCATCTCCCGCGTGCTGGAATCGTACGGCTTTTCGGTGGCAATGCTTTGTCAGCCGGATTGGCGCACGACCGACGATTTCAAGCGCTTCGGCCGTCCGCACCTTGGATTCCTCGTGTGCGCGGGCAACATCGACTCGATGGTGGCTCACTATACCGCCGCCAAAAAGCGCCGGTCGGACGATTATTATTCTCCCGGCGGAAAGGCGGGAAAACGCCCCGATCGCGCGACCATCGTCTATTGCAACCGTATTCGCGAAAGCTACGGCGATGTGCCGATTATCATTGGCGGGCTGGAAGCCTCGCTGCGCCGTGCGGCGCATTATGACTACTGGCAGGACGTGGTGCGGCGCTCGGTTTTGGTGGATTCCCGTGCGGATCTGCTACTTTATGGCATGGGTGAACGCGCCGTGGTGCGGGTGGCGGAACTGCTCCAAAAAGGCGTACCGGTCAAAAAAATCCGCGACGTGCGTGGGACGGCCTATCTCGCCGCCAAAGGGGACAAGATTGCGTTTTCCCCCGCGCGGGGCTTTGACGTCGATGGCGCGCCAAAGGGGTATTCCTATGACGAATTGAAACAAGACAAACGACTTTACGCCAAGGCATTTTGCCAGCAATATCAAAACAACGATCCGATTAGCGGCAAGACGATTATTGAGTATTACGACGACAAGATGCTGGTCATCAACCCACCGCAGCCACCGCTCGAACGTGATGAACTGGATGCTCTGTATGCGTTGCCGTTTGTGCGGGATGTGCACCCGATGTACGACAAGGACGGCGGCGTTCCGGCGATCCGCGAGGTCAAATTCTCGATCACGCATAACCGCGGCTGCTTTGGCGGCTGCAATTTCTGCGCGATTGCGTTCCATCAGGGACGCGCGGTGCGCTCCCGCAGCATTGAATCCTGTGTGGAGGAAGCGCGGCTGCTCACGACCTTCCCCGATTTCAAGGGATACATCCACGACGTCGGTGGCCCGACCGCCAATTTCCGCATGCCCGCATGTGAAAAGCAGCGGGAAAAGGGCGTGTGTCCGGGCAAACGCTGCCTTTTTCCGAAGCCCTGCCCGAATCTGCGGGTGGATCACACGGAATACATTGAGCTCCTTGAACAGCTTGAGCGATTGCCCAAAGTGAAAAAAGTGTTTATTCGCTCCGGTATTCGGTTTGACTATATGATGGCGGATCCCTCCGACGCCTTTTTTCACAAACTGGTGCGGGATCATGTGAGCGGGCAGCTCAAGGTCGCGCCAGAGCATTGCGCCTCGAACGCGCTGCGCATGATGGGCAAGCCGGACGTCGCCGTATACGACGCCTTTCGTAAAAAGTATGCGGCGCTCTGCCGGGAATGCGGGAAAGAGCAGTATCTGGTGCCGTATCTGATGTCGTCTCATCCCGGCTGCACGATGGACGACGCGGCGCGGCTGGCGCTTTATACCAAGAAAATCGGCCTTGATCCCGAGCAGGTGCAGGATTTTTATCCCACTCCCGGCACGGCGTCCACTGTGATGTATTATACCGGCCTCGACCCCTTCACGGGGGAGAAGGTCTACACCGCCCGCGATTACCGGGAGAAGCAGCTGCAGCGGGCACTGCTGCAGTGGCGCCGCCCTGAAAACCGGGAGAAGATCCGGGAGGCGATGCGCTATTGCACTCCGGCCGGGAGGCGCGATCTGACCGAATTGCTCGGCGGCAAAACCGCGGGAAGGCCGGCAATGTCCGGCAGCGACCGACATGGTGCCCAAAAAAGCCACCAAAAGAAACGACGCTCGTCCAAAAAGCCTCGCTGAGCGAGCAGATGAACGATCCTATTAGAGAAAATCCGGTGACCCGACAGGGATCGCCGGATTTTTTTGCGGATTTTGGATAAACTTTTTGGTTTTTGAAAAGTTTTTTGCAGGGAATGATTTACTTTTTGTAGGGAGTATGGTACAATAATGTACAATAATAAATAATTATGAGTATGTTGGGTGTCTTGTGCATTTATAGAAACATATGAGGAGATGTCATAACATGAAACAAGCCCTTTCTTTCCTGATGGCGGGACTGCTTTGTCTCTCCTTTCTGTCGGTTGCTGTATGGGCGGAACCGGAAGAAGAAACAATCGATCCGTCGCTCACACAGCTCGATATTGTGATGACGGTAGAGCGTCCGGACGATCAAACAATCAAAGTGTCTATGCTGGATGAGCGCGGCGGGATTGTCAGCTCTTGGCCGGTGTCTCTGATTGTGGACGGTCGGCTGATCGAAGAGGATGTCTTTTCTTCCGAAAGCGGTGAAGTGCTGTTCCAGTATACCATTCCGGAAGATGCGAAGACGGTGGCTTGCCGGGCGGATTCCGGTGAGATCCCGGGCACGGAGTATTATCTCGTAGGGAATACGGTATATCTGGAAGGATATGCACCGACTGCCGCACAGACCACGACGTCGGAAGCGGATGTTGATGTCACGACACGTCCGACGCTGCAGGACTTTTCGATGCTGTATTCGGATACAACCACGACCGTATCGGGCGATCAGATCGGCTGCGGTCTGGACATCGACAACGGCGTGCTGAATATGTTCCAGATCTCCAATATTGCTTTTAATGATTGCGCACGACTGTGGGTGGATAAATCGTTCTATGATACGATGGTTGCCGATGCTTCGGCTACGATCCATTTGAATTTGAGCCTCAATACGGAGATGGCGACAAAAGAAGAATTGATCGCCGCCAAAAATGCAGATCCCGCAGTTTCGTCGTATGCCGACGATCAGGTGAAAGGCTTTGCGATGAATTATACGCTTTCCTATATTGAGAATGGTGAACGCACGGAGATTACCGCTGCAGACGGAATGTATCGCATCGAACTGCCCGAACCGGCATCCATGAAGAATTGCGAAAAGATCGCGGTAGCGGTATGCACCTCGAATGGGCTTGCACAGTTTGTGATGGTAAAACGCTCCGGTGGAACGATCAGCTTCACGATCCAGCGTTTCCAAACGCTGGCGCTGGTTGGATTTTACGGCAATTCGGCGGCGGTGGCGACTCTCTCCGAAACGCCGTGGATGCTGACGGTTATCTTGATCGGCGGCATTTTCCTGATGGCAGCGGCTGTGCTGATCGTGATCTTTGTGGTGTTGCGCCGTCAAAAAGCTTCTCGCAAAAAGTCGAGCGACGGCAGCCGGTATATCCTGCTTGCCCCGTCTTCGGAAGGCACCGTCAGCCGCCATACGGATAAGCCGCTGGCGGATCAACCGGTTGTGATGGATCTGGATGCTCAGGAAACGCTGACTGAGGAGGAGCGGGAGCATTTCCGCGCCCGCTCGCCGGAGGATGATGAGCAGTTCGATCAACTGGCGGACGGCGCGGTATCGCCGGCGGAGCAGATCACGGTGGATTCTGCTTCCGATGAGGATGACGATGACGATCCGCCGGATGGCGGCGGCTCCATCACCGTCGATGATCTTCTGGATGAATTGATGAGCGATAAAGATTATCGGGAATAATAGTATAAGGGAGTTCGACTATGCGGGTATTATGCGTAGGGGACGTAGTCGGAACAGCCGGATGCGAGCATCTGCGGAGGGTGCTTCCTCAAGTAAAGCGGCATTATAACGTCGACGTGTGCATCGTCAACGGTGAAAACGCTGCGGACGGAAATGGCATCACGCCGTCAGCTTTGCAAGCGATCGGCGACAGCGGCGCCGATGTGGTGACCGGCGGCAATCATACGTTTCGCCGGAGGGAGATCTACGATCTGCTCGATCAAAAACCATTTGTGCTGCGCCCGGCCAATTATCCGGATTCTGCGCCGGGCCGGGGAATCTGTGTGGTGGATCGCGGACGTTATCAGCTGACGGTCATCAATCTGATCGGCGTTGTATATATGCAGCCGCTTGCGTCTCCTTTTGATACGCTGGATTCGCTTCTCAAAGAAGCGGGATCGCCGCGGTGCTGCGTGGTGGATTTTCACGCGGAAGCGACGGCGGAGAAAAAAGCGCTTGCATTTTATGCCGATGGTCGGATATCGGCATTGATTGGTACGCATACTCATGTGCAAACGGCGGATGAACAGATCTTTCCGCAGGGGACAGGCTATCTGACCGATGTAGGGATGACCGGCCCGATCCATTCGGTGCTCGGCGTTTGTCCCGAGCAATCCATCGCCCTGATGAAGGACAAGCTGCCCGTGCGCTTTACGACAGCTCCCGGCGCTTGTGCGATGGACGCCGTGCTGCTCAATATCGATGAGCGTACCGGCAAAACGACTGATATCGAGCGATTGACGATTTCATGATGATCGCCTGACGATATACATTTTTGAACCGTTAATATTTAGTCCTGCGGACAGAGAGAAAGGAACGATAATATGGACGAAAAGCAGATTCAAACAAACGGCGGGACGTCGCCTGCTAAGGCTCCGGCTTCTGTCGGAAAGATCGTCGTACAATGTATCTTGATCGCGGTGGCGTTTTTGGCGGTGTTTGCGGCCGTGTTTCTGTATGCCAAAGGACGCTCGACGCTGACGACGACGGCGCAGAGTATTTTGTATCCCGGCCTCTCTGCTTTTTTGCTGGGTGGGCTGACGGTGCTGTGGCTGTATTATCAAACCGGGCTCGATCGCAATGAACTGAAAAAAGAGAAAAAAGCCTGGTTTTATCCGGTGCTTGGCGGCGCGCTGACCATGTGCATCCTGTCGATCGCCTATATCGGCCTTGGTATGTGGCCGGCGGGTGAGCGCAGTGCGATGATCGTGGATTTGCACCATCAGTATGCACCGATGCTGGCACAGCTGCGGCATATGCTGCTCAACGGCGGCAGTGCTTTATACTCGTTTGAAATCGGCACCGGCACAAGCTTCCTGCCGCTTTTTGCGTATTATCTGGCAAGTCCTTTGAATCTGCTGCTGATTCTCTTCCCGCAGGCGTATCTGGCAGAAGGCATCCTGCTGATCACCATCATCAAAATCGCGCTGGCTGGCGCATTTATGACGCTGTGCCTGCAGTATGTTTACAAACGCCGCTCCTATGCGGCGGTGGTCGTCGGCATCATGTATGCGCTGATGATGTATATGCTGGCCTATTCCTGGGACGTGATGTGGCTGGATTGCGTGTTTGCGCTGCCGCTCGTGGTGATGGGTTTCGAGCGCTTGATTCGTACCGGCAAATACCTGATGTATGTGCTATCCCTGGCCTATTGCCTTTATGCCAATTATTATATCGGATTCATGGTCTGCATCTTCATGGTGCTGTACTATCTCATGTTCTTCTTCCGTGCCAAGAGAAGTGCGGTCAACCAGGGTTGGGGCGCCGCGCGCTTTGCGATCGGATCGCTGCTTGGAGGCGGCCTTGCGATGTTCCTGCTGCTTCCTGTGGTGATGTCGCTGTCGTCGACGTCGGCGGCAGGCGGTACACTGCCGAATTTTGCCGAAAACTTTAACATTTTTGAACTCTTTGGCCGCAGCTTGTTTGAAACGTCGCCGACCATTCGTTCCGGCAACCTGCCGAACATCTATTGCGGCGTGCTGGCGGTGCTGGCGCTGCCTATTTTCGCTACGCTGAAAACAATCCCGCTTCGTCGCCGTCTTGCCTATCTCGGCCTTTTTGCGGTGATTGCAATCAGTCTGGTGATCAACCAACTGGATCTGCTGTGGCATGGTCTGCATTCTCCGAACGACCTGCCGTATCGCTTTTCGTTCCTGTACGGCTTTGCCTTGTTGCTTATCACCTATGAAGTATTGCATCGTGTCCGGGATATCAAACCGACGCAGATCGGCGGTTCGATCATCGGCATTGCGGTGTATTTGATTGTGGAGAAACAGATCGGTACACACGACTATTCGTATGTATCGCTGTATGTCAGCTTTGCGCTGATCCTGGTATACGGTCTCATCATGCTGATCGCCTCGAAAAAGAAGTGGGCGCTTCGCTGTGCGTATACGCTGCTGCTTTTGGTGGTGTCGACCGAATTGCTGTTCAATGCAACGGAAACCTTCTCGCAGATGAACAACAACGAACATTATACCGCGCATTCCAGTTATCTTGATAACGATGTGACCAAAGCGGTGCAGGCGACGGTGGATCGTATGGAAGCGATCGGCGACGAAGCGGCGAACGGAGATTTCTACCGTATTGAATTTCTGCCGCGCCGCACAACGGCGGATACGGCGATGTTCGATTATCGCGGCATCACTGTGTTTGCATCGACCGGCTCCTACAACTTGACGCGCTTTATGGGTAGTCTCGGTTATGACGTCAACGGTGTCAACAGTCAGCTTTATAAGAGTTATGTCCCGACGGCGGATGCGCTGATGGGGCTGAAGTATATTGCAATGGACACGAATCTGTCCGATCACCCGCAGCTCAAAAAGCTGGAAGCGGTGCAGGTCGGAGGATCCACCTATTATATTTATGAGAATCCGTATGCATTGCCGCTCGGTTTTGTGGTAGACAGTACGGCAAAAACATGGAATTATTCCTATTATAACCCGATGTCCAGTCAAAACTCGTTGTTCAGCGCTATGACCGGCAATGCCGGCAACGTGATGGAGACGCAGCAGATCACGGTGGAAAACGAGGCGGCGAACATCAACGGCGTCAGCAGCTTCAATATGAGCGGCGGCGGTACGGCTGTCTTCCACTCCACCGTGGAAAAAGCGGGACAGATCTATATCCATGTCGACTGCCGCGCCGCAAAATCCATCTCGGTTTCCAGCGGCTCGGGATCGTGGAGTGTCACCACGTATGAGCCGTATATCATCGACGCCGGTACGTTGTCGGCCGGTTCTGACGTGTCGGTCACGATCACGGCGGAAAAC
>JAFTBJ010000190.1 GCA_017455295.1 Clostridia bacterium
CGATATGAACGGCGACGGCCGTCCGGAAATCTTTGCCGGCTACAGTATGTATAACACCACCGATCGGCGATTGATGGTGTATGCGCTGCAGGATGGTCGGCTCACCGAACGCTACACCGATACCTATACGCATATCGTGATTGATAAGTTTTCCACCATTCGGCGGGACGATCTGCTCCTTTTCCGTATCAATGCATCCGAGCGGCAAACGACGGTTCGGCTATTGTCGATGGAAGAGGACGAGATTGTGGAACGCGGCGCCGCATCGCTCGACGGCAAGATTGTGGAATTCGGCCAGTCGATTCACACGTCTTTCAGCCGCACGGTGCGCGGCATTTATCAGGACTGTATCAAAGACGCTACGACCACCATCACGGAATTGCTGATCTGGGACGGCAAACAATTGACTGCACCGCTTTATGATCCGTCTTCCAATATCAATTCGCTGTCTGCGCGTGAATCGGGTTTGCCCTGCATGGACATCGACGGCGACGGCGAGATCGAATGGCCGCAGTCCTCGCGGATGCCGGGATACGAAACGACGCCGACCGAACAGATGCAGCTTTGGCTGACCGATTGGTATGCATGGGATATGGAGATATCCATGCCAGTCAAAAAACTGACCAACATCATGAATGTGAGTGACGGATATTATCTGGAGATCCCGGATGACTGGCGGGGACAGGTGACCGCTCATTATGAAGCGGACGAGCGGACGCTGGTGCTGCAATATGTGGATCACGGCGTTTTGGCTGATGAATTTGCCGCTTTTCGTGTGGCGTCGAGCGGCGCGTCTTCCAAACGCGGTTCATTCATCTTTATCGCCTCGGACGGCGCTACGCGTTATGAAGTATGGTATGACAGCGATCATGTATGGAAACCAACAATGGAAATATTGCGTTCGATTTTCAAAATTTGTACTGTAAAATAGGGGTTGAGAAGCATGAAACGTATTTTAGTTTGTGAAGATGAGAGCAACATCCGGGAATTTGTGGTGATTAATTTGGAGCGCGCGGGGTATGAAGTGATCGAAGCGGGATCCGGCGAAGAGGCTCTGCATCGCTACGATCAAGCAGCGGAAAAACCGGATATCGCGTTGCTGGATATTATGCTTCCCGGTATGGACGGCTTTGAAGTATGCCGCGAATTACGCAAACGCAGCGATTCGATGGGCATTATCATCTTGACTGCTCGCACGCAGGAGATGGAAAAAGTAGGCGGCCTGATGATGGGAGCGGACGATTATGTTACCAAGCCGTTCAGCCCGTCCGAATTGGTTGCCCGCATCGATGCGCTGTATCGCCGTGTGGATGCGGCGCGTCAGCGCCATGAAGTGCAATACCTTGAGGAGATCCGGCAGGGCGATTTCGTTCTCAGCCTGCGCAGCCGGACGCTTCGCAGGGACGGCACTCCCATCGAACTGACTCAGCTTGAATTCCAGATTATCGAATACTTTTTCACACATCCCGGCGAAGAACTCAAACGGCGAGATATTCTGCAGTATGTGTGGGGAAAAGATTATTTCGGCGACGAAAAGATCGTCGACGTCAACATTCGCCGTCTGCGTATGAAGATCGAAAGAAACTCATCTTCGCCGGAACATATCATGACGGTGTGGGGCGTGGGATATCAATGGAACGCCTGATTGGATAAACGGAAAAAAGGAGGCCGGCGCCGTGAATAAAGGCATTACACGTCGTTGGCTTATCAACGGCTTCGGCGTGATATTCATCTTGTTGATTGCGTTTGAACTCACCTTTGCATTTTTACTGCGAAGCTATTGTTATCAGCGTGTGGAGACGCTGCTGACCGATCGTGCGGAATCGCTGTCGGAGTTGTTTCGGCTGTATACGGACGAGCCGGGATTTGACTTTGAAAAGACTGCCAGAGGATTTGCGGAAAACTTCACCGAAAACGAAACGATGGAGCTGCAGATCGTCAGCAAAGACGGCCGGGTAATCCTATCGTCCACCGGGTTTGCACCGGGAATGTCGCAGGCACCCGAATATGCGCAGGCAGTAAGCTCCGAACAGCATAGCGCCATGTGGCAGGGAAATGCGGAGACGGGCGAAAATATTATGGCGGTGACCGTTCCGGTATTTCAAGCGGACGGATCGCCTTACGGCGCCGTACGCTATGTAACCTCGCTTTCGCTGGTCGATCGGCAAATCATGACGCTTGTATCGCTGATGATCATGGTTGGATTGGTGACCTTGATTTTGATTATGCTGTCCAGTTCGTATTTTGTCAGCACGATTGTGCATCCTCTCAAAGAGATCGGCGAAACTGCTCATACGATCGCAATGGGAGATTATAACGCCCGTATCGAAAAAACCTATAACGACGAGATCGGCGATCTGGCCGATACGATCAACTATATGGCGGAAGAGATCGCAAAGAGCGAGCGGATGAAAAACGAATTCATCAGCACGGTTTCTCACGAATTGCGGACGCCTTTGACCGCGATCACCGGATGGAGCGAGACCATGCGTCAAAGTGGCGGACAGGATCGCGAGATCATGGAAAAAGGATTGCAGGTCATCTCCGGTGAAGCGCGGCGCTTGTCCGGTATCGTGGAAGAGTTGCTGGATTTTTCCCGGCTGCAAAGCGGCCGCCTGGAATTGCGCATGATCCCGATGGACGTGCTGGCGGAGCTGGAAGAAACGGTGTTGCTGTTCCGCGAGCGTGCGGCGCGTGAAGGACTCACGGTCGATTACATCGAAAACATCCACCTTCCGCCGATCATCGGTGATCCCGCACGGCTCAAGCAGGTGTTTATCAAAGTGATGGATAACGCCATCAAGTATTCCGATCCCGGCGGTACCGTCCATGTGGAGGCGCGCCTGATCGGATCCACGATCAAGATCATTGTCAGCGACGATGGTGAAGGCATCTCCGCTGAAGCGCTGCCTTATGTGAAAGAACGCTTTTTCCGCGCCAACGCCTCTCGCCCCGGTTCCGGGATCGGTTTGGCGCTGGCGGATGACATTGTCAAACGGCATCACGGGACATTGGATATTCAAAGTACAGAAGGCGTCGGCACGACGGTCACCATCCGTCTGCCGGTTCCGAAGCCGTCAAACGAACGGCAAACCGACAACGATTGATCGTCTCAAAAAGGAAGTGGTAATATGAGCGACAAACAAGCGGCGTGCGCCGCCAAAAAGACTTCGATCGGCGGACAGGCATTGATCGAGGGCGTTATGATGCGCGGACCGTACAAAACGGCGATGGCGGTGCGCCATACCAGCGGTGAGATTCGTATGGACGAATGGGACAATCCGAAAAGCAAAAATGTGTTTACAAAAGTCCCGTTTATACGCGGTATATTCAATTTTATCAGTTCGATGGTCGTCGGCTATAAATGCCTGATGAAATCCGCTGAAATGAGCGGGATGGAAGAATTGGAAGACGATGAAAACAAACCGATGACCGAAGAAGAGAAAGAAAAACAGCAAAAGCAACTTTCCAAGTTGATGCCGATTGTCAGCGCGATTTCGGCAGTGTTGGGCGTTTTGCTGGCGATTGTTCTTTTTACATGGTTGCCGACGTTCCTTTATGATAACGCAATCGCGCCGCTCTTTGGCTTGAACAGCGCGCCGACAGAAGGTGTCGTGACGCTGGAGAGCTTTTTGAAAGCGCTCATTACCGGCGTGATGAAGATCTTGATTTTTCTCGGTTATATGATCCTCGTATCCCAAATGAAAGATATCAAACGGGTGTTTCGCTATCACGGTGCGGAGCATAAAACGATTTTTTGCTATGAACACGGCGAAGAGCTGACGGTGGAAAACGTGCGCAAACAAAGCCGCTTCCATCCGCGCTGCGGCACATCGTTTATGATTTTGATGCTGTTTGTCGGTGTGGCGGTCTCCATGTTTATCCCAGTCATGGCGGATATGCGGTGGCTGTATGTAACCATCAAGATTCTGACCATCCCGTTGGTTGTCGGCATTGGATATGAACTTTTGAAGCTTGCCGGTCGCTATGACAACCTCTTTACCCGCATCATTTCCGCACCGGGCAAATGGATGCAGCGAATCACGACCAAAGAACCGGATGACAGCATGATCGAATGCGCGATCGCGGCCTTCGCCGCTGTTGTGCCGGAAGACAAAACCGCGGACAACTGGTGATAGCCATGACGCAAGCCGAATGCTTTGAACAACTGCAAACACAACTTGAAAAGGCGGGGTGCGACAGCCCCGCCTTTGATGCCATTTGCCTTTTGGAAGATTTGAGCGGCCTGCCGCATGGCCGCCGCCCGGATGATACTGAACTGACGTCGACGCAGCAAGCCGCCGTTTTGGCGGCGGCCGATCGCCGCGCGGCGGGGGAGCCGCTGCAATACATTCTGGGATGCTGGGACTTCTTGACACTGACGCTGGATGTCGGAGCGGGCGTGCTGATTCCGCGTCCCGAAACTGAACTCCTTTGTGAAACCGGCGCGGCATTTTTGAGTATCCGAAAAGGTGCGACCGCGCTCGATTTGTGCGCGGGGAGCGGCTGTGTAGCGCTGGGACTTTGTTCGCTGCAAGAGAATGTGCACGTCACGGCGGTGGAACTGTCCGGCGACGCGCTTCCCTATCTGCAGCGAAACGTTGCCCGCTATCCGCAATATGCGGTTGCCCCGGTTTGCGACGACGTGTTGGC
>JAFTBJ010000191.1 GCA_017455295.1 Clostridia bacterium
ATGTCACACTGAGCGCCGTGTTTGCCGCCTCTATGAGCGCCATTGTGGGATATGGCTATCTGAGCTTTTTCGCCGCCATCATGGGGGCGCTCACTCACTGACCAGAGCGCCGCGCCTCTCCGCACGATCGACCTATCCGCCGGACAGCTATCATTCTATCTGTCATCAATGAAAGGAGACCATCCCATGATTTACAACGGTACTTGCCCAAATTGCGACGGCAAATTGCGGCTTGAAGAAGGCAGATCCTTTGTCGACTGCCCGTACTGCGGATCAAGAATCCCCGCCACCCAACTCCTCGGCAAAAAAGACCGGCTGATGAAAAATGCGGAAACCAACATGCAGTTTGGTGAATTTCGGAAAGCGCGCGCTCTTTTCAAGGAGATGACGGAAGAATATCCGGATGATTACCGCGGCTGGATCGGTTTAGTGCGCATTGATACCGACGGGTTTACCCGGTGCGATCTTTCCGATCAGGATTTTGCATGCGTGTGCGAATATATCCGCAAGGCCAATATCTGTGCGGCCGATGCGGTCGCTCAAACGATCGGCGACCAATGGGCGGCTCTTCTGAAAAAGCGGCAGGAGTTTCTTGACGAACGGCAAGCGCGTTATCAGGAACTCGGAAAGCGCCTGGCCAAAAACGACGAAATGCTGAGTAACCTGCAAAAATCCCGGCAGGCGCTGAACGATCATATCGAGTCGCTCGAAAAAGCCATTCGCCACGAAAACAACGCGTTGTACAAAGCGATCAAGACCGGCCAAGCGGTCGGGCTGTTCATCTTTTCGGGAATCGCGCTGGCGTTGAATTATTATGGCTTTATCCACCAGTTCTTTTTGAGTCCGCTGCTGTTTGGCGTGATCGCGATCGTCATCGCGGTTGTTATCATCCGGCTCCTGCTCAAAGCCGCTCACATCCAAAAGATGAAGCAGCTGGAACAAGATCTGCAAAACGCGCAAGAAAACCTCGCCGTCAATCAAAGCAAGGGTCGAGATCTGTCGGATGACAGCCAACAAACCAAAAAGGAACGCGACGCCATAGAAGCGCGTTATCCCAGCGCCGCGGCGCCGTCAACAGCCGCATAATTCTTTTTGATATTTCCTTTTTTATTTTCCCTCCTTGGAAAACAACGCGGAGCCGTGCCAAGCACGGAGCCGCGTTGTTTTTTATCACAAACCCTTATTTTGTCAGCCGCACAAGATGCGCAATGCCGGGAATCGACTCCCCCTGCCGCGCCGAGGTCGCCGACAACAGCGCCCCGGTCGCGACAAACAGCACGTCGTGCAGCTCCCCCCGCTCGATCTGCGGCAGGATCTTGCCACACAGCACCGCCGCCGAACAGCCGCAGCCGGAACCGCCCGCGTGGACGTCCTGCGTCTCCCGGTCAAACAGCATCAGGCCGCAGTCCCGATAGTTGCTGCCGAGCAGCAGTCCCTTGCGGGAGAGCAGCTCTTTGAGCAGCGACGAGCCGCAGGCGCCGAGATCGCCGGTCGCGATCAGGTCGTAATCCCCGGGGCGGGTGTCGGTATCTTCAAAATAGCGGGTCAGCGTGTCGGCGGCGGCCGGAGCCATCGCCGCCCCCATATTGTTGGCGTCGGTCACGCCCATGTCCACAATGCGGCCAACCGTGATCTCCCGCAGCCGCACCCCTTTTCCACCCATACCGACCACGACGCAGCCGGAAGCGGTCGCCGTCCATTGGGCGGTGGGGGTGCGCTGGCCGCCATAGGTCAGTGGATAGCGAAACTGCCGCTCCGCCGAACAAAAATGGGAGGACGTCACGGCGGCGGCGAGATCCGCCGCCCCGCTGTCCACCGCCAAAGCCGCCATCGCGAGTGTCTGCGCCATCGTCGAACAGGCGCCATATTGTCCGAGCAGCGGCACGCTGTAATCCCGCATCGCGAAAGTGGACGCGGTGCATTGGTCGAGCAAATCCCCCGCAAACAGCACGTCAAGCTGCGACGGCGAAATGCCGGCGTGATCCAGCGCGCGGGTAAACGCTTCTTTCTGCAAGGCGCTTTCCGCCTGTTCCCACGACTCTTTTTCCATTGTCACGTCGTCAAACACGGCGTCGAAGCAACCGGCCAGCGGCCCCTCACCTTCCTTTTTGCCCACCACCGCCGCGTGCCCCAACACGCGCGGCCGCGCGGACAGCGTCACCGTCGACGCTCCTTTTCGCTCCGCCACAAGCTCCCCCTCCTTTACAGCAACGTCAGCGCGGCTTGAATCAAGCCATAAATGACCGACGCCAGCACACCGTACACGAGCACCGGTCCCGCGATGGTAAACATTTTCGTGCCGAGTCCCATCACAAGCCCTTCGGTTTTGTATTCGATCGCGGGAGCGGTCATCGCGTTGGCGAATCCCGTGATGGGCACCAGCGTGCCCGCGCCCGCATGCTTGGCGATCACGTCATACGCGCCGAGTGCCGTCAGCAGCACGCTGAGCAGCACCAGCGTGAGCGACGCGAGAAACAACGCGTCCTTCTCGCCGAGTCCGCCCGCCTGCCCCGCCAACGCGATCGCCTGCCCGAGCATACAGATTGTCCCGCCGACGCCGAACGCTTTCAGGCAATCCGCGAGCACCGGAGAACGCGGCGCGCTTTTTTCGGCCAGTTTTCGATATTCCTGCGGCGTGATGTCCATCGTTTTCGGCCCCTTTCGTTTCGTTGATGATTTCAGCCACCAGTATATCCCGTTTTGTCCTGCTTTATACACCCGCCAGCCACCGGCAAAACAAAAAAGCGGTTGACAACAATAGGAAAAAGGTGTATGCTAGAAATCGAACATATGTTCGACATTGAAAAAATGACTGAGGGTACGAGTATGAAAGACGTAACGCCTCCGAACACCCACACCGAACCCCCGCCGCTGCCGCGCCTCGCCTGTTTGGGGCAGGCGGTTTTTGAGGCAGCAGGCGGCCGCACCGAACAGGCGGCGACGCTGATCGACGCGCTGGTCGCGCCGCCAAAGGCCGCGTCCGGCGACGAATAAAGGGCGCTGTATACTCAGCATTTGAGTATACAGCGCCCTTTGCTTTTTGTGCTTGATTTACGTCTTTTTGGGCTTTTTCATGGTCATCACCGAGCCGGGCTGCACCGCGCCCCGGCCATACCGACTGCGGATCGTGTCCACCGCGGCGTCCAGCTTGCGCTGCCGCTCCTGCTCGTGTTCCTCCTCCTCAAACAAGCAAATCTGCTCGCCTTCCCCGTTACGGATATCCGTCAGCGACACGCCGAGCAGCCGCAGCGGGGTTTTTCCATCCCACATCTCGGCAAACAGCGCCGTCGCCGTTTCATACAGGCGGCGGGTCACATCGGTCGGCTGCGGGAGATGCCGCTGGTGGGAGCGGTTTTGGAAGCGGTCGCTGCGGATCTGCACCGACACGCTGCCCGCTTTTCCGCCGTCCCGGCGCAGCCGGGACGCGGCGGCGTCGGTGAGCGCAAGCAGGATCCGCCCGGCCGTCTCGGCGTCTTTGACGTCTTCTTCCATCGTGAGCGAGTGACCGTAACTTTTGGCGCGCGGACGCTCGGCCGTGACGGGAGACTCGTCGATCCCGTTTGCGGACGCGATCAATGACCGGCTCATGCTTTTGCCCACCACGGCCTGCAGCCTTTGCGGGTCGATCCCGGCCAAATCCCCGATGGTATTCACCCGCATGCGGCGCAACTTCTGCGCGGTCGCGCCGCCGAGAAACAGCAAATCCTCAATGGGAAGCGGCCACAATTTCTGCGCGATCTCGGACGCAAACAGCGTGTGCACCCGATCGGGCTTTTCAAAATCGCTCGCCATTTTGGCAAGCAACTTATTGCTGCCGACCCCGATGTTCACGGTGAATCCCAACTCCCGGTGGATGCGATCCTTGATCTCGTGCGCCGTCGCCGTAAGGTCGGGATAGATGCGGCCCATCCCGCTCATATCGAGGAAGCATTCGTCGATCGAAAATTCTTCCACCGTCGGCGTATATTCCCGGCAAATATCCTTGAACGCGCGGGAGCACGCGCTGTACAAGGTGAAATCGGGCGGGGTGATGACAAGATGCGGGCACTTGCGCAGCGCCGCTGTGATCGGTTCGCCGGTGCGGATGTGAAACACTTTGGCGGGGATGGATTTGGCCAGCACCACGCTGGTGCGCTTTCCCGGATCGCCGCTGACGACCGACGGGATCCGCCGCAGATCTTCGCCGCCCGCGCGGCACTGCCGCACCGCCGACCAGGACAAAAACGCACTGTTGACGTCGACGTGAAACACGACCCGCTCCATATCCACCCCTCCTTTTTGCAAAAACAAACATTTGTTCGTTTTTCATTATATCAAACCCTCTTAAAAAAATCAAGAGGAACATGCAGCCAATCCGACCCCGCCAGTGAAAGATCGTCGATCGTCGTCGCATCCGCTCGTCAAACCGCCGCCATTCCCGTCGCATTCGCAAAAAGCGCCTCCGCACCGATTTATAGTTGCCGAATGCTCAAAAATGTGGTATACTGCATATATTGGATCGGGCGCTGATCGTCTTATCCGCCTTATTTGAGCGGCGGTTTGCCGCTTGAGACCCCTCTTTTTTGAAAGGAGCTCTTTTTATGGCGAAGCATTCTTATACGCCTACTCCCTTGGATACCAGCCGGATTGTGCTGTCCGACGACCTGCTGGCGCTGACCGAAAGAATTGCCGCAAACGTCCACGATGTATGGGCAGCCGGACGCATAGCCGAAGGCTGGACCTATGGCCCCGTGCGCGACAACGACGCCATGCAAACGCCGCTGCTCGTGCCGTACAGTGACCTGCCCGAAAGCGAAAAAAACTATGACCGCAACACCGCGTTGGAAACACTGAAAGTCATCCTGCTGCTCGGCTACGACATTCATCCTGCCGAATGATCCGACCTTTTGTTTCTATATCTGTAAACCGGCTAAACAGCCGCCGAAGCCTCTCGCTTTGGCGGCTGTTTTTTTTGATGCATCCAGCTTGTTTGAATCGGCTTTTTCTCTTGAAACCGCCATTTCTTTGATGCCGTGTCCGTTTTTTTGTACACCCTATATGGTAAAATATATTTAGAAAATAAAGAAAAGGAGCGATCGATCATGAACAAACAAATACAAAAAACGGCCGCTATGCGCCATGTCTGCCCATCCACCGTACGACGCTGGATCCAAAAAGGATTTTTCGGCGATGTCCCAAAGGACAAAAACGGGGCGTACATTCTGGATGAAGATCTGCCGCTTCCCTACAAAACCAATGGCAAAATCGAGCGGGACACCTCTTGGGCGCACTCACATAAAGATATATAGCCGCAAAAACGATCTTTTTGTGCGATATGGCGTTATCAAGCTCGGCACTCCGGCAAGGATTGCCGAGCTTTCTGCCTTATCTCGCGCAAAAATCTCTGTTTTTGGCGGTGCATGGCAGTTTTGAACG
>JAFTBJ010000192.1 GCA_017455295.1 Clostridia bacterium
CGGCGCTGTGTCCGGCGCCGGTATTTTCGGCGCTCAATTTTTTGGGAGCGGCGACACAGAGGGCCTGCGGCAGACGTTCCGGTTCAAAATCATCATGGGCGCCGTGATCACCGCCGTGGCGGGACTGTTGTTTTTCTTTTGGGGCGATTCTTTTATTTCCTTGTTTCTCATGGGGGAAGGCGACCCGGAAGTGGCACGGGTAGCGGCGCAAAGCGCGCACAACTACCTGCACATTATGATACTCTCCTTGTTTCCGTTTGCGCTGCTGCAGTGTTGGGCGTCCACCCTGCGGGAGACCGGGCGCTCCGCGCTGCCTATGGTGGCGGGGCTTGTCGCGATGGGAGTCAATCTCGGGTTGAACTATGTGCTGATTTTCGGTCGCCTCGGTCTGCCGCAGCTGGATGAACGCGGCGCCGCCATCGCCACCGTGATCTCCCGCGTGGCGGAGTTTTCCATCGTGGCGATCGGCACCTGGATAACCCGGGGAAAAGGTCCCTTCATCGTCGGGACGTTCCGCCGTTTTTGCATCAAGGCTTCGATTGTGCGCAAGGTGCTTTCGAAGGGCATCCCGCTGATGCTCAACGAGATGCTGTGGGCCTCTGCCCTCGCCGTGCTCAACGGGTATTATTCCACTCGCGGGCTCGACGTGGTGGCGGCGAACAACATCAATACCACATTTTTCAACGTGTTCTCCGTGGCGTTCTTTTCGTTTTCCGTGTCGGCCGGTATCGTGCTCGGGCAGATGCTCGGCGCGGGACAAACAAAGGAGGCGAAAAAAGCCTCCTACAAACTCCTGCTGCTTTCCCTCGGAGTCAGTGTGGCGGTGGGCGGCACTTATGCCGCCATCGCCGGTGTGGTGCCGCAATTCTACAACACGACCCCGGACGTGCGCGCCATTGCGACAGGGCTGATGCTGATCTGTGCTTTGGGCATGCCGTTTGAGTCGCTGGTGAACACGGAATATTTTATCATCCGATCCGGCGGGCAGGCGTTCATCACCTTTGTGTTTGATTCCGGCTTTATGTGGGTGCTGTGCGTACCGACGGTGATGCTGCTGGCCGATTTGACCGATCTGTCCATCTTCTGGCTGTATGGCGCGGTGCAGATACTGAACGTGCTGAAATGCCTGATCGGCTTTTTGTTCCTCAAGAGCGGCAGATGGGCGAAGAATATTGTGAGTTGATAGATAAGCTAAGGAAAGGAAGACCAACGTGTCCTATTCGCAAGAACAATTTATCACGCTGCGTCGGCAGATGATCCGGCGTGATTTTGCACGTATGAACGACCGGCAGCGGGAGGCGGTGTGCCACGCGCGCGGTCCTCTGCTCATTCTGGCGGGCGCCGGCAGCGGCAAAACCACCGTGCTGGTCAACCGCGCGGCAGCGCTCGTGCGCTATGGCGAAGCGTATGAAAGTGATGAAACGCCAAGCACTGTTTCCGAAGGCCAAATGGCCTCTCTCGCAGCGGCGGCTTCGGGTGCGGCGCCGATCACCGACGAGCTGCGCGCACTTTGCGCGGTGGATCCCTGCCCCGCGTGGCGGATCCTGGCGATCACATTCACAAACAAAGCGGCGGGCGAACTCAAAGAGCGGCTCGGGAAGATGCTCCAAAACCAAACGGACGAGGTGATGGCGAGCACTTTCCACTCGTTCTGCGCCCGCATCATGCGGTTTGACGGACAAGCACTCGGCTATTCGTCCCATTTCACCATCTACGACACGCAGGATAGCGCCCGCTTGATGAAGGAGTGCATGCGGCAGCTCGGGATGGATGAAAAATTCATCGGGCACAAAGAGATATTGAATGCAATCGGCCGCGCCAAAGATGAATTGATCGGCCCGGAAGAATACGCGGCGAACGCCGGTGCGGATTACCGCCTCAAAAAGATCGCTGAATGCTATGCGCTGTATGAAAAACAGCTGGCCGGGGCGGATGCGCTTGATTTTGATGATTTGCTGTGCAAGACGGTGGCTCTGTTTGAGACCTGTCCCGACGTGCTGCAAAAATATCAGCGGCGGTATCGGTATATCATGGTGGACGAATATCAGGACACCAACTATGCCCAGTATCGGCTGGTCAAACTGCTCAGCGGGGAGAACGGCAATCTGTGCGTCGTCGGCGATGACGACCAGAGCATCTATAAATTCCGCGGCGCGACCATCGAGAACATTCTGCAGTTTGAAGATGAATTTGCGGGCTGCTGGGTGATCCGGCTGGAGCAAAACTATCGCTCCACCAAAACCATTCTGGACGCCGCCAACCACGTCATCGCCCAAAACATCGGGCGCAAGGGCAAGACCTTGTGGACGGACAACGACGAAGGCGAGCGGATCGCCTATTATATCACCGACAACGAGGATGAAGAAGCGCGGCTGATTGCCGACACGGTGTTAAGCGGCGTCGCCGGCGGGCGGCATTATCGGGATTTTGCCGTGCTGTATCGTGCCCGGGCGCAGTCGAACGCTGTTGAGCGGGCGCTCGTGAAAAGCGGCGTGCCCTATCGGGTGATCGGCGGCCACCGGTTTTATGATACGCAGGAAGTGCGCGACGCGATGGCCTATCTGCGGGTGATCCAAAACCCGGCGGACAGTGTGTCGCTGCGCCGCATCATCAATACGCCGCGCC
Organism: Clostridia bacterium; assembly: GCA_017455295.1. Lineage (GTDB taxonomy): Bacteria > Bacillota > Clostridia > Oscillospirales > Acutalibacteraceae > RGIG1959. The sequence continues at coordinate 2,626 of JAFTBJ010000192.1, forward strand.
GCGGCATCGGCGACACGACGATGGACAATGCGGCTGAGATCGCGTCCGGACTCGGCATCACAGTGTATGAGGTGCTGCGGGACGCGGCAAACTATCCGGCCATCTCGCGGGCGGCCGGCAAGATCGGCGTGTTCATCGAGATGATGGACGCGCTGCGGGAGATCGCAGAAGACGGGGAGACACTGCCGCACGATCTCTATCGGCTGATGCTCGAAAAGACCGGGTATATGACAATGTGGCAGATGATGGGCCCGGTCGAAGCCGGTCGCGTGGAAAACCTGCAGGAACTCGAATCCTCCCTGCTTGATTATGAACAAAACAGCGCGGACGATTTCCCGACGTTGGCCGGATTCCTGGAGGAAGCGGCCTTGATGACCGACGTCGACAATTATGACGCAAGTGCCGACAGCATGGTGCTGATGACCATGCACGCGGCAAAGGGACTCGAATTCCCGGTGGTCTTTTTGCCCGGCTTTGAAGACGGCCTCTTCCCGGGCCGGAACAGCATCGGGATCGCCGAAGAAATGGAGGAGGAGCGGCGGCTTTGCTATGTCGCGATCACCCGCGCCAAGGAGAAACTGTATATCAGCCGTGCGTTCAGTCGGATGCTGTACGGCATGACCAATCGTTGTCCGCCTTCCCGGTTCCTCAAAGATATTCCGGCGACGCTTTTGGAAGAGCACGACCTTTGCACGATGAGCAGTTTTGGCGGCTATGGCCAATCCGGCTATCGCACCACCCGCACCCAAGCGCGCAAAGCATCGGCGCAAGAATTGATCGCGGCGGCCGAGCGTGGCGCGGTCGAACGCGCGTCGCACTCGCCGGTCGGATCGGCGATCGAGCGGCAAAAGACCGCGGCGGCCAAACGCCCGTCGGGAGCATCGGCTGAGCATTGGGCGGTCGGCGATATCGTGCGGCACAAAGTGTTTGGCCGCGGTAAGATCACGGTGGCACAACCGATGGGCAACGATACCCTGCTGACCATCACGTTTGACAGCGGTGAATGCAAAAAGATCATGGCGAATTTTGCCCATTTGGAGAGAACGACATGATCCTGCTGGATCGGGGAAATCCGGCAGATTTGCGGAAATTTGTTCTTGACAAGGTTTTTTCTGTATGATATACTAGTATTCGTACTCTGATTGCCTGCTTGACCTCACAATTTATTGTAAGTCATTGTCCGGAGGAAGGAATGGGTTACAATAAGTTGTGAGGTCTTTGTGCAAGAGATGCAAAAATCTTTTTTGGGGAGGTACCCTTGGTATGAATGGTACTGTCAAATGGTTCAATGAGTCAAAAGGTTACGGCTTCATCTCGAACGACGAGGGCGGCGACGACGTGTTCGTGCATTTTTCCGCGATCGTGGGTGAAGGTTTCAAGACGCTGGCGGAAGGCCAGAAGGTCACGTTTGACATCGCTCCGGAC
>JAFTBJ010000193.1 GCA_017455295.1 Clostridia bacterium
CTTTTTTCAGCCGCTTGATCTCATAAAGCGAACTCATTTCCTGCTGCCCTTCGGTGCGATCAAACGTGCTGAATTCACTTTCCGTCTGGCGAGCAAGATTGTTTCGGTCAACAAGGAACAGAATCTTCTTGGCAGGCGTGTAGTTTAACAACCGATAACTTGCAAGACATGCGAGATATGTTTTACCGGAGCCGGTCGCCAATACAGCGAGGCTCTTTTTTGTGCCTTGTTTGATGGATTTTTCAAATGCAGCTTCTGCACGATACTGGCAATCACGAAGACCTCTCTTGTCAAGTCTCGGCAAAGCGCCGTACGCGGAAACTTGTCCTATGATCTGCAGCATCTTTTTGGGTGAGTGCATTTCGGAAAGCTCAATGTAATCGCTGTCCGGCTGCAACATATTTTTGAAGTATATCTTTTTGCCGTTAGCGAGATAAACAAGAGGGATTTGATTCTCAAACCACAATCCGTACCAATCCTGCGGATTGCAGGCGTAATCTTCCGCTTGCTTTTCAACTTCGTCGCCAAGCGGATTCTCTTCGCGCTTTGCTTCCACGACGGCGATCGCCTTATCGTCAACGAAAAGAAGGTAATCGCTTTCGGTGTTGCCCTGCATGAGCGCTTCTTTTACAGCAGACGCGCTTTTCGGGATATACTCTTCTCTTGATACGATGTCCCAACCGGCTTCAATCAGCTGTTTATCAATTTTTACTCTTGCTTTTTCTTCTGGTAGCATAGAGCGTTTCTCCTAACATTATTCTTTCTATTCGAACCCACAGGGTATCACGCTTCGACTAATTTCGAGCCTGCAAGCGTGCAACACTTACTTGCGATTCAATTATTTCTTGCCCCCATACTCCGCGGCGATGTTTTTATCGACTTCGTCGTCGGTGGTGATAGTCTGCTTATGCGTTTTTGAGCTTGCAAGCGTTTTGAGATTTTTGATCCGGCGCTCGGTCAGCTCGGCGATAACGCGGATACGGTTTTCTTCCATATAGTCCTTGGCGTTTTCGTCGGAAAGGATTTCCGTGATCAGTTCGCCGACGCCGTCGAGGGCGGAGAAGTCGATCCAATCAAACGAGGAGACAAGCTTCAACTGCTCTTCGTGGTGCTTTTTGAACGGTTTGCAAACGATTTCCGATCCGTCCCGCAGCATCGGTACGCTTTTGTCGTAGCCGAGGGACGAGCCGCTGTCGTAGATTGGCGCCATGCCGAGCCATTCGAGCGTTTCGGCGTTGCGGATCGCGCCGAAATTGTTGAGGTGTCGATCTTCGTTTGCAATAATATAATCGAGCACGATCATACGATCCAAAAAGTCTTTGACGCCGGGGATGCCGAGCGCGTCCGCGCAATCGACGAAATGCTGATACATCGACTTGTTGTTCGGCAGCTTTTTCGTTTGAATGATCCGCCACGCGGGGACAAGTTCGGTATCTTCGCTGACAAAATCTTCGCACACGCTGTACGGAGCGCCCTTATTCCATGTCACCGTGTACGGCACGTGGGGAATGTTCAGCCGACGCATGATCTCCGAGGCGATTACTTCGTTCAGCGGTTGCTGGCGGTATGGGTTGGAGCCGCCTTTGACAAGGCAGCGCTTGCCGTCGATGATCTTCCACCGCTTTTTCAGATTACCATCGGAAGTGTTATCGGGGGAGGAGAAATCCAGCGGGTCCGGCTTTTTGTCCGCGCCGAAAAGCACGTCGCCGATGTCGTCGGAAAACTCGTTTTCAAAAAAGTTGATCGTGGCCCACGTCAGTTCGGAGTTCTCCGGCCGGATCCAATATTGATCGGAAAGGGAAAGCCCGAAGCAGCGGATCAACAGCATTTTGGTGTCGGTGATCTGCAGCGTTTCCATCGCTTCTCTTACGCCGGAGCGGCTGGCGGGGATCGAGCGATCCGTCCACCAGGTGTTCAGCGCCGCGCGATCGACCACGCCTTTTTTTATACCGACGCCAACCGGCAGATGCTCGGGCGCCAACACTTCGCCGATTTTCTGAATAAAGCCGGTTTCGTTATCAAGACCCAGTCCGACGACCGCCGTCCGTTTATGCATCAGGGTACACGTCAAAAAGCCGCTTGGCGGTTCGGGCGCGGCGACGTTGCCCGCCTTGATTTCCGACAGTTCTTTTTGCAGTCTTTTTCTGAGCTCGATCTGCTCGGTGAGAGCGGCAATCTCTTCGGCGCGGAGATATTTGCTTTTCTTCACACCGCCTTCCGACCACTGATGATAGAAATACACGTTGCCGTTTACGGTCTTTTTGGAAATATAGCCTTTTGGGAGCTTCCCGATCTTTTCGGTTAATTCCGCTATCTTCTGTATCGTTGTATGGTCAGGCATACAATTACCCCCTTTCTTACCACCTTTATTATACCCCGTTTTATCCGTTTTGTCAATTCTGATATTACAAAGTTCTTTTTCATTTCTCCGCAGAAGTGACAAAGCGGCTTCGTTCCACCTTATCTATTTACAAACGGGACTCTTCGTGCTAAAATGATAGTCTGGAATCCATGAATATTTTTACGACGTGGTACACTATTTCAACGTTTCAAAAGACGGTAAGACCTATACATTCCTTGTGCGCTCGTATCTGACCGGCCCCGATACCGATGTGTATCAAGCGGCCAAAACGCTGAAAATCGGGGATACCATCGATTGCGACGGATTCTTGTATTGGTACGAAGGCGTCAACCCGCACATCACGTCCATTTCGATTCAATAAAGAAACATGTGGAAAGTCAAAAAGAGAACGCTGTTATTGATCGCCGGGATCGTTTGGTTCATCGCCGGCTTTAACGTTGCGCGACTGGGGATCCTCTCCTATCTTGAAATCGAACAGCAGTGGTATTGGTATCTATTATCCGTCGTCATTTTCACGCTGTTCGGGCTGATGTTTTTCAGAATGAGCCAAAAGCACACGAAACGGATCATGGGCTATGAAGAGGAGCGGCAGCCGTTCTGGCGATTCTTTGATCTGAAAGCCTACATCATCATGGCGGTGATGATGGGCGGAGGAATCGGCCTGCGCGCCGCGGGAGTGTTCCCGAATTGGTTTGTAGCGTTCTTCTATTCGGGGCTCGGATGTGCGCTGGCATTGGCAGGCGTCTTATTCATCCGAAACTATATTGTGACGCGGAGTGAATATGAAAAAGGAACAACCGTTTAAAAAAGGAATATGCGATGACGAGGCGAGTATGCGCTGGGGTGATACCGAGGCTTACAAGGAATGCGAACGGCGTACTGCAAATTATACCTCAGCGGATTGGAACGAGCTGCTTGCCGGGATGGATGCCATTATGGAGGGCTTCGCTAAGCTGAAAGCGAGTGGCGTTGCACCTAATGCTGACTCGGCGCGCCTGCAGGTCGAAAAACTCAAGCAGTTCATCACCGACAGGATATACACCTGCACCGATGAGATCCTCGCCGGACTCGGTCAGATGTACGTCGCCGACGAACGCTTTACGAGAAACATCGATAAGCACGGCGAAGGTACGGCAGCCTATGTCCGCGAGTGTATCAAGAAATACACAGGATCGCATTGAGGAGCTGGCAAGCTTTATCGAAACCGCAAAGTCCGACTCTTTCGGAATTATCCGATCGAGCCGGGCTTTTTGCGTTTTCCGGCAAACCTAGAATACAGGCGGTGAAAAAAATTCTAAAAAATTCTAAAAAACACTTGACATCGACAATTTAATTGTGTACAATTGAATTGTACCAAATAAATAAAAGGAGGGATCGACATGTCGATCTATGACTACACGGTGCAAAAGCGCGGAGGAGGGGAGCTGCCGCTCTCCGATTTAAAAGGCCGGGTGCTGCTCATCGTCAACACCGCGACCGGCTGCGGGTTTACCCCGCAATATGAGGGGCTGGAGCGGCTGTATGAGACGTATCACGAGCAGGGGCTCGAGATCCTTGATTTTCCGTGCAACCAGTTCGGCCACCAGGCGCCGGGCGACGACGCGGAGATCCACGAATTCTGCACGGCAAAGTATCAAACGCAGTTCGATCAGCTCAAAAAGATCGACGTCAACGGCGAAAATGAATCGCCGCTCTACACCTTCCTCAAGGCGGAAGCGCCCGAAGAAGAGGTGGAGGGTCTCAAAAACAAAATGGCGATGAAAGCGATCGCGAAGCTCAGCACCACCGCCAAAACCGCTGCCGATATCCAATGGAATTTCACGAAATTCCTCGTCGATCGCGGCGGCCGCGTCGTCAAACGCTATGCGCCGACCTGCCCGCCCGACAAAATCGAAGCGGATATACAGGCGTTGCTCTGACCAAAACCGGGCATACTAAAAACCCAATCATATTATGAAGGAGGAACCGATTATGTCTGTTCATCAAATCACAACCGCCGCCTTTGAAAAAGAAGTGCTTCAATCCGAAAAACCTGTGCTGGTCGATTTTTATGCCGATTGGTGCGGCCCTTGCAAAATGCTGGCCCCAACGCTCGCCGCCGTTGCCGCCGAACACGATGAGTTCAAGATCGTGTCGGTCAACGTCGACGACGAAGACGAGCTCGCCGAGCGGTACGGCGTCTTCTCCATTCCCTGCCTCGTGGTGTTCAAAAACGGCGCGGAAGCGGATCGCAGCGTGGGTGCGATCCCGAAAGAGCAGATCCTGTCGCTGATCGGAGGCGCCAAATGACCGACGTTCTCATCGTCGGCGCCGGCCCCGCCGGCCTGACCGCCGCCATCTATGCCCGCCGCGCCGCCACAAGCGTGCTGGTGCTGGAAGGGCGAAACTACGGCGGCCAGATTATCAACACGCCGGACATCGAAAACTATCCCGCCGCCGCGCACATCTCGGGTTTTGATTTGGCGACCAGAATGTACGAGCAAGCGACCGCTCTCGGCGCGGAATTTGTGTTTGAAGCGGCGATCGGGCTGGAGACAGCGGGAGAGATCAAAACGGTGGTCACCGCAAACGGCCGCTATGAAGCGAAAGCCGTGATCCTCGCGACCGGCTCGGAAAACCGCCGGCTGGGACTCGAAAACGAAGAAGCTCTCATCGGGCGCGGCGTGTCCTATTGCGCCACCTGCGACGGCGCGTTCTTTCGCGGAAAATCCGTCGCCGTGGTCGGCGGCGGCAACACGGCGCTTGAAGACGCACTGTATCTCGCTGACCTCGCCGATACCGTCTATCTCATCCACCGCCGCGCCGCGTTTCGCGGCGACGAGGGCACGGTCAATCGCCTGCGGGAAAAAGCCAACGTCCGCTTGGTGTACAACAGCACCGTGACCGCGCTGCACGCCGACAAACGGTTGCAAGCCATCGACGTGACTGACCGGGACGGCGTTACGACCACGCTCGATGTCAACGGCCTCTTTATCGCTGTGGGACGCGTCCCCGAAAATCAGCCGTTTGGCGGCGTGATCGCGCTGGAC
>JAFTBJ010000194.1 GCA_017455295.1 Clostridia bacterium
AGCCATAAACCGGGCCGGTGCGATTGTCGCCCACCGACGTACAATAGGCCGTCGTAGAATAGTTGGTTTTTGTCTTATACTGTTCCAGTGACAATAGGCTATCAACGTTCAATTCCCATGCAAACAACGTATACGGCATGCCTTTGACCGTTTCGCCCGCTTCAAAATACATTTTTCCATTATATGGATTTTCATTCCATACATCGATTCGCTGCGTGGGCGTCCACTCGTAATTCACAATTGCTTCCGCCCGAGCACGCATTTCTTCCAGCGTCACCGTCGTTGCCTGCACAGGATAAACATTTTCCAAAAGCAACACAACCAACAATGCCGTGATGACCCCCAGCGTGCCTTTTTGTTTTATGCTCAATATGCCTTTCCTCCCTCTTTTGTATTTTTATAAGCAATTCTATTATACTTCTCGTTTTGTGGATTGTCAATACGATACGTGGTTTTTGTTGGCATATTTCGTTCTTTTAATGGTATAGTAAAAGCGGGGTGAACAAAATGGATTTCGGGAACACGTTACGTTGTTTAATTGAAGATGCCGGCAAGACGCAAAAGCAGGTGGCAAAGGATCTGAGCATCGCGCCCACCACACTCGGCAACTACATCCGCGGGCTGCGGGAACCGGATTTTTCAACGCTCGTTTCCATTGCCGATTATTTCGGCGTTTCCACAGATTTTTTGCTCGCTCACGAGGTCGCCCCGCGCACGACACAGGAAGGAGAACGGTTGCTGCTGCTCTTTGACAGCCTTTCCCAAAAGGATCGCGATCGCTTGCTTTCCATTGCCAAAGTGTTAAAATAACAAAGAAAACGCAGCATCGCCGCAAGGGGTTCCCTCGCGGCGATGATTTTGGTTTATAGCGTTTTCGTTATGGGCAGCATCGCGCTCTACGGACTCGCCGCAAAATTCATCAAAATTCGTCGCGCGACACCTTCATTTTCCATTTTCCGTTTTCAATTTTTCATTGTCCTTACAGCAGGCTCGCGCGGAGTTCCTCGCCGCTCTTGGGCGAGAGATAGGCGGGCGGGATATCAAAAATCGTCTTGCAGCCCGCTTGCCCTTCCGCGTTCAGCCGCACCGCCGCGCGAGCAAAGGCGAGCAGCACGCCGGAGGTGAATTCCGGGTTGGAATCGAGCGTTAATTTAAATTCCACAACGTGTTTGTTTTCCTTGTCCGCGCCCGTAACGCCGCTGCGGATGACCGAGCCGCCGTGCGGGATGCCTTTGTGATCCCGGTCAAGCTCCTCCTGCGTGATAAACGTCACGGTGGTGTCGTAGTCGGCAAAATAGTTGGGCATTTCCTTGATTTCTCTTTCAATGCGGGCTTTGTCGGCGCCCGGCGCCGCAACCACAAAGCATTCGCGGGTGTGTTTTTCGCGGGTGGTGAGAGTCGGGTTCTGACCCGCTCTGACCGCTTCGAGCGCCGCTTCGACCGGCACGGTATACTGCCGCGCATCCAGCACGCCATCGATGCGGCGGATCGCGTCGGAATGGCCCTGGCTGACGCCGCGGCCCCAGAAGGTATAGTCGTTGCCTTCCGGCAGCACCGCGCCGGAGATCATGCGGGCAAGCGAGAACAGTCCCGGATCCCAGCCGACCGAGATGACGCCGATTTTTCCAGCCGCTTTGGCCGCCGCGTCCACCGCCGCAAAATGCTGCGGGATCTTTGCATGGGTGTCAAAGCTGTCCACCACGTTAAAGAGCGACGCAAGCTCCGGCGTTTGCTTCGGCAGATCGGTCGCGCTGCCGCCGCAGAGGATCATCACGTCGATTTTGTCTTTCCACGCGGCGACCTCGTCCGCCGACACGACCGGCACGCCCGCCGTTTTCAACGTCAGCGTCTCCGGCGCCCGGCGGGTAAACACCGCCGCAAGCTCCAGATCGTCGTTTTGCTTGATCGCGTTTTCCACGCCGCGGCCCAAATTGCCGTAGCCCATCACACCGATTTTGATCGCCATACGTCATCCGCTCCTTCAATTTCCATTTTAAAGTCGGTACTATTATAAAGCAGCACGCCCGGACGGTCAAGACGCCCGCGTGCATTTTTTCAATTTTGATACTTTTTCAATCGCTGATATCGCTGTCCAGCGTGATCTGCACCCGATAGTCGGGGCAAAGCGACTGCACGTCTTCGCAAATGGCGGTATATACCGCCTCGCGATCGGGCGCGGCGAAGTCGATCACCACGTCAAAGCGCAGCTCCCGCTCCTCTTCGTTGACGTAAAACCCGTGCATCTGCAGCACATAGTCATGTTCCATCACCGTCTGACGCACCGTATCCAAAATCCGCGCCGCCGCGTCTTCGGTGTTTTGGCAATAGATGCTCACCCCGGTCAGCACGATGCCGTGCTGTTCGTAGACCACCTGCTGGATGTCCCGCTCCAGCTTGTCGAGCGCCTTGACCGACAGCGTATCCGGCACCTCGATATGCACCGATCCGATCAGCATATCGGGGCCGTAGTTGTGCAGGATCAGGTCATAGGCTCCCATCACATCAGGGAACGCGGCGATCGTTTCCTTGACGGCGATCGCCGTCTCGCTGGCCACCCGCTCGCCGAGAATCTGCGACAGCGTTTCCCGCAGCATATCGACGCCCGCTTTGATGATGATGAGCGAGATGATCGCGCCGAGCCACGCTTCGAGGCTGATCCCCCACAGGAGGTACACCCCCGCCGCCGCCAAGGTGGACAGCGAAATCACGGCGTCGAGCGTCGCATCCTTGCCGGATGCGACCAACGAATCGGAGCGCACCCGTTTGCCCACCCGACTGACGTACCAGCCGAGCACCAGCTTGACCGCGACCGCCACCGCGATGATGAGCAGCGGCACCGGGGTATAGTCGGGCGTTTGCGGGGTGATGATCGCTTTGACCGCTTCGACCAGCGCCGTGACGCCCGCGTACAGCACGATCACGCCGATGATCATGGCGGTGATGTACTCGATCCGCCCGTGCCCGAGCGGATGCTTTTTGTCCGGCTTTCGGCCGGCGAGCTTGGTGCCGACGATGGTGATGACCGACGACAGCGCGTCGCTCAGATTGTTCACCGCATCCAGCGTGATGGCGATGGAGTTGGTCAGCCAGCCGATCGTCGCCTTGAACCCCGCCAAAAACACGTTGGCGAGGATGCCGATGATGCTGGTGCGGATGATGGCTTTTTCGCGATTCATAGAGAATCCCCCCTGTTTTCCGACGTTATCGTTCGTGTACCCGTTTGCCGGTGATATGCTCGATGGAGAGTGCGAGGCACGCAACCCGCGCCTCGTCCTTTTGAAGCTCTCGTTCCACCTCGTCGGCGGTCGGGAAATATTTTTGCCCGAGGGCTCGGAGCGCTTGCTCCTTTTCCGAAGGGTCGGTCACGACCCGCATCCGCCCAAACGCGATCACGCTGTTCCAAAAATACGACCAGCCGTCCCGTTCGTCAAGCTCCCCGCGCGACAACACGCAAAAGGACGCTTTGTCACAGGCGGCGATCGCGTCGAGCTTGTGCCCCTCTTTCGCGCTGTGAAAATAGATCGTGTCGCCCCGCAGCACGAAATCGAGCGGCACGCCATAAGGGTACCCGTCGTCGCCAAGCAGCGACAGCACCCCGCGTTTTTCCGTTTCCAATATATGTCGGACGACCTCGTCCGATAACGCCTGGTTGGCTCGCCGCATCGGGCGCATGGCGCTCCCTCCTTTTATTCGCTAAACAGCGGCGTCGAAAAATACCGCTCGCCGGTGTCGGGCAGCACGGTCACCACCGTCTTGCCCTCGCCGAGCCGTTCGGCGAGCTTCAGCGCGGCCGCCACGTTGGTCCCGGCGGAGATGCCGCACATCAAGCCCTCTTCGCGGGCGAGCCGTTTGGCGGTTTCGATCGCTTCTTCGTCGGTGACGACGTAGATATTGTCATAGATCTTCCGGTCGAGAATGGCGGGGATGATGCCGTCGCCGATCCCCATTTGCAGGTGGGTGCCGATGGTGCCGCCCGCGAGGATCGCGGCGTTTTCCGGCTCCACCGCCCAAATCACCGTGTCGGGATTCGCCTCGCGCAGCGCTTTCCCGATGCCGGTGATGGTGCCGCCGGTGCCGATGCCGCTGCAAAAGCCGTCGATCGTGCAGCCCGCCTGCCGCAAAATCTCCGGGCCGGTATGACAAAACTGCGCTTCGGTGTTGTGCGGATTTTCAAACTGCTGCGGCACAAACACATGCGGGTCGGCTTCTTTCATGCGCAGCGCCGTTTGCAGGCATTCCTCGATGCATTTGCCGATGTCGCCTGCGTCGTGGATCAGCATCACTTTTGCGCCATAGTGCCGCACGATCTTGCGCCGCTCCTCGCTGACCGAATCGGGCATCACGATGATGGTGCGGTACCCTTTGACCGCGCCGACCAGCGCAAGCCCGATCCCCTGGTTGCCGGAGGTCGGCTCCACGATGATGCTGTCCGGGGTCAGCAGCCCCTCTTTTTCCGCCTGCTCAATCATATTCAGCGCCGTGCGCGTTTTGATCGAACCACCGACGTTGAGCCCCTCCATTTTCACGAGCACCTGCGCGCTGCCGGGCTTCGGCATCCGCTGCAGTTTCACGAGCGGGGTCTCCCCCACCGCGTCCAGAATGGTTTGACAAATCATGTGTCTGTGCCTCCTATATGGCTGACTGTTGGTAAGGACAAACGGTTTTGGAAGACAAAATTTCCCGCAGTCTTTGCCGCAAAGCCTTGACATACGGCAGTATGCCTACGTTTTGCGGCTTCGACTGCAAAAAATTTTAGTGTCTTACAAAACTGCTTCGCACCTGAAAAAGAGAAAAATTCGAGAAATTTTCGGTGCGAAGGACGACGCAA
>JAFTBJ010000195.1 GCA_017455295.1 Clostridia bacterium
AAAGCTATCCGCATCATCCGGGCGACCGAGGAAGAGAGCGAAGTCGTCCCGAATTTGATGATCGGTTTCGGCATTGACCAGATCCAGGCGGAATATGTGGCGGAGATCAAGCTGCGCCATCTCAACCGCGAATACATCCTCAAACGCACGCAGGATATCGAGCAGCTCAAAGACGAGATCGCCGATATGGAAGCGATCCTCAAGAGCCGTTCGCGGGTCAACACCATCATCATCGACGAGCTGTGTCAGGTCATCAAAAAGTATGGCCAGCCGCGCAAGACCACGATCGTGTATGCGGCGGATCTCGAGGAAACCGCTGTCGATCTGGACGAGCCGGTCGCCGATTATCCGTGCACCTTCTTCTTCACGGCGGAGGGCTATTTCAAAAAGATCACGCCGCAGTCGCTGCGCATGAGCGGTGAGCAGAAGCTCAAAGAAGGCGACCGCATGGCGCAGACGGTGGAAGGATCCAACGTGTGTGAATTGCTCTTCTTCACCGATAAAGCCACCGTCTACAAAGCCAAAGCATCGGATTTTGCCGATACCAAAGCGAGCGTAATGGGGGATTATATCCCGGCCAAACTCGGCTTTGAAGAAGGGGAGTCGGCCGCTTTCATGGTGGTGACGACCGATTATAAAGGCTATCTGCTGTTCAGTTTTGAAAATGGAAAAGCGGCCAAGATCGAATTAAAAGCCTATGAAACCAAAACCAATCGCCGCCGCCTGATCGCGGCCTATGGCGATAAATCGCCGCTTGTGTCCATCTGTCAATTAGCACAGGACGCGGAAGTGCTGTTCGCATCAACTGCCGGGCGGTATCTGTTGGTGGACACCGGCGCGATCCCGCTCAAAGCGACCCGCAGCACGATCGGCGTGCAGGTGATGACGCTGCGCGGTGCGCATCGGCTGCAGGCGGCCGAGCTCTACCATGAGGGGCGTTTTGTCAAGCCGTCGCACTATCGCAAACGCTCGATCCCGGCCGCCGGTGTGACCATCAGCAGCGAAGACGCCGGCGAACAGCTGACCTTTGATTAAAGGGAACCGCTAAAAAAGAAACCGCTGCCGGCGACCAAACGATCACAAGGCAGCAGTTCCGGCAGCGGTCGAAGCAAACGCAGAAAAAACGATCGTTGCCGTTTTTAGTATGCGCGCTGCCATACGTCTTATACGAATTTCATAAAGGATTTTATTCTTTACAAGTATAGCGAAATATGCTATGATATGTTCCAGTTTCTGCGAAGGAGGTCTGTTTTGAAATGGCAGACAAAAAGCAATTGGCCAAAGTGTATGAACCGAACGAGGTGGAAGACCGCATCTATCGCTTTTGGATGGATGGCGGCTATTTCCGTGCCGATGTTCATTCGGATAAAAAGGCGTATACCATCGTGATGCCGCCTCCCAACATCACGGGACAACTGCATATGGGGCATGCGCTGGATAACACGCTGCAGGATACGCTGATCCGCTGGCGCCGGATGCAGGGCTACGAGGCGCTGTGGCTGCCCGGCACCGATCATGCGGCGATCGCGACCGAAGCGAAGATCGTCGAAGCGATGGCCAAAGAAGGCCTGACAAAAGACGACCTCGGCCGCGAGAAATTCCTCGAGCGCGCGTGGGACTGGAAAGCGACCTATGGCAGCCGTATCGTTGAACAGCTCAAAAAGATGGGCTCCTCCTGCGACTGGGATCGCGAGCGGTTCACCATGGACGAGGGCTGCTCCGAAGCGGTGCGCGAGGTGTTTGTGCGGCTGTATGAGAAAAAGCTGATCTATCGCGGCGAGCGGATGATCAACTGGTGCCCGCATTGCAAGACCTCCATCTCCAACGCGGAAGTGAACTACGAAGAACAAAACAGCCATTTCTGGCATATCCGCTATCCGATCGTCGGCGGCGACGGCTATCTCGAAGTTGCGACGACGCGTCCCGAAACGCTGCTCGGCGATACCGCGATTGCGGTCAACCCGGAGGACGAGCGGTATAAGCATCTGATCGGTCAATACTGCGTGCTGCCGCTGGTGGGCAGACGCATCCCCATCGTCGCGGACGAACACGCCCAGCTCGACAAAGGCACCGGCTGCGTGAAGATCACCCCGGCGCACGACCCGAACGACTTTGAGGTCGGCCGCCGTCAGCATTTGCCGATGGAAGTGTGCCTTACGGAAGACGCCACCATCACCGACAACTATCCGAAGTATGCCGGTATGGATCGCTACGAAGCGCGCAAAGCGATCGTGGCCGATCTGGAAGAAGGCGGCTATCTCGTGTCCATCGAAGACCTCACCCACGAAGTCGGCACCTGCTACCGTTGCAACACCACCATCGAGCCGATGATCTCGCTGCAATGGTTCGTGCGGATGGAACCGCTCGCCAAACCGGCGGTGCAGGCGGTGCGGGACGGCCGTACAAAATTTGTGCCGGAACGCTTCAACAAAAACTATTATCATTGGATGGAAAACACGCAGGATTGGTGCATCTCCCGTCAGCTCTGGTGGGGACACCGCATTCCGGCGTTCTATTGCGACGATTGCGGCGAGGTCAAGGTGACCAAAGAACTGTCCTGCACCTGCCCGAAATGCGGCAAGGAGATGCGGCAGGATCCCGACACGCTCGACACCTGGTTCTCGTCTGCGCTGTGGCCGTTCTCCACGCTCGGCTGGCCGCATGAGACGGAAGACCTCAAACGCTTCTACCCGACGCAAACGCTGGTCACCGGCTACGATATCATCACCTTCTGGGTGTCCCGCATGATCTTCTCGGCGCTCGAATACACGGGTGAGGTGCCGTTTGACACCGTGCTCATTCACGGCCTCGTGCGCGACGAAAAAGGTCGGAAGATGTCCAAATCGCTTGGCAACGGCATCGATCCGCTCAAAGTGATCGAGGACTACGGCGCCGACGCGCTGCGCTTTATGCTCGCGACCGGCAACAGCCCCGGAAACGATATGCGCTTTATGCAGGATAAGGTGGAATCCTCCCGTAACTTTGCCAATAAGCTGTGGAACGCGGCGCGCTTTGTGCTGATGAACCTCGGCGACGACGACGTGGCGCTGACGCTGCCCGAAACATTGACGCTCGAGGACAAATGGATTCTCTCCAAACTCAACACCTTGATCGCCGCCGTGACCGAGAACCTCGAAAAATATGAGCTCGGCATCGCGGTGCAAAAACTCTACGATTTCATTTGGGACAGCTTCTGCGATTGGTATATCGAGCTGTGCAAATCCCGTCTGCAGAGCGACGCCGCCGACAACGCGCGCCGCGTGCTCGTCTATGTGATGACGCGGATGCTGCAGCTTCTCCATCCGTTTATGCCGTTCATCACGGAAGAGATCTGGCAAAGCCTGCCGCATGAAGGGGAGACCCTGATGCGCACGCCGTGGCCGACCTATGACGAGGCGCTCTGCTTTGAAGCGGAGGAGCGGGAGATGGAGCGCATCATGGAAGCGATCCGCGGCATCCGCAACCGCCGCGCCGAGATGAACGTGCCGCCCTCCAAAAAGGCGGAGCTGTTCATCGAAACTACCTTTGCCGATACGTTTGAAAAAGGCGCGCCGTTCTTTACACGGCTGGCCGGTGCGTCCGATGTGAAGGTCGGCGCCGCGTTTGACGTGGACGGCGCCGTCAGCATCGTCACCCCCGACGCGACCATCAAAATCCCGATGGACGAGCTCGTGGACAAAGCGGCGGAAACCGCTCGTCTGCAAAAAGAAGCCGCCAATGTGCAAAAGCAGCTCGACGGCGTGCGGGCGCGGCTTGCCAATAAAGCGTTCACCGACAAAGCCCCCGCCCAGATCGTGGAAACCGCGCGCGAACAAGCCGCGCGCTTGGAAGAAAAACTCGCGCTGCTTGAGCAGAGCTTGAAGGCGCTTTCCTGATGGCGGAGTGGTTCAAATACGACCTTCATGTGCATTGTGCGGAGTGCAGCGCCTGCGGGCAAAGCACGGCGCACGAGATGCTGCAGGCGTTTTATGAAGCCGGGTACGCCGGGTATGTGATGACCGATCATTCGGTCACCGGCAGCACTGCCGCGCCACACGATTGGCCGTGGGAGAAGCAGGTGGGGCTCTATTATGAAACCTACCTCAAAACCAAAGAAGAAGCGGATCGCCTCGGGATGGATCTGCTGTTTGGCTGGGAGCACCATTACGGCCACGGCAAAGAAGTGCTGACCTATGGCATCGACCTCGTTTTTTTGCTGCAAAACCCGGATATCCCGTCGCTGTCGCTTCGGGAATACGTCGAGCGGGTGCACGCCTACGGCGGGTATATCGCGCAGGCGCATCCCTACCGCGATCGTGGGTATATCGATATGAGCGTGCAGCCGCAGCCCGAATATCTCGACGCGGTGGAAGTGTATAACCCGGCCAATCTGCCCGGCGAGAACGCCAAAGCCATGCTGCTGGCACTCGCACACGGCTTGCAAACGATCTCGGGGTCGGACAATCATGGCGGCAACCAACTGCCGCGCGTCGGC